>JAPLED010000008.1 GCA_026391475.1 Bacteroidia bacterium | reverse complement strand
ATTCTTTTGGATGGGGTGTGAGAATTGTTCCTGTGGGCAAAAGAGAAAACCATTTCTTATTTAAAGAGAGGATATTCAGTGCATCAGCATCAATTACCATCGGTTTTTTACATTCTGATAATAGGTTTTGAAGTGCTTTTTGAGATTCCGGTTCCGTTCCTAAGCCCGGGCCAATACCAACAGCATTGAAAGAATCAGTATTTCCAATATCTGAAATATATTTTTCAGATTTATCAACCGTTACCATTGCTTCGGGCAGAGCACTCTGTATGATTAAGTTCCCACATGAAGGTATATGACATGTTATCAGACCGATACCAGTTCTGAGAGTTGCCTCTGCTCCAAGAACTGCAGCACCCATTTTTCCTGAAGAGCCGGAAATCAGCAAGCCATGGCCAAAATTTCCCTTGTGATCAAATTGATCTCTTTTTTTGAGCAACGGTGCTACATCACTGTTTCCTGATAATGCATAGGGAGATAATGTGTTTCTGATTGCATTGCTATTCAACCCGATTGGCAACACAAACCATTCTCCGACATAATGAGCATTTTCGGCAAACATAAAGGATAGTTTGGGAAAATGAAAACTAAGAGTGAAATCAGCTTTAACAACTGTGTCATATGAATTTTTGCTATTATCCTCACCAAACAACCCTGAAGGAATATCAATTGAAATTACTGTTACATCAACATGGTTGATCCGTTTAATAACTTCTCCCGGCAAGCCTTCAACAGGACGGGACAGTCCGGAACCAAAGATTGCATCGATTATAAGATCCCCCGATGAGATGACAGGAAACTGATCTGAACTGGTCAGATAATTCAGCGGGACGGTTGTTTCTGTTTCCAGACGCTGCCGGTTTATCTCCCAATCGTTGGATGTCTTTTCTGTAAATTTAACATAATGTACTTCAGCATCATATCTGTTTGCAGCCAGCATACGGGCAAGAGCAAGACCGTCGCCTCCATTATTACCCGGACCGGCAAAAATAAAAATACGCCTGGATCTTTCAAACCTCGCAAGATACCATCTAAGTAATTGTCCGGCAGCCCTCTCCATAAGATCAATGGATGCAATAGGTTCATGCTGTATGGTATATTCATCAATCTCTTTTATCTGTTCACAACGGAATATTTTCATTTTTGGATTACAATTGTTTCACAAATTTACACTCTTCATCCATTAATAAAAATGATGCAGGCAATTATGAATGTAAAAGAGCCAGGAAAAGCAGGTTTTTTACTTTCAAAAAGATTAATATATTTGTTATGAGCAGAATCAATGTTAAATGACTCCTGATAATAAGTTGAAATAGGTTGATAAAAGTTGAAATAGATTGAAATAATTGAACAAAAAGATAATAATTTAAAAGTGAATCAATTTTATAAATAAATACAATTATGCTAAAAAATCATCCCAAAGGACTACTTGTTGCCTTCTTCTCAAATATGGGTGAGAGGTTCGGATTTTATACAATGATGGCAATTCTTGTTTATTTTCTGCAAGCCAAATTTGGTCTTTCAGCTGAAAAAGCCGGTGGAATTTATAGCTGGTTTTATTTCAGCATCTACGCACTGGCCCTTTTTGGTGGTATCCTTGCCGATTCTACAAAGAAATACAAACTTGTTATTCTTGCCGGGATCATAATAATGTTTGGTGGTTACATCATTATGGCTGTACCCGGGATGACACTGACGGTCACTATAATTGGTTTATTTACTATAGCGTTTGGAAACGGGCTTTTCAAAGGCAATCTTCAGGCTGTTGTTGGTCAGATGTATGATGATCCCAAGTATTCAAAACTTAGGGATTCAGCATTCATGATCTTTTACATGGGTATAAATGTCGGAGCTTTCTTTGCACCCCACGCTGCTAAAGGTATTCTTAACTGGTGGCTGAAGATAAATGGATTTGTACAGGATGCAACTCTACCTTCTCTATGTCATCAATATATTAATGGTACCCTGATCAATACTTCTACTTTCCAGCAACTGGCTAACAATGTGAATATTGGCGGTCCCGTAACGGATCTCGGTACATTTGCAACCAATTACCTTGAGGCTTTTTCAAAAGGTTATAACTATGCGTTCGGTATTGCAGCCATTGCAATGGTTATTTCACTGCTGGTATATATCTTCTTTAATAGGCTGTTGCCGAATAAAGAAAAGAAAGTTACAGCAGTTGCTGAAAAAGTCAATTTTAAACCTTCAGTCCTTTTTGCAGCTATCGTTGCTATGGGAACAACTGCGTTCATATTACAATTTATTACGGTATTAGGAGATACTCCCGCACAGCGCTGGGCTACAGGGTTAGCCTTTGGTTTGTTTACAGGATTTGTAACCTGGATAATTCTCAGCTCGCGTAAAGAAGAGAGGGCAAGGATCATATCCCTGGTGCTGGTTTTTGTTGTAGTGATTTTCTTCTGGATGTCATTTCACCAGAATGGACTTACACAGTCTCTATTTGCCAGGGACTACACTGTAAAACAGGTTGGGCCGTTTACTAACCTTTTCTTCACCTTACCCTCAATGCTTGCTGTTATTGGTGCAGTTGCAGGTCTGGTTTTGTTGGTATACAGGAATATTAAAACCAAGATTAAAATAACAGGAGGAATACTTTTTGCGATTGCACTTCTATTTGCTTTGTTTTTTACAAATGGTTTTGATCCAACAGGTTTGTTGGGCAAATTGTTCACTCCGTTTGGATTACAAAATTCAATTTCACCGGAAATATTTCAGTCGTTCAATCCTCTGTTTATCGTAGCTCTTACCTTCCCGGTTATGGCAGCCTTTGCCTGGATGAACAAGAAAGGGATTGAACCTTCCACACCCAAGAAGATTGGAATTGGAATGATTATAGCAGCACTTGGGTTTATTGTAGTCCTGATATCTTCAATCGGTGTGCCTTCACCTGCATCTCTGGCCGGAGCCCCTGTAGCTGAGATAGACAGGGTATCGCCATACTGGCTTATGAGCAGTTACCTTACTCTGACAATTGCAGAGTTGTTCCTCAGTCCTATGGGACTTTCATTTGTTTCCAAGGTAGCTCCTTCACGATTCCAGGGACTGATGCAGGGTGGATGGCTGCTTGCAACAGCTGTCGGGAATAAGCTTCTTTTTGTTGGAACCCTTCTCTGGGATAAAGTTGAACTATGGCAGCTTTGGCTGGTATTTATTATATGTTGTCTTACCTCCGCTGCTTTCATCTTCTCTATACTTAAAAGGCTTGAGAAAGTAGGACAAAGTTAAACCATGAAAGTACTTAAATTTGGCGGCACATCCATTGGAACACCTGAACGGATAAGGGGAGTAAAAAAGATAATAGAATCCCAAAGTTCTCCTTGTGTGATAGTTGTATCGGCCTTTCAGGGGATAACAGATGAACTAAAGCATATCAGTGAACTTGCCTCCACCACGAATGATGAATACAAAGTACTTCTTGAGAAGATAATTCTAAAGCATACAGAATATGTAAAACAACTAATAATCAAAGATAAGCAGGATGTTATTCATGAAGACATTAAAAATATCTTCAATGACGTCCGGAAAACTCTTAACGGAATTTATCTGCTTCGTGAATTAAGCAAACATTCACTTGATCAAGTACTTGGCATTGGAGAAATACTATCATCCCTGATAATAAGCAACCTGATTGATAATAGTATTCTTGTTGACTCCAGACACTTTATTAAAACAGACAGCAATTTCGGATTTGCAAATGTTGATTTCGCCCTGTCAGATAGTCTTATCAGAAAGAATATTACTGAAACCGGTAAACATATTATTGTTCCGGGCTTCATTGCCAGCAATCAAAGTAACGAGACAACCACTTTGGGCAGAGGAGGTTCGGATTATACTGCTGCAATAATAGCAGCTGCGCTCAATGCAGAAGTTCTCGAAATATGGACTGATGTAGATGGGTTCATGACTGCCGATCCTAAGAAAGTAGAAAAGGCATATGCAATTGAAAGCCTGACATATTCAGAAGCTATTGAATTATCGCATTTTGGTGCAAAAGTAATCTATACACCTACCCTCCGACCGGTTTATAAAAAGAACATCCCGATACTGGTTCTTAACACATTCAACCCGGAGTCAAAAGGAACTGTTATCAGCCATAAATCATCTGATGATAACAGAAGCCCCATCAAAGGAATTTCATCGATTGATCATATCGATCTGATCACTTTGCAGGGTACCGGCATGGTTGGAGTAACAGGAACATCTATGCGGTTGTTTGGAGCATTGGCCAGGCGGAACATCAACATAATTCTGATAACACAGGCCTCCTCAGAGTATTCAATAACCTTTGCTGTAAGCCCTTCTGATTCAGTACCGGCATCGGAAGCAATATATGAGGAATTCAATAGAGAGATTAATCTGAATAATGAATTAAAAGTTCTTCTTGAAAAGAATTTATCGATTATTGCAATTGTGGGTGAAAGAATGAAAAACACCCCCGGAATATCAGCAACCCTTTTCAAGTCGCTTGGCAGGAATGGAATAAATGTGATAGCCACTGCACAGGGCTCATCTGAATTAAATATTTCGGTAGTTATAAAGAATGAGAGTCTGAAAAAAGCGCTTAATGTTATTCATGATGGCTTCTTCCTTTCCCGTTACAAGGAAATGTATCTTTTTGTTGCAGGCACCGGGTTGGTAGGAACAAGCCTGTTGAAACAGATTCAAAACCAGTCTTCAACTCTACTCAGTGAGCATAACCTTAAAGTAAATCTGATGGGTGTGACTAATTCAAGGAGAATGCTCATCGATAAGAAAGGTATTTCATTGGAGAATTACAGGGATACTCTTAAAACATCCGGTGAAAAAGGAGATATAACCGATTTCATTCAACAGATGACAAGGCTTAATCTCAGGAATGCAGTATTCATCGATTGCACAGCCAATGAAAATATTGCATCCCGATATGGTGATATTCTTTCAAGATATGTTTCAATAGTAACTGCAAATAAAATCGCCTGCTCCTCAGAATATAATTATTATCAAAAACTGAAGACCATAGCAAATGAAAGGGGAGTAAGATTCATTTATGAGACTACGGTGGGAGCCGGATTACCAATTATCAAAACAATAAATGACCTTGTGGTAAGTGGCGACAAGATCCTTAAAATTGAGGCTGTACTCTCCGGAACCATGAATTTCATATTTAATGAAATCGGCCCTGAAATGCCTTTAAGCAGTGCTATCAGGAAGGCAAGGGAAAAAGGCTATTCAGAACCGGATCCTCGTGTGGATCTCAGCGGAACAGATGTGGTCAGAAAAATCCTGATACTGGCTCGGGAAGCCGGTTATCCTATTGAAAAAGATGATGTTATTGTTAATAAATTCCTTCCGGATAATTGCTTTGAAGGCGATATAAATAATTTTTTTGAAAAAGTTAAAGAGCATGATGCTGAATTCGAACAAAAAAGGAAAGATCTTGTAAGACAGAACAAAAAGTGGAGATTTTTTGCCACTCTTGATCATGGTAAGGCAAAAGTTGAACTTCTGACTATTGATTCTGATCATCCTTCTTTTAACCTTGAAGGAAGCAATAATATTATTCTGCTCACAACCAACAGGTACCACGAACTGCCAATGGTGATCAAAGGGTACGGTGCCGGAGCGGAAGTCACTGCTGCCGGAGTGTTTGCTGATTTAATGAGAGTGGTAAATGTGTGAATAAACGAACAAACGAACAATTGAACAGACGAACTAAGAATTGAAAAGTAAACCTTTAAAATATTATTCAACAAACCGAAAGTCAACTGAACTCACTTTCAGCCAAGCTCTTCTGAAAGGCCTTGCCCCTGACGGAGGATTATATATGCCTTTATCCATTCCAAAAATAACCAGGGAGGAACTTGAAAGTTTTACTGCAAAAGAATATCATGAAATTGCTTTTAGTGTTCTAAATAAATTCTTAAGCAATGAAACAAATAGCTACGAACTAATGTCTCTTTGCCGCGATGCATATAATTTTGAAGTTCCTCTTGAAAAAGTATGCGACCGTAAATATATTATGCGACTTGATCAGGGCCCGACAGCTTCATTCAAAGATTTTGCTTCAAGGATGATGAGCAGGCTTATGCAATATTATCTATCAATTAATAATCAACATCTTACAATACTAACGGCCACATCAGGCGATACAGGAAGCGCAGTTGCAAGTGCATTTTACGGTCTCAAAAACATCAATGTAATTATCTTATTCCCTGACGATGAAGTGAGTTTGATGCAAAGAAAACAGATGACAACGCTTCAAGATAATATTAAGGTTATTGCAATAAACGGGAAGTTCGACGATTGCCAGAGGCTGGTCAAAAAGGCCTTTTTAGATCCATCACTTTCACAAATCTCTCTGTCATCTGCAAATTCTATCAATATCGGAAGGTTACTCCCCCAAACGGTGTACTATTTTTATGCATGGTCGAGACTCTCGGGGAGAGTAGATGACAAAGCAGTCTTCAGTGTTCCATCAGGCAATTTCGGAAACCTGATGGGCGGACTTATTGCCAGTAAGATGGGACTTCCGGTTAAGCAATTTATTGTTTCAACAAATGAAAATAACGAGGTTCCTGAATTCATACGAACCGGGAACTACAAATCAATCATTCCATCAAAAAATTGCATCTCAAGTGCTATGAATGTTGGTCACCCCAGCAACCTTGCAAGAATTGTGGCACTTTACGGGGGAATGATGGATGAAACCGGAAACATTATCAAAGTACCTGACCTTAAAAAGATGCGTGAAGATCTCTTCGCAGTAAGTGTAACCGATGAAGAGACAAGAGCGACAATTGCAGACATTTACAAACAATATAACATCCTGCTCGAACCACATGGAGCCATTGCATGGCATGGAATAAATGAATATTTCAGGTTTAACAAGAACATCAATTCTGAAAAGCAACTTTGCATATCTCTTGAAACAGCTCATCCTGCAAAATTCCCTGAGGAGATACGGCAAATTATTAATGTAGATCCTCCCCTTCCGGCATCTCTTATTGGCATAACAGAAAAAACTGAAAAATATTTTTCGTTAGAAAATAATTACGGAATTTTGAAAGACTTTATCCTTAAATATTATTAATAAGAATAAGCATTACAATATGTATATAGTATGTTCTGATCTTGAAGGGGTATTTGTACCGGAAATATGGATAAATGTTTCAAAGCAGACAGGAATTGATGAGCTAAAGCTTACCACGCGTGATATTAGTGACTACAATGTCCTCATGAAACGGAGATTAGAATTATTGCGACAACACGGCCTCACGTTGCATGATATTCAGAAAGTTATCTCACTACTTAAACCACTGCCCGGAGCATTAGAATTCGTTGACTGGCTCCGAACAAGATCACAGCTTATAGTTGTTTCCGACACATTTATTGAATTTGCTGATCCGCTGCTGAAACAATTGGGAAGACCGACTCTGTTCTGCCATAATCTTACAACCGATAATGCCGGAAATATAATTAATTATAACCTCAGGCAGAAAGATGCAAAAAAGAAGGTGGTTGAAGCACTCCAAAGCCTTAATTACAAGGTAATTGCCATTGGCGATTCCTACAACGATATTTCGATGCTCCGGAAGGCAGAGCTTGGAATACTATATAATCCGCCACAGAATGTAATTGACGAACACAACGATCTGATGGTTGTTAAATCCTACAATGATCTGAAGGAGATCATTTCGCAGCTTATTGACAAGGAACAATAACCAGACTCAGTCAATTAAGAATTATGCTGTTAATTAATTAACACAGAGTTTGTTTTATTAATAATTTTCAAAAGGACTGACGATTAATCCAATATTTTTCTATTTTTACTTTTCTTCTACTCTTACTTTTTAACCTGACCCGGTGACAATGAAACTACCACCCTCCTCCAAAAACTGGTTAACAATTATTGGTTCTATTATTGCCGGCATCAATCTGGCATTAATAATCCTGCTATTTATAATCTCAACAATATTCAATAAAGGGAACACCAACCTGGGGTTGTTTATTTACATTATACTACCAGGCTTTATGATTTTTGGACTATTGATGATTCCGATAGGCATGTTCCTTGAGAGAAGAAGGATCTTCAAGAGTCTGGTTCATGAAGTTGCCCGGCTTCCGCGTATTGATCTTAATGATCCAAGGCACAGAAACGCTTTTATTATCTTCACTATTGCTACAATTATTATTCTATTCCTTTCAACTCTTGGAAGTTTTAAGGCCTATCATATAACTGAGTCTGTTGAATTTTGCGGCACTTTATGTCACCAGGTTATGGAGCCCGAACATACTGCTTACCTGAACTCCCCTCATGCAAATGTTTCCTGTGTAGAATGTCATGTAGGATCAGGAGCATCATGGTATGTAAAATCCAAGTTATCAGGGTTGCATCAGGTATATGCAGTACTCACAAAAACCTATCCTACACCAATTGAAACACCTCTTCATGACCTGCGTCCGGCAAGAGAAACCTGTGAAAAATGTCACTGGCCGCAAAAATTTTATGCACGTACTCTCTGGACCAATAAATATTTTCTTGCCGATTCACTGAATACTGAATGGGATATTATGCTTCAGATGAAAACCGGTCCGGAATATAGCGGATTAGGTCTGAGAGAGGGTATTCACTGGCACATCAATCCGGCAGTTAACATTGAATACATTTCAGAAAATGATAAACGTGAAAATATTACATATGTAAAGTATACCAATAAATCTACCGGTGAGGTGACTGTTTACAGAAATGATAATAATCCTGTCTCCGACAGTCTTGTTTCCGCAGCAACAACAAGGACCATGGATTGCATCGATTGTCATAACCGGCCTTCCCATAACTATAATTCACCAACTGTCTATTTCGATAAAGCGATGCTGACCGGAGAAGTTTCAAAAAAAATCCCCTTCTTTAAAAAAGTTGCTATGGGGATATTAAGAGATACTTTCAATGACAAGGATACAGCTCTTTTAAAAATAGAGAACAGTATCAAAAGTTATTACAAATCAAATTATAATGATTTTTATACAAATAATTTTGATTTGATAAATAACTCTGTTGTTTCAGTTCAGAAAGCATTCAACCAGAACACCTTCCCAAAAATGAAAGTAGCTTATGATTTCTATCCGGAACATATCGGACACCTCGAATCAGATGGCTGTTTCAGATGTCACAATAATACATTTAAAGCAGATAACGGACGTACAATATCACGGGATTGCAATCTCTGCCACACGATTGTAGGCCAGGGGAAACAAGGAATGATGGAGTATACCAACATAAGAGAAACTCTTGAATTCCAGCATCCGGTAGATATCGGTACAGCATGGAAAGAAGCCAATTGTGCTGAATGCCATAAATATCTGTATTAATGGCGAAAGGCTACAGGCTACAGGCGACAGGCTACAGGCAGTTGGAACAATTTGAAATGGATATAAATTTTTCTTTGCTCAATTATAATAGCAATTATGATATCTATAACATTTAAAAACAGACTTGTACCGATTTTTCTTGCACTTCTCAGAATCGTAATCGGTTGGCATTTTCTATACGAAGGATTAATAAAACTTCTGAATCCTGCGTGGTCAGCCAGACAGTTTTTAGAGGGATCCAGATGGATATTTGGTGATCTGTTCCGCTGGATGGCTTCAGGTGATACCGGCATGTGGATCATTGATGCAGCAAACGCTTATGGTTTGACCCTGATCGGACTTGCGCTTATTCTTGGACTTTTTACCAGGCTTGCATCGTGGAGTGGGGTGGTAATGTTACTGATGTACTATTTAGCATATCCTCCATTCGGTGGGTATAGTTATGGAGCACTATCTGAAGGCAACTATCTGATAGTGAATAAGAATCTTGTTGAAATGTTTGCGTTGATTCTTCTGGCCATGACTCAATCAGGTCAGTTTTTCGGATTGGATAAGTTACGTCAAAGAAAAAAGGAAGGTGTTCTTTCTGAAGAATTAAATAAAGAAGAAGAAACTGAATCCAATGACATTAATCGCAGGAGGGAATTTTTAAAGGGACTGGCAGGAATTCCTTTCCTTGCAGCATTTTCAGGAGTGTTTCTAAGAAATATGTCTGTAACAGGAACTGATGCTGTTTCAGGAGCTTCTGCCATAAGGGTTGAATTTAAAAACCTTTCCGAGCTTAAAGGTAAACTGCCTGAAGGCAAGCTGGGAGAGATGAATATTACCAGGATGATAATGGGTTGTAACCTGATTGGTGGCTGGGCTCATGCCCGCGACTTAAATTACGCGAATACACTTTTCAAGGCTTATAATACTGATCAGAAAGTATTAGAGACTTTGCATCTTGGTGAGATGGCAGGAATAAATGCAACATTCATGGTTAATGATTTTTACCCGCTTTTCAATAAGTATCTGAAGATGTACGGAGGCAAAATGCAATCGGTATGCCAGACCTACCTCAAGCCGGAAGACTTTCTGGGGGATATTGACCGGGCAATTGGTAATGGGGCTAATACCTTATATATTCAAGGTGCTGAAGGTGACCGTTTTGTAAGGGAAGGGAAGATCAGCATGCTGGCAAAAGCAATAGAACACATTAAAAAACAAGGGTATCTGGCAGGTATGGGATCTCATTCGCTGGAAGTTGTCAAAGCCTGTGAGAAGGAAGGTTTACCTGTTGACTACTATGTAAAAACTTTCCATAATGATAATTACTGGTCGGCTCATCCTGAATCAGAAAGAGAAGAATTCAGTGTTGATACGAAGAGAAATCAGGATCACAATAAGATCCATGATAATATGTTCGATCTCTTCCCTGTCAGAACCACAGAATATATGAAAGAGGTTAAAAAACCGTGGATTGCTTTCAAGGTTCTTGCAGGCGGAGCCATATTACCGGAAGATGGTTTCAGGTTTGCATTCGAGAATGGAGCAGATTTTATCTGCGTGGGAATGTTTGATTTCCAGGTTGTTGACAATGTGAATACTGCCAATAAGATCCTTGGAGATATTAAAAAGCGGGAAAGAGAATGGTTTTCCTGAAAACTATTTAAGAATTTCCGAAGTGTATCGGTCTGCAATTTCAGTCTGATCTTTCGACAGACCAGAAATAATAACAATTAAATTATCCTTCCAGGCCAGGAAAACAGTTCCGTTGTACCCGTCTTTTAACATGTATTTGCCACTCCCCGATTCTACAGTATCTATTCCGGTTGCTGCAAGATAAGCTTCAACAGATTTTCTTGCCTCTTCGGTGGAACTGTTTTCCATTATGAAGATTGAAAAGTTATCGCTCCCTATTTCGTAAATAGCTTTATATGCTTTGTTTAAAAACTTATGTCCCAGAACACTCTCATTGATATAAGTTTCCTCGTTCATCTTCCTTCCAATTTCAGGGAACTTAGAAAGCACAGCAGGCATTTCGGAACCGCCCTCCAGCATATTAGCAACCCTAAGAGCTAATGATTTAGTAGATTGTAAAGTTTTTTCACTTTTCGAATAGGTCCTGATCTTGACATAATAATTTCCTTTAAAGAAATTTATTGCCCCATCAGCTATATATCCCTGGGCTCCAAGATTCATGAATCTGAAGGAAGGTGAGCGTTCAGTTGAATATATTCCAAATGCCATGATATTATCACTATGGCGGTATATTTCGAGCTTAATTACATTCTTGCCCTTTTTATATTCTGCAACATGCAGATCAATGAACCCGTAGGCGAGATATGTATCAGCAGCGCCGTTTATAAAATCCCAAAGGTTTTCAGGACCAAAGACAGGGTAGTTGGTGGCCTTTTTAAAACCCTCAAGTTCGGGTAAGACAAACTCCTGAGCAGTAGCAGATCCAAAAAGAACAATCAGGAAAAATCCAATAAGAATCTTGTTTCTCATTATTGAAGAATTAATTTATAATTATGAGGCTGCCTCAAAACCCACCACCTCCCCCCCGATAAGTCGGGGGTACTCCTCCTCAAAAGAGGAGGAGAAAGTTATAGTACTGTATTTCAACACTTTCCCCTCCTGTTTAAAGGAGGGGTGTCATGCCCGCAGGGTCATGACTGGGTGGTTGATCGTACTTTTAAGTCATCCTCGTATATATTTTTTAAGCCAGAAAATCTGATGGAACATTTACAAGCCGTGATATATCTGCAATTTTCTCTTTTATATTGAAGTTTTTGGTGCAATTTACTTTACAGGTGTTACACTCTTTACAGGGATTATCGGTCGTACCCAACTCACCAAGCAATGAGTAGGCCATAGCCGGGTTCGAATAACCATAAGCATACATATATGCTCTCATAAGATCAGGAACCGGAAGGTGCATCGGACATGCCATAATGCATTTAGTGCAGCCGGTGCAGTAAAGACCGGTTTCAGCGCTTGCGATCATCAGGTCCTTCTTTTCCGCATCTGTAATTGTAATATCAGCCAAAATCTTGACATTAAGATCAAGCTGATCAAAGTCTGTCATGCCTGGAATTGTTGTAGTAATATCAGGATTTGATAACGCCCATTTCAAAGCAGCTGTAGAATTGATCGGCTTGGTTTTTTCCTTGTCGAGAAATCCGCCACCGGCTAATGGTTTCATTGCAACAATACCTATTCCAGCATCAGTTGCTTTCTTAATTGCACTATTTAATTCACTGATATAGGTCTGCTTAAAATTATAGGCTGTAAGGATCACATCCCAGTTATCTGTTGCTGCTGCAGCGTTTATAACTACCGGTTCATTAATATGAGTTGAGAACCCCATAAACTTTATCTTACCATCTTTCTTCAGCTTTTTAAGGGCATTAATAATAGGCTTATATTCAAGCATTTCCGGATTGCGCATATCATGAATATACAGAATATCAACATAATCCATCTTTAGCCTGGAAAGACTGGTATTGAATTTTTCTAAAAAAGTTTCAGCTGTAGTCTGATCAGTAGGCTTGCCGTCTCTGTCAACACCATCAGGTTTTACTTTTGTAGCAAGAAAGAATGAGCTTCTGGGGTAATTTTTTAAAAGATTTCCAAGCATTGTCTCGTTATTGCCATTCTGGTATCCGTTAGCAGTGTCAAAAAGTTTAATTCCTTTTTCATAAGCAGCCTTGCAGAGGTTTGGGTTATCGGCTCTCATTACTCCAAAACTGATTACAGGGACCTTCAGTCCTGTCTTCCCAAGAGTTCTGTAAATGATATTCTTATCCTGCTCTGATGATGCAGATGATTTAGATGATGATGCTGAAACTAATGAAGGCGACAAAGCCATTATTCCGGCGGCACCTGTTATTCCTGTCTTAAGAAATTTTCTCCTGTTTATGCTTTTCATGATATCACTTTTATTTTAAGTTTCTGATTCGTACGTCAATATTGCTATTCTTTAAAAGCTTTAAAATTATATTAGTGTCAGTATCTCCATAATGGTATGGGTATAAAATCTCCGGTTTAAACGCCCGTGCTGCATCAGCAACCATTTCAGGAGTCATGGTGTAGGGAAGATTCATCGGGAGGAAAGCAACATTTATATTCCTGAGCGCTTTCATTTCAGGTGTGTTTTCAGTATCTCCAGCAATATAAAATCTTTTATCCCCAACTGTAAGGATATATCCTAACCCTACTCCTTTCGGGTGAAAAGGCTGACCTGGTGCACGTTCATTAACGATATTATATGCAGCTACGGCTTCAATATTAATATTATTGATTTCTTTCATGTCGCCTGCCTTCATAGCCTTTGCCCATGAAACTTTTGAGGCAGAATTTTCGTTACAGAACAACACTGTTCCTTGTTTTTGAAGGTCATTAATTAATTTGGCATCGAGATGATCGCCATGCTCATGAGTAACTAAAATAAGGTCGGCTTTTGGAAGATTATCATAGTTACCCGAGCTTCGAACCGGATCAATATAAATAATAAAACTATTTACTTTAAACATGAGCGATCCATGTCCGATAAAGTGCATTTCAACTATTCCTGCAGAAGTATTTATTTTGTCAATTGCAGGAAGTTCCTGAGAAAAACCCGGAAAGGCCATTGCAATAAGATTTATGGTTAGAAAAACTTTTAAAACTCTGGTTAAATAACAGTTGACCATAATAGTATAATTTTGAATTCACAATATACAAATTCAGCCATAAAAATACGAATTTTATGTTTTAATCAAATTTTATCTGGTCACATTCATTATATCTTGATTTTTTAATAACTTGCCATCAGAATTTAGGTTATAGTGTTAATTAATTAACATTGACGCATTTAGGAAAAAATAAACAGGCTATTTCTTTAGCAGTTTTTCTGCTTTTTTCAGCATCAGCCAGTGGTCAGGCAGGAAAAAGTTTCAAATACCAACTTGATGGTGATTTGAAGAAGAGCGATGTCATTACCGGAAACCAATCACTTATCTTAAATTATTCAATATCAGAACTTAACGTTGAAAGTATTATCAATGAAAATGGTTCTTTTTACCGTGTCTCCATACCAGGTCATTTACCCTCAGTCATTCCGGGTAAGCCTGAGCTTCCGGTATTAAGCCGTTTGATCTCAATTCCTGAAGGATCTGAATACAAAGTGAAGATTTCTAAAGTCCGATCATCCAGAATCAATCCTTCAGGAAAAAAAATTGAAGGTATTCTTTTCCCGGTACAGGAAAGTGAAACAAAGGAAGTACAGCGAAAGAAACCTGAGTTTCTGTTTGATAAAACGGTGTATGCGATAAGGGGAATTATCTCATCGGACACTGTAAAGATTGAATCATTAGGTACAGTAAGGAATAAAAAACTGGCGAACCTGTATGTTTACCCGGTAAGATATAATCCACATTCGAACGTACTCGAGGTTATTACTTCCATGAAGATTGAGATAACTTTTTCATATACAGAAAAAATTGAATCAAAAGCTCTTTTCCCGGAATCGGCACTTTTTAATGAATCACTTGATAAAGGGGTAATTAACTATAATCCTGAGGATGTGATTCCGGGTTACTCCGACCAGCCTGTGAAGATGGTAATCATTACCGATACTGCTTTCAGAAAGCACCTTGAGCCTTTTTTCAGATGGAAAACGCAGAAAGGTTATAAACTTAATGTTCTTTACAAAGGAACAGGTCTTGCTGGTAATACTTATACTCAACTGAAGGATACTCTGACTAAAATTTATAATGCCTCATCCGAAACCGACCCTCCGCCTGAGTACCTTCTTATTATTGGAGACGTAAAAAGAGTACCTTATTATGGTTACGGAAATATTACCGACATGTATTATGGCGAATTTGACGGTAATGGTGATTATATTCCTGAAATGTTTATCGGCAGGCTGCCTGTTGCCGACACAACTGAATTAAAATCTGTGGTTAATAAAATAATTCAGTATGAGAAGTTTGAATTTGCCGATACTAATAAATTCTATTCACGGGCAATTGCCACTGCAGGATACGATGCAAATTATGCAAATCATATGAACGGACAGGTAAAGTATGCTATATCAAACTATCTGACAAAAATCAATAAAATTGATGAATACCACTTTTATTATCCCAAGTCATACACGTCCAGGGATTCAATCTTAAAGCTACTAAAAAAAGGTGTCTCGTTCATTAATTATACCGGTCATGGTGAAATTGCTGGATGGTTGCATCTTAATATTAAGGTTCCTGACATACCAGCTTTTGAGAATAAAAACATGTATCCTTTTGTAATCAGCAATGCCTGCGGAACCGCCCAGTTTAATATTGCTTCTTCATTTGGAAATAAAATGGTAGTGACCAGTGAAAAGGGGGCAATAGGATTTATTGGATGCTCAAACGACTCATACTGGGATGAGGATTTTTACTGGTCTGTCGGCGCCGGTACACCTTCTGCTGATCCCACCTATCTCACAACAGGGCTTGGAGCTTACGACCGACTTTTTCATACTCACGGGGAACCTGCTTCTGACTGGTATTTCACAATGGGACAGGTTAATTATGCCGGAAATCTTGCTGTCAGCGCAAGTACAAGCACATGGAAGAAGTATTACTGGGAGACCTATAACCTCGTGGGAGATCCAAGTGTTATTCCCATCATGGGGAAACCGGGTTTTTTCAATATCTCATTACCCGACACACTTCCAAACGGGATAAAATCACTTTCACTGAATATTGAACCGTTCGCTTATGTAGCTGTATCGCATTTTGATACTCTCTGGGACGCATCATTTGCAAGTCCATCAGGATCAGTTGTTCTTGATATGCCAGGGTTGTCAAATGATTCCTGCATGATTGTAATAACAGGTCAGAACAAAGTACCTGTCATCAAGACGATTCGTTTTTCTGATGTCAAAAAGGAGTTCATTAATCTTACATCCACCAGCATAAATGATAGTCAGGGAAATGGCAATGGTCTGGCTGACAATGGAGAGACATTTTACCTGAACCTTAAAGTGAGCAACCTTGGTTTATCTGATGCCAGTAACCTCTATGCCAAAATATCATCAACCTCAGATTGGATAACAATTAACAGTGATTCAGCATTTATAGGGACTTTGCCAGCCAAATCAGATGTTGTTCTTTTATATAATCTGGGTATTACTATTTCAAATAATGTTCCTGATAAGGAAGTAGTAACAATTAAGTTGATTCTGAAAGATCAGAATTCAGAGAAACATTACACTATCGATATATGTGTTCATGCACCTATACTCCAGATAATAAGTTGTATAATTGATGATACAAGCTTCGGAAATAGCAACCATATCGCCGATCCCGGAGAAACTTTTAAACTCGTCTTCAGGGTTCGTAATCAGGGAAGCAGCAATATTTCCGGACAATTTAGCATTGTCAGTCCGGATAATGATATTACTATTTTAGAACCAAGTGTCAAATCAGGCATCCTGAGATTCGGTGAGATCACAGATATTCCGATAATGGTAAAACTATCAGAGACAGTCTCATCCGGCAGTTTCATTTCAGTTTCATCAACACTTGATTGCAGCCCATTCCTTATAAGCAATGATTTCTCATTCAGAGTCGGCAGGTTAAGGGAGAGTTTCGAAGCATCATCATTTAATGTCTTTCCATGGATCAATGTCAGTCCTATCCCATGGACCATAACCGGAACGAGTTCTTATGACGGCATTATTTCTGCAAGATCGGGTGCTATCTCCCATAACGGATCCACTTCCTTAATAATAAGAGCCATCTACGCTATAGCCGATTCTGTCAAGTTCTTTTATAAGGTATCATCTGAAGCTGACGGTGATTACCTTTTATTCAGACTTAATGACATAGAGGTATTAAAAAAATCGGGAGGAATACCATGGACAAAAATAGCTATTCCTGTTCCAGCAGGACTAAATAAAATGGAATGGATATATAAAAAGGACCCATCTCTTTCAGATGGCTCAGATTGTGCCTGGATCGATATGATTGATTTTGCAGGGCCAGGTTCAGTCAGCTACATCAATAAAGACCTCCAGGTTGCCAGAATAGTTGCACCTGTTCAAAGGGATCAAAATGGACAAGGAACAATAACTGTAAAAGTTCTGAACATTGGCAAAGAAGTTATAAATGGCTTTAATCTGGCTTATGAAGTAAATGATCAGTTCCCCCCTGAAAAACAATTTTTCGAAAATACGGTGATTCCTTACGGTGATTCGGTTACAGTTTCATTCAATACAAAAGCTGATATGTCAAAATATGGCTTTTATGAAATCATTACTTATATCGTTGATAATAATGATGATTACATTTTAAATGACACAATGAGGATAAATACCGAAATTTATAAGCCATTAATTGTATTTCCGAATCCGTTTACAGATCAGTTTACCATAATTATCGATTCCCGGGTTGCTGACAAACTTCAGATATCAATTACCAACGTTTCCGGAGTTAAATTGTATAACGTTGAAAAAGATATCATCGCCGGAAAGAATACAATAATTATTGCAGATGTCAGATTATTGCCTTCTCTCTATTACCTTAATATCAGGGGAATTACAATCAATAAGACAATACCTGTTCTAAAAATCAATAAGTAATTTAACTCTGTCACTATCTTAAATAATCCCTGCAAATATGTCAACCACAACACCAACCCATGATATGGCTATTGATTTGTTCAAAAAATACAACAAATCGGAGAGTCTTTTAAAACATGCGCTTTCTGTTGAAGGTGTTATGAGATATATGGCAAATAAATCGGAAGAAGATGAGGAGAAATGGGGAATAATAGGATTGATTCACGATCTTGATTATGAGATGTATCCTGATCAGCATTGCATAATGACTGAAAAGATTCTGAAAGAGAATAGCTGGCCGGAAGAATATATAAGGGCTGTGTTAAGCCATGGATGGGGACTGGCATCTGATGTTAAGCCATTAACATTGCTTGAAAAGACGATCTATGCAATAGATGAACTTACGGGGCTGGTTGCAACAAGTGCGCTGGTCAGACCTTCAAAAAGTGTAATGGATATGGAAGCAAGATCTGTAAAAAAGAAATGGAATGACAAAAAATTTGCGGCGGGTGTTAACCGGACAGTAATAGAAAAAGGTGCTGAAATGCTTGGCGTTAGTCTCGATGATCTTATTACAGATTGTATAATGGGTATGAGAACTGTGGCAGCAGAGATTGGTTTAAAGGGAATTGGGGGGTAAAGAGAAGAGGCTGAATCATACGATCCAGCCCCTAAATGTTTCTTATTAAAATAAGATAAAAGAGTTTTTAATTACACCGGCATTTCAGGTAATGTAAAGCCTTTGCGGTAAGTATGCTTAACCATCTCAGCTGCAAATTGTTTTGCATTCAGTTTACTGGTTGGTCTGTCGAATTTAGGATCGCCATCTATGATTGTGAAATTATCTGAAAGGGTGAGGCTTACCGTGTCATTATCGCCAATATTTGTGAACTCCATTTTTTCACCATTCCATTCAAGTTCTTTATTCAGACCCTGAAGTCTGACAGCAAGAACACCCATAACAACCATCTCGTTGAATGGCCCGGCTTCTGAGAAATCTGATTTTGAAAGAACTCTGCTTTCAGGGCTCTCTTTACAAGCACGTACCCAGTCCATTTCATGTCCTTTAATAAGCCGGTCAACTCTGCGTTCTGTCTGTGGAACGACAGGTTTGCGGCCTGATAATAACCAGGGACGCACCCCGTAGCATCCGCAAATCAGTTTGTCTTTTGTTCCATGGAATATCACACCTCCTCCGGAGTCATTCATATTTTTTCCGGCAGGCCATCCTTGAGGCTTCGGAGGCTGCAAGCCACCGTCATACCAGATAACCTCAACCTGAGGTAATTTCATTTTAGCATTTTTTGGGGTAACTCTCTCAGGATAGACCAGGGTAACCATCTGAGCAGATGGTGCACAGTCTGTTAATAACAATGTTGAACTGCCTTGTGCTTTGATCGGATACTGAAGTTTCAGTCCTTTAAATACAGGATGGAGAATATGGCAGGCCATATCGCCGAGAGCACCTGTACCAAAATCCCACCAGCCTCTCCAATTCCATGGTGTGTAAATACTATTATAAGGACGCATTGGAGCAGGACCAATAAAGAGATCCCAGTTAAGTGTATCAGGAACCCATTCACCTTTTGGGCGGTTAAGTCCTTGAGGCCAGATGGGACGATCGGTGAAAGCTTCAACTTTCCTTATATCACCTATCTCACCATTATTCAGCCACTCAACAGTCAGGTTAACACCTTCATCAGATGAACCCTGGTTACCCATTTGTGTAGCAACCTTATGTTTGGCAGCCAGTTTGGTCAATAACCTTGACTCATAAACGGAGTGTGTTAATGGTTTTTGTACATAGGCATGTTTGCCCATCGTGATTGCATTAGATGCTGCGACACAATGAGAATGGTCAGCAGTAGCAACAATAACTGCATCAATTGATTTACCCATTTCATCATACATCTTTCGCCAATCCCAATAAGCTTTTGCATTTGGATTTGCTTCAAATACCTTTTTTGCATACCCCCAGTCAACATCGCAGAGAGCGACAATATTTTCAGTTGGAGTAACAGCTTTCAGGTTTGAATTACCCATACCACCAATACCAATAACTGCGATATTCAGCTTGTCACTGGGAGCCCTGTAGCCAAAGCCACTCATAACTGAGCCCGGAAGTATAGTCAGACCTGCGGCAACAGCACCGGTTCTCTCAACAAATGACCGGCGTGTAATGTTTTTTGAATTTTCTTTCATTGTCAGGTAGATTAAATTTTATTATTGATCGATAAAATTAATAATTTTAAATTAATTTTTGCTTTTAGAAACCATATTTAATAACATGATCTATTATATATTAAGAAAACTACAATTCTCTTATCCAGATATTTTTATAAGCAACCGGATTACCATGATCCTGAAGGACAAGACTGGCAGGTCCATGTTTCTTAATGAAATATTCAGGAATTCCTATATATTCAGTTGGCCCTCTCAAACTTACATTATTCTGAATCAAAACTCCATTATGAAGAACCGTAACCCTTGGAGGAGTATAATATGTTGTAGTATCATTATTAAAAGTCGGTGCAGTGTAAATAATATCATAAGATTGCCATTCTCCTGGTTTCCTGCTGTTGTTTACCAGAGGTGCAAATTGTTTATATATACTGCCTGCCTGACCATGACGATAGGTACGATTGTTATAACTATCAAGAACCTGAACTTCATAAAGCTCCTGTAAAAAAACTCCACTGTTTCCTCTTCCCTGACTTTCGCCGGTTACTTCAGATGGTGTCTTCCATTCAATATGCAACTGGAAGTTGGAAAATTTTCTTTTTGATTTGATCACACCTGCTCCCCTGACACTTATCAATGAACCATCCTGAACAATCCACTTTGAAGGATTTCCCTTATTATCAGTCCATTCAAAGTTGATATCAGATCCATTAAATAATATGATCGCATCGGATGGAGCATCACTGTCTTTTGCGCCTGGTGTTATGATTTTAACTTCAGGATCCCAAATCTCAGTCATCCCGGGAGTCATTTTATTGGGATCAACAGGTCGTGGTGTTGCAGGGGCTGTCCTTTGTTGTTCCTGAGCTGAACTGTAGGCATAAGTGAATAGCATCAAGCTGAAAATCAATAGTTTTTTCATAATTTCTTATATTAATAAAATTTGAAGCTTTTTATATATGTAATAATCAAATAATTAAACCGAAAGATCGTGAATATTTATAAGGACCTCATTTGATAGAGATCATTTTTATATAATCAACTTATAAAAATATATAATTTTCTTATTGCTAAATGAATTTTCAGTCATTAATATTGACTATTGCCTGTATTCGGAAAAAAAGAATAAATTGCCGGAAATAATTAAATATGGAAATAAAATATTTTTCTTTTGATACAAGTGAAAACAACAGACTTGTAAAAATAATCCGGATACTATTCGGTGTCGTTTGTATTGCTGTTGCAATCTATTGGTTCTCCTTTAATATCAAGTCATTAAAAGTTGATGGGACACTCTGGATAACTATTATTTTCCTTACAGGATTTGGCTTTTACCAGATTTGGTCAGGGCTGGGTCGTGCAACCAGATTTATTGAAATTGCTCCTGACTATATCCGGCTTAAGAAAAATCCAATACTTCCACCCATAGAGATGAGTACAGGTGAAATTGAAAAAATAGAATTATTTCCACTGAATCTTATCTTCTTTTTAAAATCAAAAAAGAGGATACTACTCCGTTTCGGTACTACCTATCATGAGATAAATGAAAAGATAAAGGATGAGATTCTCAGTTTTGCAGAATCAAATAACATTCCACTTGAGGTAGTTGAGGAAAAGATATAACAGGCGACAGGCGACAGGCTGCAGGTGGAAGGAGACTGACTTCTGACTTCCGACTGTACTACAAACTCAGTATCTTTTCCCAGATTTGCTTGTTTACCGGAATGCCATTTTTAAGATTTTCATTTCTTACATGAACCACGTTTTCTCCGGGATAACGGATTTTTGTGGTTTCGTTTTCAGGCTTTGATTTTTGCAGATCGTCGATGATTTGTTGTATTGAATTGCCAATGGCAGGAAAGTTTTTCAGGCTGCTTATGTTGATAGCAATAAAAACCTGTGAAACACTAAATTCTGGTTTACAACTTTTTATTTCATGAGTAGACAAACCTCCGGATAGAATTGTTGCCATGATATCAAGTAACAACGATAGTCCTGCCCCTTTCCAGTAACCAACAGGAAGAGCTCTCCATGTCTCAAGGACCTCCTCAGGCTTAGTTGTCAATTCGCCCTGATTGTTGAACCCACCCGGATAGGGAAGCTGTGTCCCTTCGTTCCTGAATGATTCCATTTTTCCATATGAAAACTGTGTCATGGCAAAATCAAGTACAATAGCCTCACTCAAAAAAGGAACTGCAATTACGAAAGGATTATTACCAAGCCTTGGGTCGGTTGCCCCCCAGGCGGGCATAATTGGACATGTATTAGTCCATCCAATATAAACAAACCCTTTCCTGGCGGCCTGCCAGCCATAAGTTCCACCTCTCATCCAATGATTGGTATTTGCCAGGGCAACAAGGCCAATCCCATTTTCCTGAGCCAGTTCCATGGCTCTCTCCGTAGCAAACGATGCATTAAGCGGCCCGGGGCCAAGGTTACCGTTCCACTGTTCAAGCGAACCTGTCCGGTGAACGAGCGAGGGGACAGCGTCAGGTTTAATATGTCCCTCTTTAATGTTTTTTACGAATCTTGGAAATCGGTTAACACCATGAGAATAGACTCCTTCGAGGCTATTCAATGTAAATATTTCAGCGCATTTATCGGCCTTATGATCTGAAAAACCAAGGCTCAAAAGAATCCTGGAAAATTCAGATTTCATCTTATCTGAAGATATTCTGACAATTCGTTCAATGTTGGACATAAAAAGAATTTTCAATTATTGATCTGACTAGGATGTCTTAAAAGCCCACCACCTCCCCCTGACGCTTCGGTCAGGGTACTCCTCCTCTGAAGAGGAGGAGAAAGTTATAATATTGTATATCAGAACTTTCCCCTCCTCTTCAGAGGAGGGGTGTCATGCCCGAAGGGTCATGACGGGGTGGTTGCAAATAATTATGATACAGCCTCAACAATCCCAAATAATTATTTCAAAACGACATCTGCGAAATCCATAAACCAACTCCAGTCTTTCAACAACATGTTATGAACTCCATCTCTTATATGATAAGCGACTTTCCCACTCATTACCTGTTTATTAAGTGGAGGCATAGCTTCCGGGATAACAGAGTTTGTACCTAATAAATTGAATACAGGAACCGCATTATAAAGCGACAAATATGATCCGCGAGGATCGCCCCATAGATCATCGCTGGCACAGTCAACATAAAGAGCCCTTGGTGCAATTAAGGCTAAAAGCATATGCATATCGACAGGAAGTGCATCTTCATTATTACTGTACTTTTTGTAGTTTGAACAGAACCAGTGAGGGAATGAAGCGTTTATCCTGCCAACGGTTTCTCCAAAGTGGCGTCTGGCTAAAGCAGCTCCCCCGGCACCCGATTCATTAGATACCACCATGGCAAAACGGGTGTCCTCCGCTCCTGCCCATAATGCAGTTTTACCGCCACGTGAATGACCAACCACAGCTATCATATCGCCGGCTATGTCTTTATCAGTTACAAGATAGTCCATACAACGGCTTGCACCCCAAGCCCATGCTGCTATGGTTCCCCATGCATCATCCGGACGCGGGTTTTTGTCGAGAAGTGCGTGTATCCCATTCTTAAAATCGTCGAAATCATCAGGATCTACATCAGCATTACTAAAGACTGCCATACCATATCCTCTTGCAATAGCCTCTTCTACAGGCCAGAACTCACTTTTTACCTTTCTGGATGGATCAGTATTTGCGGGTCCGCGGTTGTCGATCAGGAGAAATGCCGGAACAGGTTTCTGTGCTTTGTTAGGTGTAAAAAGGGTGAGATGGATAACAAGCGATTTACCGGTAGCGGTTATTGTGATATCTACCTGTTTAAGTGTTGCAGCTCCATCCATTGCTTTCTTATCAAGATTGACAACTTTGAAATTCTTCTGATACTGTGTTTCAGGCACCCTTCCAAAGACATTTTCACGGAATAGTTCAAGAATCTCAGGACGCCTTACCTTAGTCCACATACTGGATTTAGTCACCTTCCTGCCATCAATAGTAGTAGTAAGAACATCAGGCAAAGTGTATGATGGAACTTTTTCTTCATAATAGTTAAACTCAGACCCCGACTTAGATAGTTTTTCAACAGTCTGGGTAGAAGCGCGCCAACTGTTGTCTGATTGAGCTGCAGCATTATAAATCTGAAATATTAATATTAAGACTATAATTGCGATTCCAGGTTTTCTGAGAAAATCTCTTCTATATACCATTTGATTTAATTGATAGCTTATTGTATTCTCAAATTCTTATACAAATCTATCAATAATTGTGATAGTTAGTAATCTTAGCATATAATCATTTCAGATAGTAAAATTGACTGAAAAAGGTACAGGTATCAGGCTGCAGGCAACAGGCGTCAGGAGCCGGGAGAAAAGAAAAAACTGAAAACTGTTGTTGCGATCAAGTATATTCCCTGTAAAGACCTTTAATAAGATTTATTCGAAACTGATAAGAGCATCATTTACCGGGGGAAGAGTAAAAGTAATTCTGGTTCGGTTCTATGCCTGTCTACATGTTGTTACCAGGATGATAAGGGTTTAATAACAGGGTTCAGATTACTCTCAACACCTGACCATTGTGGTGATAAGAGTATAATAAATGTCACATTTCCGCTAGTTGGAGAAGACTTGGCAAACAATCTTTTTACTCCCAGGTTCTGCTTTTGCGGAGCCGCCTGTTCTGCAGATCCGGAACTAAAAGCACCGTTTGCAGGCGAAAGAATTCTTGCAGTCAGTTTCTGACCATTCATCGTAAGAACCGCTTTCTGTGGTTCTATAATCTCAATAGTTGCATCGGTTGTCATTCCCCAGGCAATATCACACGATTTACTCAATACAAATTCATCCTGAACAAGAATGGCCTTTCTGTTATCCAATACTTTAAAACCACGTTTTGCAGAAGAAGCAAATTCCTTATAAGCTGAAGTAAAGTCAACAATTGCAAAAGGCTCTGTGACACCCTCGCTATGCGTAACAAAAGAAGATGTCGCATTAACGTCCTGGTTTTTGTTCCCAAGAACCGGGATATTGTGGCTGAATGAATTTAACCTGTAATAAGTCCATCGCACGCTTGTCTGAGTGCTTCCGCTGAAGTAATCCGGAAGGTTATAATCATCTGAGCCCAGATCGCGTGCCCAGCGCACACCAAGTGCATCAAATTCAAAATTACCCAGATCGAGATGAGCGTGATTTACTTTGTTATATCCGGCTTTTGCTCCCAGAAACAGAGCATTAGGATCAGTCCATGAGCTCCTTGACAGGAACACTGAAACATCTCCTCCGAAATATTTATCAAGGCTTTTTGTATGGGATGAAGATGAATACGGTCTATACCATATTATATGGTGTACACTGGCGGTTCTGGTTTTAAGCTGGTCTTCGATAAAATCGGAAAAAGCATCATTCTGAAATGCAGAAGCAAGCCACATAGAAGCGACTGGTGCACCAAGCTTTGATTTTTCGCCGGCGTCGGCGTAGTTAAGAAAATATCCTGTTGGTCCGGCTGAATACATCGGAAAATTTCCTGTTTCAGATAATCCCTGAATAGCGGTCAAACCAAATGTATTTCCAAGTGCAACCTCCAGTGCAGACAAACCATAAGCGGTATAACTTGTTGCATAATCCCAGTATCCCGGTCCTTCACCCCAGGCTCCGTCAGGTCCATAGCTCTTAATGGCATATGGCAAATTTTTTATTGCATTCGAAATAATTACAGAAGCAACTGTAGTATCTTCCTCAACTACGGCAATGGCTCCGATCAATAGACCGCTGTTACATACCTGATTCCAGTTAAAGGCACTATTTTTCCACCAACCATAGGAATATAGCGGATCGGTATATGCCTTTTTCCCTTCATAAAGTCCTTTTATAAGCAACCCTGCTTTTATAATATCACGGGACTCCTGGTCCATGTCATTAAATAACCAGTCATAACCAATGGCAACAGCATGTGTCATTTCGGCTACGTCAAGAAAATGAGATGGATTCCAGTCAGGAAAGGCACAGACTGTTTTCATATTTGAAACAGCTGCCTTTAAATATAGTTTATTCCCAGTCCATCTGTAAGCAAAAGCAAGGTTATACAGACGATTCAGGCATTCTCTGGATTTGTCCAGCAATCGCGGTCCTATTAAAATATATTGTATTGGTGATTTAGCATAATCCTTATCAGCCTGGGCTATTACATCGTTTACATATTTATATAATTGATTATCCGTTGAACTTAGCTTTTTAAGTTCCTGTAAACGTTCATCGGTAAGAAGCAAACGAGGGTGATCCTGAATTAAATTGGTCAATATACCTTTATATACTATTTTTTGAGCCGGTTTTATTGATTCATCTTTTTTACAGGTCGTTTGAAATGCCATTGCAAATGAGAGAATCAGAAACCCGTACCTGATATTTATTATACTCATTTTTATTATTTGACCTGACATCTATGTTTCAGTAATAAACTCAAAGATAATCAGATATTAAAAGCAGAAAAGTGCGCTTGGAATATTTCGTGCAGCAAGAGTAAAATGTTGTAAGAATAAAATTCTGTTAAAAGGTAAATTATTAATGTAAATTTGCTTTTGGATCAAATGGTATGATACCTCTATGTAAAATAATTAATGATAAGGCAGAATGTCTCCTCTGCCCCCATTTCTGCAAAATCGCGAAAGGTAAAACCGGTATTTGCGGAGTCAGAAAAAACACCGGAGAAAGAATTGAGCTCCTAACATATGGCGTCCTTTCAGGTTATTCTCTCGACCCGGTTGAAAAAAAACCTCTTTATCATTTTTTTCCCGGATATAATATTTTATCTGTCGGATCATACGGTTGTAATATGAGATGTGATTTTTGCCAGAATTACAACATATCCCAAAAAATACCCGAAAGCCTCATCCCGGAAACAACTCCTGAAAAAATTGTTAAGGCAGCTCTTTCTGCTGATAAGAATATTGGCATTGCATTTACTTACAACGAACCGGTTATCTGGTTTGAATTTATGAGAGATGCTGCCACACT
The DNA here is from genome assembly GCA_026391475.1 of Bacteroidia bacterium. Lineage (GTDB taxonomy): Bacteria > Bacteroidota > Bacteroidia > Bacteroidales > VadinHA17 > LD21. Next base: position 21,174 of record JAPLED010000008.1, on the reverse strand, counting down.
TGCTAAAAATGAAGGATTATTCACTGTTATGGTCAGCAATGGATATGTGAACAGTGAACCTCTGAATGAAATAATTCATTTCATTGATGCTTTCAATATTGACCTCAAAGCATTTAACAACAGTTTTTATCGTAAACTGACTGGTGCTGATATTGAGCCGGTTAAGAATTGTTTGAAACAGATTGCAAAGTCGGGTAAACATCTGGAAATTACGACTCTTATTATACCCGGGCAGAATGATGATGAAAGGGAAATGACTTTGCAGTCCGAATGGATTTCAGGGGAACTGGGGAAAAATGTTCCTCTTCATCTCAGCAGATACTTCCCCATGTTCAAAAGAGACGATCAGGCAACATCACAGGAAACTTTGAACAGACTATTTGAAATAGCCTCAAAAAATCTGGATCATGTTTATATGGGGAATACGAATTCAGATTCCGGACAAAACACTACATGCCTGAAATGCGGAACTGTGGTAACAAAAAGAACGGGATATAAAACACGGTTGTTAAACCTGGATAAAGAGGGAAAGTGTGCCGTTTGCGGAACCATGGTTTACAGGCACTTTAATTTTTCTTCTCCGTCAAAGAGCTGAGTCTGTTAAATAGTTTATCGACACCTGAAAGAAGATCTTTTTCCAGTGTCTTATAATAAGCCTTCAGAATTTTAGGATTATCCTTGCCGTCAGGGTTATTAACCCTTGCAATGAGGTCGGTTCTGAAATTCACGGCATCGGTAATTATAGCTGATAATTCATCAGATTTATTGTCAGGATGAACTCCTGAATAAACAAAACAATCAGAAATCACTTCAAAAATCAGGGAATCAATATCTTTTTTCAGTCCTCTTACACTTGCCATACGATACGGGGTTGAATTAATCAGGGTACAAATATAATAAATTATCCTTCAGTCTGTTTAACGGACAATCATTATTCAGACCTGAAAAGCCGGATACTCTCCTCTGCTTTTATGATATAGAAATTCCTCAACCTCTCCATCAACGGCAGTCTGACATTAAAAAACTTATCATCTATACAATAAAAAGGAAGAACCATTGGTGAGGTACCGGTCATAAAAACTGCTTCATATTCAGAAATATCTTCAACCTTCACACAGGCTAATTCAACCTTAATCTTGTTTTCCCTGCATATTTCAAGAATATGTTTCCTTGTAATACCATTAAGAATAACATTATCGGGTGCAGTTACCAGAGTGTCGCCTTTAAGAAAAAAAATGTTGGACCTGCTCCCTTCAGTTATAAAATTATTTTCATTTACCAGAAGAGCTTCATAACCGCTTTCATGAATAAGTTTATGATAGATTGAAGACCTTAATTTATGATTAATCACTTTTGATTCAGGGTCTTTCCGTTCAGCATAAAATAGTATACCTTTCACACCCTTTTTATATTGTTCTTCAGAAGGATACATCGGCTCAATAAAATAGACAAGATAGTTGGCTGAGCCATTATTGTAGTTAAAAACGATTTTGATGTTTGCCTCCTTTTTCCTGTCCGATCTGGTAAGGTAAATAATAGCTTTTCTCAGTGTAGGGACATCAGCAAGGTGTTCTTTTCGCTGAAGTTTTACACTGATAGCCAGCCGTTCCATGTGGTCGTAAAAAAAGGCCGGACTCCCTTTTACCATTCTGATTACTTCATAAATTGAATCACCCTCATAAACAAGAGAGTTATCGAACAATTCTACCGGTTGGAGATCACCGCTAAGTATGAATTTTTTTCCGTAACATTCATTCATGATAAACATTTTTAAAAGAACAAAAATACAAACTATCGGCTACTCTGCCCACAATTCTGATTATATTCGTAGTCACTATTTCAAAGGAGATTTCAACACATGTATGCGATAATTGATATCGAGACCACAGGAGGAAGTGCCCGCATAGAAAAAATCACTGAAATTGCCATATATCTGCATGATGGAAATCAGATAACAGGAGAATTTATTTCGCTTGTAAACCCTGAAAGAAATATTCCCTATTTTATTACCAACCTTACAGGTATAACAAATGAGATGGTTGAAGATGCTCCACGATTTTTTGAAATTGCCAAAACAATAGTTGAATTGACTGAGGGCAGCACATTCGTGGCTCATAATGCAAGATTTGATTATTCATTCATCAGGCAGGAGTTTAAATCTCTTGGCTTCAATTATAAAAGAAACATTCTTGATACAGTTGCACTCAGCAGAAAACTTTTCCCTGGCTACCGGTCCTACAGCCTTGGAAATATTTGCAAGGATCTCAGGATTTCAATTAACGGAAGGCATAGGGCGGCAGGAGATGCTCTTGCTACTGTGAAGCTCTTTGAAATGCTCATGGAAAAAGACAGGGAAATTAATAGCAGTAAATCTGTTATGTTGAGAAATACAATGATATCAAAACTGAATCCGAAACTCGATATCACTAAAATTGACAATATACCTGATGAACCGGGTATTTACTATTTCTATAATGAGAATGGCGATTTGATTTACATTGGAAAGAGTCGTAATCTCCAGCAGAGAATAAGCACCCATCTTTCGAACAATACCACTAACCGTTCGATGGAAATGCGGGACCAGATTGCTGATATTAACTGGGAAAAAACCGGGAGTGAATTAATTGCGTTACTTAAGGAATCTTCAGAGATTAAGCTAAATAAACCAATCTATAACAGGGCACAAAGAAGGTCTGGATTTCAGTGGGGTATCTTCAGTTTTACAGATGATAATGGGTACACCAATTACAGGTACGGGCAACTTGACTATGATGATTCGCCAGTTTCAGTATTTGCTTCGAAAGAAAAAACCAAATCGAAACTTAATTCATTGGTTGAAGCTTATGGTTTATGTCAGAAGTTATCAGGTCTTTACGAGACAGAAGGTGCATGCTTTCACTACCAGGTTGGAATTTGCAAGGGAGCATGTATCGGTAAAGAGACTTCAAAGGAGTATAACGAGAGGGCAGCAAAGGCTACTGAAGAGTTCATTTTTACAAGACGCAACTTTTTTATAATTGATAAAGGACGTGATGATGAGGAACGTTGTGCAGTGAAAATAGTTAATGGTAAATATGGAGGTTATGGGTACTTTAATATTAATGATATGGGATTTGGCTTGTCAGCCGTGCACGAATGTATAAAAAGTTCCACCGATAACAGAGATATTCAGGTAATTTTGAAAAGTTATCTTAAAAGAAACAGGGTGGAGAAAATTATAGAATTCTGATGTACGTATCTGACATCCAGGGCATTAATTCGAATCAAGAAATTATTCATGAAACCGGTATCCGATTCCGGATTCAGTAATAAGCAACTGTGGTTTTGCAGGATCGTCTTCAATTTTTTTACGAAGCTGAGCTACGAATACTCTCAGGTATTGTGTTTGTCCAACATAACCAAATCCCCATATTTCTTTAAGGATATTCTGGTGGGTCATTACCCGCCCTGAATTTTTTGCCAGAAGTGCCAATAAAGAAAACTCGGTTGAGGTAAGTTTCAATATTTCGCCATTTTTACGAGCGGTATGATTTGCCAGGTCAATAGAAAGAGAGCCAAAAGTTAGAATTGGATTATCATCCGCTCCAAGGTTTTGTCGTATTGCAACTCTTATACGGGCAAGAAGCTCTCCTGTTCTGAAGGGTTTAGTCAGGTAATCGTTAGCACCATTATCCAACGCGTGGACTATGTCTTCTTCCGAATTCCTTGCTGAAAGAATAATAATTGGTTTCTGATACCATTCCCTTAATTTTTTAAGTATTTCGATGCCATCAGAATCAGGCAACCCTAAATCAAGAATTATCAGTGCCGGGTGATGTGTGGCAGCAGCAATAAGTCCATCCTTTCCCGTAGCAGCTTCAGAAATCTTATAACCACTGGATGAAAGAGTAATTTCAAGTAAACGGCGAATTTGCACTTCATCGTCAATAATCAATATTGTTTCGGATAAATTCATAATTTGATTTTTGTTATCCCTTAAAATCTACCTGAGGTATCTCAGTAGGTATCCTGATTGTGAATATTGCACCACCATTCTGTCTGTTTTCCACTATTATTGTCCCTTTTTGTGCTTCAACAAAACCTTTTGCAATTGAAAGTCCTAGTCCTGTACCACCTGCTTTTGATCCTTCTACCCTGTAAAACTTATTAAATATAAGTGTTATTTCCTTCCTGGGAAAACCGGGTCCTCTATCCATAACCTGCAAAGTCATAAATCCATTGTCATAGAATGCTTTAACTCTTAAATTAATTGAAGTAGCAGCATACTGGGTGGCATTATAAATAAGATTATAAAGGACTTGCTCCATTAATCCGAAGTCGATCTTTACAAAAGGCATATCATCTGGAATAACGACATGAAGTCTGAACGGTTTGAGTTCATCCTTGAGGTTTTCAGTGACTTTATTTATCAGATCGTGAATATCGCACCAATCAAGTCGTGGAGTTATCCGGCCACTTTCGAGTCGGGACATATTCAGGAGATTCTCGATCAAGCGGTTTAATCTTTTGGAGGCTTTAAATATTTCATGAGAGAGTTCGTTTCGTATTTCCTGAGGATGCTGAGTTGTAAGCAGAGAGTCGGAAGCGCCCATAATTGTTGCAACAGGAATCCTCAATTCGTGTGATATTGAGTTAAATAGCGTTTTATACAGTTTGTCGGATTCGTTTAGCAAAAAGGCCTGCTTAGCCATATTGCGCAGATATTCCCGTTCGAACTTTCCAGATATTTGGGAAATAAATGCCTCCCAGAACTGCTCTTCACCCTGAGTGAAGACATTTGCCTGTTGAATGGCAATAACCCCTAAGTTCATCTGATTTCCTTTTAAAGGGTAAAATGTAAAATTACCGGATGGTAAAGTATCGGTATGCTTTCCTGCCTTGGTAGAGTGTTGGAATGTCCATACTGCAACACTCATGTCGTTTCCTGACAGGATGATGTTTGCATCATTCTGACTTGTGTAATCAAGCTGGTTTGTGTCATTTTTAAGTAAGATTCGACTCTTAAGGTTAAAATATTTCTTAATATCGTTTTTAGCAATATTAATAACCTCTTCGATACCTGTAGCGGTGGAAAGTTCTCTGGTAAGCTGGTATAGGGCATTTGTACGTTCCTCACGTATCCTGATCTTCATCTCCTGTATCTTTATCCTTGATGTCAGCACCCCGCTTAACAACGCAATAATGAAAAACATTATTAGCATAAGCATATCTTCCGGCTTATCGACATGCAGGGTATAGGGTGGTGGTATGAAAAAGAAATCCCAAATTAGGGCGCTCAATGTTGCGGACAGCAAAATGGGCCCTGTACCAAAGAAAAATGCAAGCGTTGAAACAACAAACAATAAAGCAAATGAAACAACCTGATAACCGATAAATTCTTTAATGGAAAAACAGGTAATCGCTGCAAGTATTACTATTAACGAAGCTGTAAAGTATTGCCGGATATTTGAAGTGAATGATGGCAAAGAGACTTTTTCCTTAAACTTATCTTTCGACTGAATATCGGATCCTAGTATGTATACATCGATATTACCGCTAAAACGAATAAGCCGGTTCACAAAGTTGCCAAGCCGCAATAGGGTCAACAGATTACGTACACGGGGTTTACCGATGATTATATGCGTAATATTTTCCTTTTGGGCAAAATCCACAATTGCTTTAACCATATCACTATGGGTAATAAAGCGGAACTTAATACCTAACTGTCTGGAAAGATTGATATTCTTATTTAGTTGTTCACTTTCTTTAGGGCTAAGCTTGTAGGAAGTTTCTACATAGACAGCTTGTAGATCAGCGCCCATTGTGTAAGAAAGGTTTTTAGCCCACCTGAGTAATTTAGCTGATTGCTGGGTATGACTAACTGCAACCAATAGATGTAATCCCGATTTCCATGGGCCTTTTATTCGTTTAAGTTGCATATATTCGTGTAGTTGCTTGTCCACCCGGTCGGCAACTATTCGCAATGCCATTTCCCGCAAAGCTGTTATGTTTCCTTTGCGGAAAAAACTCTCGATGGCTTCTTTCGACCGTTCGGGAGTATATACTTTGCCATCCGAAAGTCTTTGCAGCAATTCATCAGGAGTAAGGTCTACCAATTCAACCTCATCGGCGCTTTCAAAAATTTCATCGGGGAGGGTTTCCCGGACAATAATGCCAGTAATCTGCGCTACGGTATCGGAACGGCTTTCGAGGTGTTGCACGTTAACGGTAGTGTAAACGTTAATGCCGTTATCAAGAATTTCCAAAACATCCTGAAACCTTTTTGTATGCCTGCTACCGGGGGCATTAGTATGAGCAAGTTCGTCAACCAGAACAATCCGGGGCTTTCGGGCTATTATTGCATCCAAATCCATTTCCTGAACAGTAGTAGATTTGTACTGGTAGGTTTTGCGGGGAATCAATTCAAAGCCCTCTACCAACTCAGCTGTCTCCTTTCGATTGTGCGTTTCAACATAGCCAATGATAATATCTTTCCCTTTCAACTTCTCAGCTTGTGCTGTTTGAAGCATAGTATAAGTTTTACCTACACCGGCACACATGCCAAAAAATATTTTCAGCTTGCCCCGTTTGCTTTTTTCTTCCTCAAACTTTAATGAAGCCAAAAGTTCATCGGGATTAGGGCGATTGTCACTGATGTCCATATAATACTACTTTTTTTCTAACCTGGAAATTAACTCTACGGCTTGTTCTTCTATACTTTTTATCCGTAACAGAGTCTTTTTCAACTCCTGAATGTCTTTAGAACTTAACTCCTTTACCAAATCTTCCTGTAAAGTTACTGACATTTTTTGCTTGTTCTTGTTTAATTTCTCTGCCATTTCGTTAAAAATTAATGAAATTTCGCAGAGTTCATCATTCCCATCAAGATAAAGCTTTTGGCTATAATTACCGGAAACTATTTCTTTTATCCCATTATACAATTTATAAAACCGTTCATTGAAATATGATGAAAAGATAAAGGTAAAACCATAAGCAATCAAAAAACATAAAGTTCCAATAAATGTCATTTGTAACGTAGCCTTTTTTGCCGAAACTTTAGCGTCATCGGTCTTTACTTCAATGGCTTTCTCGTTCATTTGAGACAAAAGCATCAATTGTTGGTAAAGACTGTCAAATTTCTTTTGCAGGTTAAGAACCTTAATAACTGGATTTGGCGATTTTATGAACTTTAAAACTGAATCGCGGTATTCAATATAATCAGTCTCAATACCGGATACAAGTTTATCTTCACCGGGCTCTGTTATATTATTTTTTTCTAATTTAAGCGATTTGTTAAATAACATAAACTCCTTGTTAATAATTAAAGTATCAGGATTTTTATTTGTTAAAAAGCAATTAATAATTCCCTGATTAATATTTGTCAGGTTTTCTGACATGTCTCGGGCATAAACAACGGAATAATGGTTTTCTTTGAGGATTGCATTTGTTTTCCCCGACAGCCTGTTAAGATAAAAAGCAGAGGAGATTGATAACAACAAAATGATTACCAGGAAAAGCACCATACCCATAGTAAATCTTGTGCTGCGGATTGAAGTTTTCATAAAATATCGATTTTATTTGTTATTTGTAATGTTCTGGTCAAGTTTATTAAGTTCAAGGTTTAAAGCCAATACATTAACTCTTTCTTCGCCAAGAACTAAAAACTGAGGTTTTTCAGTAAGGTTTTTTACACTTTGAACCAAATTATGCTTTTGGATAGTATTGAAATTTCTGGCTTTAGCAACCCGGTCCACCTGCAATAGAGCTGCTTTTTGAGAAATATGAGGATCGAGGCCGCTTGCTGATGCAAAAATCATTTCTTTGGGTATAGCTGTTGTATCCGTTATGGTATTCATTATTGCAAATAAAATGCGTCGTTCCACAACCTGCTTTTTTAACTTATCACTTGTTGGACCGAGGTTGGATGCTCCAGATGGTATGGGGTTATAATCAATGGCTGAGGGCCTTGACCAGAAATAGATAGTGCTGTCAAATTTTTGGCCAATTAACTCAGAGCCTATAATTTTACCATCTTTTATTATCAGACTCCCATTCGCTTTGGCCCGAAAGGTAAGCTGTGCCACTCCTGTCATGAAAAACGGATAAATAACTCCGGTCAGAACAGTCATAATCAGTAAAAATTTTAATGCTATAATCGTTTGTGTTTTCATAATATTCTCTTTTTTAAATTAATTTTTTGTTCTGATCCCTAGATCATGTGCGTTGACACAAGCAGCATATCGATCAGCTTGATTCCTATAAATGGAATGATTATACCGCCAATACCGTAGATCACCATGTTCAATGCCAGTACGCGTGTGGCGGAAATAGGACGGTATTTCACACCTTTGAGGGCAAGAGGGATAAGGGCGATAATTATCAGTGCATTGAATATTACGGCACTTAAGATAGCGCTTTCTGGAGTAGATAGTTTCATAATATTCAGAACACTTAAAGGAGATACTCCGGAAGATGTAATATACAACAATGTGGCAATAGCAGGAATAATAGCGAAATATTTAGCCACATCATTGGCAATGCTGAATGTAGTTAAAGCGCCACGGGTCATCAGCAACTGCTTCCCGGTTTCCACCACCTCAATGAGTTTTGTGGGGTTACTATCAAGATCAACCATGTTCCCGGCCTCACGTGCAGCTTGAGTGCCGGTGTTCATAGCCAAACCCACATCGGCCTGGGCTAGGGCCGGAGCGTCATTGGTGCCATCACCAATCATCCCTACCAGATGACCGTTGGCTTGTTCATCACGTATGCGCTGTAATTTATCTTCGGGCATTGCCTCGGCCATAAAATCGTCAACTCCTGCTTCAGCAGCAATAGCGGCTGCAGTTAAAGGATTATCTCCGGTAATCATTACCGTTTTAATACCCATTTTCCGCAACTCGGCAAAACGTTGCTTAATACCTCCTTTCACAATATCTTTGAGGTGGACAACACCCAGTACCTGATTATTTTCTGCAACCACCAATGGCGTGGAACCCTGTCGTGAAAGATCGTTTATTACCTCTTCCACTTTTTCAGGAAAGAATCCATTGTTGTTTTGAATAAATGTCTTTATCGCGTCAGCAGCACCTTTCCGAATACTGCGTAATTGACCATTAGGCCTTAAATCGATACCACTCATCCTGGTTTGTGAAGTAAATGGAATAAGTACAGTACCAGTAGGGTTAATTTCTCTTCCCCGGATATTAAATTGCTCTTTGGCCAATATGACAATCGAGCGTCCTTCTGGCGTTTCATCAGCCAGGGATGCTAATTGTGCTGCATCCGCCAATTGTTCTTTCGTAAAGCCTTCTGCAGGAATAAATTCAGTAGCCATCCGGTTACCCAATGTAATGGTTCCGGTTTTATCCAGCAGCAGAACATCTGTATCACCTGCTGCTTCAATAGCTTTACCACTGGTTGCAATAACATTCTTACGTAACAACCTGTCCATTCCGCTTATACCTATTGCACTTAACAAACCTCCGATAGTTGTTGGAATAAGACAGACAAGCAATGATATCAGAACAGGTAAAGTCAGATTATGATTTGCAGGTACACCTGAAGCTTTTAAACTATAACCAAAATAAGCCGGCAAGGAGACGACCACTAACAGGAATATTATTGTAAGCCCGGATAAAAGGATGGTCAAAGCAATTTCGTTCGGTGTTTTCTGACGTTTTGCACCTTCAACCAATGCAATAATTCGGTCCAAAAATGTATTACCCGGATCAGACGTCACCTTAATGATAATCCTGTCGCTGATTACTTTTGTTCCCCCTGTCACTGCACAACGGTCGCCACCACTTTCGCGGATGACAGGAGCTGATTCACCAGTAATAGCCGATTCATCAACACTGGCTATTCCTTCGATCACATCACCATCAGCCGGTATAATATCTCCAGCTTCACAAATGACAATATCTCCCTTTTTCAGATCTGTTGCCAATGCAATTTCCTCTATATTATGAACCAGCCTGCGGGCTTTTGTTTTGGTACGGCTTTTGCGCAAACTATCTGCCTGCGCTTTTCCCCGGCCTTCAGCAACCGCTTCGGCAAAGTTGGCAAACAAGACGGTAAACCAAAGCCATAATGTTATCTGAAAATTGAAGGATGAAAAATTTCCTGCATAAATATCCAGAATTACCACTACCGTAGTCATCAATGCTCCAATTCCTACTATAAAGATTACAGGATTCCTGACCAGTGCTGACGGGTTCAGTTTAATAAAGGAATCTTTTATTGCCTGTACTGCAATTTCTCTGGTAAACAGGCGACTCATATTTTGTTTTTCCATACTTAGTTATCTTAGAAAATAATTAAAATGTAACACCCAGATTCATTAATAAATGTTCAACAATAGGACCTAATGCAAGTGGAGGGAAAAAGGTCAAACCGCCAACAATCAGAATTACTCCGATCAACAATAGTACGAATAACCAGTTGTCTGTTTTAAATGTACCTAATGAAACCGGGGTGATCTTTTTCTTTGCCATACTTCCTGCTATGGCCATTACAGGAACGATAACTCCAAAACGGCCTATGAGCATACCAAATCCGATCATCAGGTTATAAAAGACGGTGTTGGCATTGAGCCCTGCAAAAGCGCTGCCATTATTTCCTGCTGCAGAGCTGAAGGCATACAGAATTTCAGAAAGTCCATGAGGCCCTGCATTATTGAGACTCGAAAGCCCTGCAGGTACCGAGCAGGCTATTGCTGAAAATAATTTGATGACTATACTGGGAGCTAAAACTGCAAGTATTGCCATTTTCATCTCAAAGGCTTCCACTTTCTTACCCAGGTATTCAGGTGTCCGGCCTACCATGAGACCGGCAATAAAAACGGTAAGAATGATAAAGATGATTATCCCATATAATCCGGATCCTACCCCTCCAAAAATGATTTCACCAAGCATCATGTTGAACATTGAAACCATCCCGGATAATGGAGATAAGCTGTCATGCATGGCATTCACAGAACCATTCGATGTAACGGTTGTAGTAACAGACCATAGGACGCTGTTCATCACTCCAAAGCGGGTTTCCTTTCCTTCCATACCTCCCGAAACATTCAACACATCGTTATGACTGTACTCTGACCATAGAGATATGGCAATACCTACCGCAAACAGGATATACATGGTGATAAATATTGCCCGTGCATGGCGTTTAGACTTCGCGTAATGACCATAAGTAAATACTAATGAGGCTGAAATGATTATGAGGGCAAACATTTCCAAAAAGTTGGAAAAAGGCGATGGATTTTCGAACGGATGAGAGCTATTGCTATTAAAAAATCCTCCTCCGTTTGTGCCAAGTTGTTTAATTGCAATTTGCGACGCCGCCGGGCCAAGTGGAATAACCTGCTCAGTGCCCTGTAAAGTGGTCGCTTTGACATAATGCGAAAATGTCTGCACAGCTCCCTGTCCCACCAAAGCCATAGTGAGAATAATAGCTAGTGGCAACAAAACATAAACCACACTGCGGGTCATATCGGCCCAAAAATTACCCAATGAATCGGTTGTTTTTCTGGTCAATCCACGTATAAGAGCAAGTACAACAGAAATACCGGTCGCTGCGCTAACAAAATTCTGAACTGTCAGACCCAGCATTTGGACCATGTAACTCAGGGTATTTTCGCCGCTATAGGACTGCCAGTTGGTGTTAGTGGTGAAACTCATAGCCGTATTAAATGCGAGATGCCACGAAACATTAGGCAATTTTTCAGTGTTCAGTGGCAAATAGGCTTGCAATATCTGTAAAAGAAACAAAAGCACAAAACCAAACAGGTTGAAAAGGAGGACACCATATAAATAGGTCTTCCAGTTCATTTCCTCCTCGCTTTTGATACCGGATACCCGGTAAACTGATTTTTCAAACCAGCCAAAAACCGGTTTCATAATATGCTTTTCACCCATGAATACCTTTGCCATGTACTTGCCTAACAAAGGCGCAAGGGCAGCCAGCGCCACCATGAAAAGAATCAATTGAATTGCTTCGTTCATATTTTTAAATTTAAAGTTTTACTGGAATTATTTTTGTAATATTAGAATGTTATTCCAAATACCAGATGAATATAATCATTCCTGGAATATGTAGCCGAAGGATTAATAACCAGAGTAGCTTTTAGTGGCAGAGAAAAAGTTTCATTAATTTTCAATTTTTTTGTAACGCTGGCACCAATATTGACTATTGAAAATGTCTTATTACCGGCTCCGGGATCAAAAGTTGTTACTCCGTAATTATTATAATAACCTGACCATGGGGTAAATCCAAAAAAGAAACTGGCAGCACCATTTGAATAACCCAATTCAATATATGTAGAATAAGCCTGTCTGGTCGAATCGTCAGATTTCTTATCTAACCCGTAAAACAGTGTATTCCATGTAACACTTATTGGTACAGTCTCATTACCGATAAAACCAATAGTACCTTCAAACCTATGACCGGTTTCACTATTCTTATAATTGAAGTAATTAGCCTGACTAAAATTCCAGTTGTAATCTGTAAATGCAAATTTAAACTGTCCGGCAATAAAAGAAACATATGGGTCAACTTCTTTATAGTCCCCAACAAAATCTGTAGATCCCCAAACCCCAATTTCAAAATTCCCTTTTGTAAAAGCTAAAGTTGGCTGGAAGTTTGGGGTAGGACTTCCGGTTGCCATTGAACCTCTCCAGACATAATGACTAACCAGATCTGCTGTTACCTTAAACGGAGAAACTGGTTCACTTTTTTGAGCATTTACAGGAAGACTTGCAAAGCAGGCTAAAGTGATGAACACCACCAGCAAAAAATATTTGTTTTTCACAATTTAGAATTTTTCGGGTTTAACAAGTGAGTAAAAAAGGTATCCGAATATAAACAGGGCGATTATTGCTCCGATTATATACCCTGAGGAAAGATTCGTCTCAACGGGTTTGGATAATACCAATAAAATTGTTGCATTCATATCTGATTATTTTACTACGATACAAAAATACAACAGCTTTTATAAGGGTTTTATAAGTATTATTCTTTGGTTATAAAGATTTTATAAAGGAAGAATCATTAAATTGGAATTACCTTCCTTTCTTATTGAAGAACATCTTGTAAAAGAAATTCATTGCCCATCCGTACAACAGACAAACAGAAATAAATAAAAATATCAGATATAGAATCCAGAATATCATTTTTATAAAATTTCGGGTTTTGTGACAATACAAAATTGCGCAGGACTTCATAAAGATGTTATAAAGAATAGGGTGAGCCCTATAAAGATTTTATAAAGAATGCATAAGGGACAGTCTTCGAACCTCAAAACCCGTATATCCTCGGACTGATCAACAAAATATGTAACAATTCAGTGCGCGAAGTAGCCCATATTATTTACCTTTGTCTTTCTATAAAAATTTTGAAATGAAAATCTTCTTTACAACTATAATATTAGTCATATTCCCGGTTCTGATATATTCTCAGGACAGGATTACGGGCCGGGATTTTGCAACGAGATCTGAAGTAATTGCCCGTAACGGGATGGCAGCAACAAGTCAGCCGCTGGCCACCCAGGTAGCCCTCGACATACTGAAAAAAGGTGGTAATGCCATTGATGCGGCAATTGCCGCTAATGCAGTGCTTGGAGTTATGGAACCGACGGGGTCGGGTGTTGGAGGAGATCTGTTTGCAATAATATGGAGTGCCGAGAAAGGGAAGTTATATGGCTTGAATGCCAGTGGAAAATCGCCCCGGTCACTTAAATTAGAATATTTTAAGGAGAACCGATTTGAGTTTATTCCTTCATATGGTCCGCTTCCGGTTTCAGTTCCCGGATGTGTTGATGGTTGGTTTGAAATGCATGATATGTTCGGCCGTCTTCCAATGAAGGATATCCTTCAGCCTGCAATAAGCTATGCCAGGGATGGATTTCCGGTTACCGAAGTAATTGCATATTATCTCGAAAGAGGGACAGCAGTTTTGAAAGAATATCCGAATATAAAAGAGGTTTATATGCCCGGAGGTAAGGCGCCTTCCAAAGGTGAAATTTTCAAAAACCCATTACTTGCCAACACACTGGAAAAAATTGTAAAAGGCGGGAGAAACGAGTTCTACAGGGGAAGCATAGCCAGGGATATCGATATATTTATGAAAAAGCAAGGCGGTTTCCTAACCTATGATGATATGTCGCGCCATCATTCTGAATGGGTGCAGCCTGTCAGTACTACCTACCGGGGTTATGAGATATGGGAACTGCCTCCAAACGGACAGGGAATTGCGGCTCTCCAGATGCTAAATATCCTCGAAGGCTTTAATATAGCCGCAATGGGATTTGGATCTTCCGAATATATTCATGTTTTCACTGAGGCTAAAAAACTGGCTTTCGAAGATCGTGCAAAATATTATGCCGATCCTGTTTTCAGCGCAACACCTGTTGCTGAACTTATATCAAAAAAATATGCTGCTGAAAGACGCAAACTTATCGATCTGGAGAAGGCAGCAAAGATCTACGATGCAGGTAAGATTGAAGCCGGAAATACAATTTATCTCACAGTAGCAGACAAATTTGGCAATATGGTCTCGCTCATCCAGAGCAATTACCGTGGAATGGGATCAGGCATGTGTCCTACCGGCCTTGGTTTCGTTCTTCAGGACAGAGGCGAAATGTTCAGTCTGGAAGAAGGTCATAACAATGTGTATGCACCGGGCAAAAGGCCATTTCACACAATAATACCTGCTTTCATCACTAAAAATAATAAACCATGGATCAGTTTTGGTGTTATGGGTGGAGATATGCAACCACAAGGACATGTGCAGATAGTTATCAATCTGATTGATTTTAAGATGAATCTGCAGGAAGCAGGTGATGCCCCCAGGATACATCATATAGGATCATCTGAACCAACTGGCCAGCAGATGACCGACGGAGGAATTCTTCTTCTTGAGAACGGATTCCGCTGGGAAGTCATACAAAGGCTCATCAGTATGGGACATACAGTACAATGGGATCTTGGCGGTTACGGTGGTTACCAGGCAATCATGTGGGATGCAAAGAATAAAGTGTGGTTCGGAGCCTCGGAATCAAGGAAAGATGGTCAGGCGGCAGGGTATTGAAAGTCAAAAGGCAAAAACCGAGCTCCTATTTCACATTCAACTGCATCTCCTCCTTAAGTTCAGTTACCTCCAGCACTTTCGTTGTACCTCCGGCCTCAAGATTTATCCCGTGTGGTTTGTTTGTTTTCCAGGAACCTCCGGTAAAGTCAGGAACATCAATAGATTGCGATCTGTTGGCAACAGACCATTCGCTTAATGGTGCAATCGAGCTCCAGAGAGCACCATCATATACATTCTGATCAAGTGGCAACCCATTCCTCAGACAGTCAATCATTCTCCAGTCCATTATAAAGTCCATCCCTCCATGTCCTCCGACTTTCTTAGCCATCTCTCCTACCCTGTTAACAATCTCAGGTGTGAATTTATCCCAGATAGCCTTCATTTCATCGTCTTTAGCCCAGCTTTCTCCCAATGCAATAAGCGGTTCGGGATATTTACGAGCCATCCCCTGTGTGCCTTTTACAAGGTGAATTCTTGAATAAGGTTGAGTGGACGATACATCATGTTGTATCATTATTGTCTTACCAAGTGTTGTCTTTACCAGTGTCGTGTTCATGTTGCCCCTGAACTTAGAATTTTTCCATTCTGCAAAAAACGGATCATTTGCCGAAAGTTCCTTTTCCCTGGGACCCATTGTAAAATCAAATGTTGACATTGAGGAGAGATAATCCATTTTATCACCACGGTTGATGTTCATTACCTGGCAGATTGGACCTAACCCATGAGTAGGATAAAGATTACCATCTCTGGTAGCATTCTCTTTAAGCCTCCACATACCTGTGTACGCTCCATCTGTCTGTTTGTCGTCAAGTGGTTTCTTGAAATTATAACCCATAAGGTTGTGGATATAAGCACCTTCTCCGTGAATGATATCTCCGAACATTCCCTGCCGAGCCATATTGAGTGTAAGCAATTCAAAGAAATCATAACAACAGTTCTCAAGCATCATGCAATGCTTTTTGGTTCTTTCAGATGTCTCAACAAGTTGCCATGCTTCATCAATAGTTCGTGCAATCGGTACTTCACATGTGGTATGTTTTCGGTTCTCCATAGCATATACAGCCATCTGTGTATGCCAAACCCATGGAGTACATATATATATAAGATCCAGGTCAGACAATTCAATAAGTTTTTTCCAGGCAAAATCATCGCCATAAAATTCCCGGGCAGCAGGTCTTCCGATACTTGTGAGGTATTTCTGAGAACCTTCTACTGCCACTTTCCGGAGATCGCCCAATGCTGTAATTTCAACACCCTCAATATAGGATAACCGTTGCACAGCTCCGCTCCCTCTGTCGCCCAGTCCGATAACACCAACTCTTACGGTTGGCAAAGCCGGAGCTGCATATCCCGACATATTAAACCTCTGGTTATGAGACTTTTTAACGGATTCAAGAATCACTGCCAGGTTTGATCCGGGCTGTTTAGGAGCACAACCGGATATTAAACCACCGGCCATGGCGCCTGCACCAGCGAATGTAGCTGTCTTTAAAAAATTGCGACGATTGGTTGTCATGATGAGATTATTTTCAGGTTAGTTCAATAAAATTAATTCACCGCAAATTAATATTTTATTTAGAAAGAAATGTAATCCTGCAATGCAAGAATAAAAAACTCTATGTTAGAATTATCTTCCTTATATTTCTACTTTCTACTTTCTACTTTGATGTATATTTGAGTAATGTGTATATTTTTACAAAAAAATCATATTGAAAATCTTTAGAAATATTTCTCTCAAAAAGTATAATACTTTCGGTTTCGACTACAGAGCGAATTGCCTGATCTTACCTAAAACAGAAGAGGAAGCAATATCACTTTTCAGGGGAGAAATTTTCTGGGAAAAACCTCTTCTTATAATGGGAAGCGGAAGTAATATTCTGTTTACAAGTGATTTTAAAAGTACAATTCTCTGTCCTGAAATAGGTGGAATAAAAATTGAAGAACAAGACCGGGAAAATGTTTTAATCTCAGCTGGCGCCGGAGTAAATTGGGACAATCTGGTTGAATGGACAGTCAATAAAGGATTTGGTGGATTGGAGAACCTCTCATTGATTCCCGGACTGGTCGGAGCTACTCCGGTTCAGAACATCGGTGCTTATGGAGTCGAAGTTAAGGATACAATTGAAAAAGTCAGGGCGGTATCAATAGAAGATGGAGCCATAACAGAATTCAATAATAATGATTGCAGGTTTGAATACAGAAACAGCATTTTCAAGGGCAAAATTAAAGGGAAGTACCTGGTAACCAGAGTCTATTACAGACTGACTACCAATCCTTTGCTAAAACTGGATTATGGTTCCTTAAACGATGAAATCAAAAAACCGGGAGATGTAACCCTTAAAAATGTCAGACAGGCAGTAATAAATATCAGAAGAAGTAAATTACCAGACCCAAAAATAATTGGTAATGCAGGAAGCTTCTTCAAGAATCCGGTTGTGAGCAGTTCTGCTGCAGAGAGTCTTAAAAAAATGTATCCTCAGATGCCTGCTTATGAAGATCAGTCAGGGGGTATCAAACTGGCGGCAGGGTGGCTGATTGATCAGTGCGGCTGGAAAGGCAAAAGGATAGGAGATGCCGGTGTGCACGATAAACAGGCTTTAGTCCTTGTAAACCTTGGAAAAGCGAACGGAAAAGAAATCTATAATCTTTCTGAAGAAATTAAAAAATCTGTCCGGGAGAAATTCAGCATTGAATTGGAACGGGAAGTTGAAGTCGTTGGAACTATTTAAATATCTTCCTCTTGTCAAGTTCTTTCTGATATAATGCCGCATAATGTATATGCTCCGTTAGTGTTCTGGAAAAGTTATGGTAGCCCGAGAAATCAGCTTTTGCAACAAAAAACAGATAATCGTGCTTCCCTGCATTCAGCACTGCATCAATACCTTCTATGGTAGGGCATCCGATTGGTCCGGGAGGAAACCCGTTATGTTTATAAGTATTGTAGGGAGAGTCGACCAGCAAATGCTTCTTCAATACCCTGGTGATCGTAAAATCGTTTAACGCAAATTTGATTGTCGGACAAGCCTGAAGCGGAATACCTCTTTTTAATCTGTTAAGGTAGACACCTGCAATACGGGGCTTCTCATCCGGTTTTGTAACCTCATCATCAATAATGGATGCCAGGATAGCAACTTCAAGAAGATCAAGATTCTTCTCTTTTGCTTTTGCCAGACGCTGATCATTCCAGAACAACCTATATTCTTTCAGCATCCTGGTGTAAAGTCTTTTAACATCAGTATTCCAGTAAAACTCATAAGTATTCGGGATGAAGAGAGCAATAATATCCTCTTTTTTAAATCCGTCAGAGCTGAAGTTAGAATCATCTGAAAGAAAGTTAATTATCTGAGAAGAATCGGCTTCGATCTGTTTTCCAATTTTGCCAGCCAATTGATTCAGTGTTCTGATATTATTAAAAGTAATTTTGACAGGTGATTGCCTCCCAGATCTCAGGAGATTGATTAATCCATTATAACTTAAGTCTCTGCTGATGACATACCTTCCTGGTTTTATCAACGCCGGAAAGTTTTTCTTATTTGCCACCCAATCAAGGACTTTCAGGTTTTTTATTATCAGGTTTGATTCAAGAGTATCAAGTACCTGATCATATGATGAACCCGTTGGAATATAAATAACCTTATTATTCTCTTCTGCACTAATGCTTAAACCAAACAGGTTTCTGTAGATCAGGCTTATAATTACAACAGCCACAATTCCAAGCCCTGATAAAAAATATAATATTTTCTTTTTCTTCATTGTCTTTCAACCGATCTGCAAATTTACTGATATTGTCGTAAGTGGCAAAAAAAATCGACTCAGGACTCACGACTCACGACTCACGGCTCACGGGAAATCAATAATTTTCTTCCTTTGGTCGTGTGTCGTTTGTCGTATACCCATATTTTTTTTATAAATTTGTGATGATTGATTATCAAACTAATACTCGATAAAAATGTCAACATCAATGCTACTGATTCTTATCGTCATAGGAATCGTCACCGGAGCAATGGCAGGAATGCTTGGAATTGGCGGTGCAATAATTATGATTCCTGCTCTGGTATTTTTTATGGGATTCAGCCAGCAGATGGCACAGGGGACCAGCCTTGCAGTAATGCTACCTCCTATCGGAATTCTTGCTGCTTACAACTACTATAAAGCAGGACAGGTAAATATCAAGTTTGCAATAATCCTTGCTGTTGCGTTCCTCATTGGTTCCTACTTTGGATCGAAGCTTGCATTGAATCTTCCACAACCGTTACTGAAAAAAATATTCGGAGTTCTTTTGCTTCTGGTTGCAGCAAAAATGCTTCTATCAAAATAGACTTTAAAATTCCTTATTGAAAAAAAACTCTCCTTTTCGGGGAGAGTTTTAATTTCAATCATAATTTATCTTAGAACATCAGGCCAAGGCTGAACAACACCGTAGGCTGACGGCTGTCAAGTTTAAAGGTCTGGCTTCCTATAGTAGCAGCATCACCAAATTCGCCACTCAGGCTTCCTTCATATCTGACATCAAATGTAAGTGTCTTGAACAGATCAAATCCGGCACCAGCCTGGTAGCCGAAAGTTGCTCCCTTGTACATTTCCTTAAAGTCAGGATCATCAATAAGAGCCTTGGGGGTACCGATCTGGAGTGTTGCAACAGGTCCGGCGTTGATCCTTAACGGGCCAAGCTTTAACCCTAACAGAACAGGTACATCAAGCTTATTGAAAGTTTGCTTTGTCAGAACTGCGGGATTAGTTCCCATTTTTACATTATACTCATATGAATTCGTAGCTAGCAATACTTCTGGTTGGAGATATATTCCCAACAGTGAAAGACGTAGGAAAACACCACCATGAAAACCGTAGGATGCGGTTTTAAGAGCGTCAATGGTATTTGCTCCTCCATCAAAAGTATATGTAGGAACCGTTGTTGTGCCAATTCCTGCTTTTATCCCAAATTTAATCTGGGAGAAAGCCGGAATTGCTATAAGAACTACTAAGATAATTGCAAATAATTTTTTCATAATTTTATGTTTTAAGTTTACTATATCAATAAGTTAACAAATTTTTAATGTTAATAAAGACTTTAATATAACGTAAACTGATGCTAAAAGGTTGCATTTCGGACCACTTATTATCATCAATTATAATTAAAAACGGTAGAAATGTTCAATTATTTTGCAGCCAGTTCAGCAAAGATCATTTTTTTCATCTTGTCAAATTCCTCCCGTTCATACAATCGTGTAAGAAAAATTATTTTACCCGACCGGTCAATTATCACATTTCTTGTCACACCTGCTTCCTTCTCTGCAAAAAGCCCGAAAATATCAGCTCCCGGATCAAGAGCCAACGGATAGGAAACTGCAATATCTTTTTGGAATTGGAGTACTTTCTCAACCGGTTCGTCCCGGTCAATACCAATAACAACCAGGCCGGCAGCCTTTTTTTCCTGCCATATCTCCTTTTCAATGAAAGGCATCTCTGTGCGGCATACGCTGCACCAGCTTGCTGTAAACTGAAGCATCACAACTTTCCCTTTAAGATCTGATATTTTGTAGGTCTTTCCACCTGCTTCTTTGATTGTAAAATCAGGGGCCTTATCCCCTACTTTAATAATATAACCTTCATCATATACTTTTTTTCCCTGACCGATTGAGCTTGAACTGATTAAAACCGTTATCAATAAAAACATCTGCAATTAATAATTACCTTAGTAAATTCAACAGTGAAACATTCAATGCAAAATCCTTAACTCAATGAAGAAGATTTTATTTTCAATATTAACCTTAAGTTTTATCACAATATCACTGAATTACAGCCAGCTGGCACCTGTGAAAAAAATAATCAGGATCAGTTTTGCAAATGTGTGGGAACTGGCAAATACAACCTGGTAGATTTATGACTAACTAAAGGTGATGGGTACTCGGTCCTAGGTACTGGGTAGTATTTTACCGAGTACCGAGAACCAAGTTTATTAACTAAATCTAGTATATGAAATCACTTGTTTCGTTAATTCTGATCACTTTTCTGTTTGCATTATTACCTGTATTACAGGCCCAGAACAAGCAGGAACAGAAACTACATATTATTATTATCGGGGCTCATCCTGATGATCCTGATAAAGTC
>JAPLED010000099.1 GCA_026391475.1 Bacteroidia bacterium | reverse complement strand
GATGATTACACATGGCTTGATAATTTTCCGGTTGCGGGGAGGAAAAACTATCCTTTACTTTTTGATGTGAATCTTGATCCCAAACCGGCATATTTCGAAATCATTGATTTTTAATAATAATGCAGAAGCCTGATATAGTTTTTCATCATACTGAAGGGGTTGGTTAGGTTAGGGTTAGAGACTGAGGCCAACCTGACAGAGGAAGGCCTCAGTTTTTAAAATTTGTTTTTATGAGTGAGATTCTTAAGAAACTTGCATATTGTGTTGAATTCGGGAAAATAGATTAAGACATCTCCCTATCCTCCCGACATGAAAGTAGATGCGTCATTCTTAAGCGGTAAGAGCGAACAACAAATTCTCGAATTTTTCTTAGACGAAAACGGATGTGAAACAGCAGCTGAAATGAACCGTTTCCGCCCAATACCGCAGACATATATCGACGCTGTTAATCCTCCTGACCCTAATCCGCAAAATTACGGATACTACTAATAATTGAATTTCATTGATTTCCTGGACGTACAAGAACGTCCAGGAAATCTTATAAAACCAGAATCTTATGATTTTGTATTAAACTCTTGGAATATTGCATTATATCTATTTTTAATTAATTCGGTTATTTATAGTTATTTGAGTTATTATATCCGTTTTTAACGGGGAAACAGTTACTACAATAATGTTGTTAAGATGGTGGGATCTGGTACGTACTAAAACACTTATCAGCAGAATAACACAATGGAATACAGAAGCGGCACCTTATATTAAAGATTATCATGTTTTAAGGCCAATTCCTGTCTCATCTCAGATTGACCTTGTTACTCAGGGCCCATCATTTCCACAAAACTCTGGTTATTAGTGGTTTTTAGTTAGTTTTATAAAGTTAGAAATGAGAACTGAGGCTGGTTTATTCATGAAAGCCTCAGTTCTTTAATTTTCAGGGAGTTTTATGAAAAGCTTATATCGCTTTATGTAACTATTATTTGATTATGCAATATTATAAATTACGATATTCTCACTTTTGATAATTCGGTTTTTATATTTAATTTTAAATTTACCCGATAAAAGCGATATATTGGGTCTCACTTTTTTTAAGCATGATATAAATATTTATCTGAATTCCATTATGAATCGTTTAGGACTTAATATAAATCATAAGTTTTTCAAATCATTCATTATCCTTATTACAGGGGCAGCTGTATCAGTTTGCTGTTCACGAAAGGATAGTTCCTTTAATATAAATAGTCTTAATTATTTCGAAAAGAGAGGATTAAATGTTTTTGTTTTCAGCAACTTGTATAATGGTCTTTTCAGTGATTCAAAAATAAGCGGGATTGAGATAATTCATCATGAAGTCAGAACAGCAACTAATGGTGATGTAAGGCTTAGTCCAACTCCGGAACAATGGGATCCCATTCCGGAATTTATTGACCGCAAAATCGACAGGAAAAACAATGCCATTGAAGCATTTTTAAAATATCCTGCATTTAATTTTCAATATTCAGTAAAAGTTGTAGTTCAAAAAGATGGCCTTCTCCTGAGTGTAAATATTGATAAGCCGTTGCCCGCAGAGCTCGAAGGTAAAGCTGGATTTAATCTTGAATTCCTGCCATCGGCATATTTTGAGAAAACCTACTTTATTGATGGCATAAGCGGCACTTTTCCTCTCTATCCCGGTGGACCAATGGAAATAGATAATTCCGGAGTTGTTCAGCCAAAAGCCATCGCTAAAGGCAAAACTCTCGTATTGTCTCCTGAGGACCCTGAACGATGCATCAAAATCAGCACTGTCGAAAATGAGCTGTCTCTTTTTGATGGGCGCAATAAAGCCCAGAACGGATGGTATGTTGTGAGGAGTCTTATACCTTCCGGAAAAACCGGAAAAGTAGTCGAATGGTACTTTGAGGGAAAGACAATTCCCGGGTGGATACGGAAGCCGGTAATAGCTCACTCGCAGCTCGGGTATCATCCCGATCAGAAGAAAGTGGCAGTTATTGAGCTTGATACAAATGATACTCAACTTAAAACCGCGTCGGTATTCAGAATTACAGGAAATGCCATCCTTAAAAAGGAATTTAAAGGAAAAACAAAATTCTGGGGCAAATATCTGCGGTATAATTATCTGGAATTTGATTTTTCAGCAGTGAGCGACAGCGGACTTTATATTATTGAATATGGAGAAAATCGCACACTCCCTTTCCGTATAGCGAAAGATATTTATGAAAAAGCATGGCAGCCTGCAATGGATATATTTTTCCCTGTTCAGATGGATCATATGTTTGTAAATGAGGCTTATCGCGTCTGGCATGGCGTGTCTCACCTTGATGATGCCCTTCAGGCGCCAGTCAACTACGAGCATTTTGACCTCTATGCACAGGGGCCAACTACCGATACCCCGTTCAAACCCGGAGAGCATATTCCCGGACTGAATATAGGAGGATGGTACGATGCCGGAGATTTTGATATAAGAACCCAATCACAATATGCTGTTGTCCTTAGCCTGGTAAAAAGTCGTGAAGCATTTGGTCTCGACAGGGATGAAACATTGATTGACCAGAAGAGAAGATATGTTGATATTCACCTACCAGATGGTAAACCCGATATTCTTCAGCAGATTGAGCATGGAACTCTTGCTCTTATAGCTCAGCATAGAGCTGTAGGACATGCTATCAATGGTATAATTGCTTCTGATATTAAACAATATACTCATCTTGGTGATGGCTCAACAACAACAGATAACCTGATTTATAATCCTTATTTCAAAGACCGTGAATCTAACGGAAAATATAGCGGACTCTTTGATGACAGATGGGCATTTAACAGCAAATCAAGTTCCCTGAATTATGGTTCTGTTGCTGCTCTGGCAGCCTCAAGCCGCGTTCTGTGGGGCTATAATGATAAGCTTGCAGAGGAGTGTATCCAGACTGCTGTAAGAGTTTGGGAAGAGGAACATATCCGCAAACCTGACACTTTCAGATTTGGAAATACAACAGGTGGGCCGCTTGAGGAAGAAGAGCTTAAAGCTGCCTGCGAACTTTTCGTAACAACTAAGGAAAAAAAATACGAGGAGAGAATCATAGAATTGTGGCCTTTAATTGAAAAAGGGTTCAATCGCTATGCTTCTTTTCTTCTCCAGGTACTACCCTTGATGGATGAATCTTATACCAAAAAATCCGAAGAACTGGTGAGAAAATACAAAGATCAGTTGGATGTGTTGTACAGGCAGAATCCATTTGGTGTTCCGATTTCAAGAGGAGGCTGGGCCGGAAGCGGATCTGCGATCGGGTTTACTGTTACAAATTATCTTCTTCACAAAGCTTTTCCGGAAATCATTGACAGAGAATATGCTTTAAAGGGACTTAACTATATCTATGGTTGCCATCCTGGTTCAGACATATCCTTTGTATCGGGAGTGGGTACCAGATCCAAAAAAGTTGCCTATGGAAATAATCGTGCCGATTTTTCATTCATTGCGGGAGGAGTCGTTCCAGGGGTATTGATCCTTGAACCTGATTTCCCTGAAAACAAGGAAGACTGGCCGTTTCTATGGGGTGAAAATGAATATGTCATTAATGTTTCAGCAAGTTATATATTTGCAGTAAACGCTGTAAATGAATTGCTTAATAATAAGAAATAATTTATTTGTCACTATTTTGCAAAACTATCAAAACAAAATATTTATGAATGATATTCTACAAAAACTTGCCTATTGCGTTGAAAACGGGAAGATTAATAAAGCATCTCCATATCCGCCGAATATGAAAGACCAGGATGGAGCTGATGAATTGTCAAAAAGAGCTCTTGAAGAGGGAATAAAACCTGATGAAATTCTGGAAAATGCTCTGATTCCTGCAATGGCAAACGTCGGCAATAAATTCAGTAGAAAAGAGATTTATGTTCCCCAGATGCTGATGGCAGCAAAAGCAATGAGCAGTGCCATGGTACATCTTAAACCATTTTTTCAGTCTGGCGAAACAAAAAGAAAAGGGAAATTTATTATCGGTACTGTTTCAGGTGACCTGCATGATATCGGAAAAAATCTGGTAGCAATGATGATAGAAGGAGGTGGATGGGAAGTGATCGACCTGGGTGTAGATGTTGGCACAGAAAAATTTCTGAAAGCAATGGATGAACATCCTGATGCTGTCGTTGGCTTGTCGGCTTTGCTTACCACGACGATGGAAAACATGAAAAAAACGGTGACAGTTATAAAAGAAAAATATTCAGGTTCAAAGATCCTTGTCGGAGGAGCTCCAGTTACCCGGGAATATTGTGAGAAGATTGGAGCCGATTTTTATTCTCCCGATCCCCAGGGAGCAGTAAATTATTTAAAGCAACTTGTATCATAGCCAATAAGAATTTTTATGCAAACAATTCTAAAAGGAAAAATCAGGGTAGTAGTAATTGATACAAGTGGACCAGTAGTAATCATCGGCGAGTGTATCAATCCTACAAGAAGGAAAAAACTTGTATCCACTTTACAGGAAAGGAATTTTGAATATATGTTGGAATTGGCTGAAAGTCAAATAAAAGCAGGTGCTGATGTGTTGGATGTAAATGTCGGATTTCCAGGTGTTGATGATGTCAAATTACTGCCTGAAGCAGTTCTGGCAATAAGAGATAGGTTTGATATCCCGCTTTGCCTTGATTCTCCTAATCCCAAAGCTATTGAAGCTGCTCTTAAAGTTACAGTCGGCAAATGCCTGATCAATTCCATCAATGGAGAAGAGAAATCAATGAATGCTCTCTTTCACATTGCTAAAGAGTATGGTGCAGCAATTATTGGCTTAACTATGGATGATTATGGCATCACACATGATCCTGAAAAAAGATTGACTATTGCTGAAAAGATACTGGAAAGAGCTGTGAGAGCAGGGATAAAAGAAGCGGATGTTATTATCGACCCGCTGGCAATGGCCGTGAGCGCTGACACCCGGGCTTGTATTGTAACACTTGAAACTATCAGGCTTGTTCATCAGAAACTGGGACTGAATATTACTCTGGGTTCCAGTAACATATCTTTCGGATTGCCGAACAGGGAAGTTCTTAATGCTGCATTCATGACACTGTCAATTCTTAACGGACTTACATGCCCGATCGCAAATCCGGAGAAAATAACTGCAGCAGTCAGGGCAACAGACCTGATCCTTGGAAGAGATGATTATGCCGTGAGGTTCGTGGAAAATTTTCAGGCTGGAGGTAGTTAGATTATTATCTGTTTATCATTCTAAATATATAAAGGTATGTCTGGTATTAAACCTGCACGCAGATGGCAACCGGCTTTTTACCCTTTTAAAAGAGTAAAATTTGGTAGACGGTTTTTGGCAAAAACAGAACTATGTATTAAGGGGCCTCTTTTCGGCTGCCGCATGTGCGGAAATTGCCTGCTTCAGGAGACAGCATTTATATGTCCCATGGAATGTCCAAAGGGGATGAGAAACGGACCATGTGGTGGAATAACTCCTGAAAAAAATTGTTATGTCGACGAAACCCGTAAGTGTATCTGGTACACTATTTATAAAAGAGCACTTAAGACAGGGAGGGAAGAAACTCTTCTTGAGGTATTGCCGCCACTGGATTGGGATAAGGTTGGTACAGAGACATGGGGTGAAGTTGTCGGTCAGATCAGAAAGGTTGGTACAGGTAAATTCATAGGAGGGATATTATCAAAAGACAAGATAAAAAAAGCTGAGATATGGGATAGTGTTTTCAGAACAATTCGCCAGCCGGAATGGTGGCAGGGCGATTTTGATTATCATCCGGCTCCTTCAAGAGAACCTGTTTCCGATCTTGAGCAACGACTTCGCAAAGGTGAATTTGTTGTGGCCACCGAAGTGATACCTCCGATTAGTGCAAAAACAGACAAACTTATCCGGGATATTGAGTCAGTTAAACCTTATGTAAATGCAATCAATTTTACAGATTCAGCTTCTGCCATTCCGAAAATGTCCAGTATTGCCTGTTGCAATGTGGTTCTCGATCTTAAAGCCGAACCGATTTTACAGATTGCTTCACGCGACACCACAAGAACAGGTTTGCAATCGACAGTAATCGGGGTAAATGCAATGGGAATCAGGAATATTCTTTGTATAACCGGCGACAACGCCAGAATAGGACCTGTCCCAACGAGCAATATGAATATCGTGGATGTTGATTCGGTGCAGATGCTGTGGATATTGAGAAGAATGAGAGATGATGGTATCTATCTTGATGGCAGGAAGATGAAGGATCCACCTAGGCTATTTCTTGGAGCTGCCACATCTCCTTTTGCATCAGACCCTGTTTTACAAGCAATCAAGGACCATAAAAAGGTAAATGCCGGTGCACAGTTTTTTCAGACAAACCTTATTTTTGAACCAGACAGACTTGACTTGTGGCTTGAGCAGCTTGATAAAAGGGATATATTAAATAAGGTATATATTCTTATAGGGCTTGCACCTCTTAAAAGTTATAAGATTGCCCAATATCTTCATACTAAAGTTCCAGGGGTCAGTTTACCTGAAAAAATTCTGAAACGCATGGAGAAAGCGGGAGAATCAGCCCCGGAGGAAGGGGTTCAGATAGCTCTTGAAATGATCGATTCAATAAAATATAAAAGGGGTGTAAATGGAATTCATATTATGACGTTAGGATGGGAATCAATAGTTCAGAGGATTGTGGTGGAAAGTGATCTGGCTAAAATCGAGTAAGAAAAAATGGTAAACAAGACATTTCAGTATGACTTTAATGACCTGAAACTTAGTGTTTCCCAGATTGAGAACGTTATCGGGTATAAAGAAGGCGAGGACCGTGAAATTGTCACTGATCTTATTGAAGAGATATTAAAAGAATCACAGGAGATAAGCAATATTAAAGCCCAGTATACCATATTCAATGATGTTCAGTTTGATA
Source organism: Bacteroidia bacterium (assembly GCA_026391475.1). Taxonomy (GTDB): domain Bacteria; phylum Bacteroidota; class Bacteroidia; order Bacteroidales; family VadinHA17; genus LD21. Next base: position 2,192 of record JAPLED010000099.1, on the reverse strand, counting down.
GTGAAACCAAATCGGTTGAAATCAGCAAGATCAGATTTAATATTAAAAAAATAGTATTCGGGCAGATAAAAAAATCTGAATCTGTGGCAATATTCCTTTGTACTGCAGGAGAGGAGATTGGAATCAGGAGCAGAAAAGCTATGCAGGAGAGAGATTTTTTAAGGGGTTATATCTATGATGTTGTAGGAAGCGAAATTGTTGAGGCTGCAGCGGATCTGATGCAGAAAGAACTTGAAAAGGCAGCGATTTCTACAGGAAAGAAAATAACAAACAGGTACAGTCCGGGATATTGCGGCTGGGATGTAGCAGAGCAGCATAAATTATTTCAGTTGGTTCCTTATAATTATTGCGGGATCAGGTTAACACCTTCAGCTCTTATGGATCCGGAAAAATCAGTCAGCGGAATTATCGGGATTGGTGAGAAAGTGAAAAGCAATCCTTATTCCTGTAGCATTTGCGATTTAAAGGATTGTATCTACCGCAAGGCAAGAGAGAAGAAGTCGTAAAGGCGCAACGGCATAAGGGCAATAAAGGGTAGCAGGGAAGACTGGGTGAATGGGAGAAATGCTTCTTAAGCGGTTCCCCTCCTTGGAGGGGGCAGGGGTGGGTAAATAGTATAAAAAACATGTTATAAAACATATATTCAAAAAATAAAGCTAAACATCTTCAATAAGATAAGTATGAAAACAAGTATTAAAAAAGTCTTCTTCAAAAGTATTCTTACTCTGCTGATATTGTTCTCTTTAACTTGGATTTTATCGGCACAGCAAACTTACGAATTCCCATATCAGAACCCCGGGTTAACTGTGGAAATACGTGTAAGTGACATGGTTGACAGAATGACAACTGAAGAAAAAATAAGCCAGATGATGAATGCAGCACCTGCAATAGACCGCCTTGGCATTCCTGAGTATAACTGGTGGAACGAATGCCTTCACGGTGTTGCCAGGGCAGGTCTTGCCACTAGCTTTCCGCAGGCAATAGGGCTTGGAGCTACCTGGGACCAGGATCTTATCTTCAGGGTATCAACAACAATATCTGACGAGGCACGCGCAAAATATCATGAGTTCATAAGGAACGGCTCCAGGAAAATATACCAGGGTCTGACATTCTGGTCACCTAATGTCAATATATTCAGGGATCCGCGCTGGGGCAGGGGACAGGAGACATACGGCGAAGATCCTTTCCTAACCGGGAAAATAGCAGTCCAGTTTGTAAAAGGACTGCAGGGCGATGACCCGAAATACTTTAAAACCATTGCCACGCTTAAGCATTTTGCAGTTCACAGCGGCCCCGAACCTGAGCGGCACTCATTTGATGCTGTTACTGATGAGAGGGATTTCAGGGATACCTACCTCCCTCAGTTCGAAATGGGGATCAAGGAAGGCAAGGCTTATTCTGTTATGTGTGCTTATAACAGGTACAAAGGAGAGACATGCTGCGGAAGCAGCAAGCTTCTTAACGGGATACTTCGCACAGAGTGGGGTTTTGACGGTTATGTGGTATCTGATTGCGGCGCAATAAGCGATATCTACAGAGGCCATAAAGTAGTGGCAACGGCAGCTGAGGCTGCTGCCCTGGGTGTAAAATCAGGAACAGACCTTGAGTGCGCTAATGTATACCGTAACCTTAAGGAGTCCCTTGAGAAAAACCTTATAACCATCCAGGATATTGACGTAGCATTGAAGAGACTCTTCACGGCGAGATTCAGGCTGGGCATGTTTGATCCGCCTGAAATGGTAAAATATTCACAGATACCTTACAGTGAGGTGGATTGTGAAAAGAACAAAGCTCTTGCCAAAGAGACGGCCCTTAAGTCAATTGTACTTCTCAAGAACAAGGATAACACTCTTCCTCTTAAAAAGAATATTGGAACTGTTGCTGTCATCGGCCCGAATTCAGATCAGTCATTTGTGCTTCTTGGTAATTATAACGGCACTCCTTCCGATCCGATAACGCCCCTTCGCGGCATAAAAGAAAAACTGGCCGGAGTATCAGAGGTTTTATATGCCCAGGGTTGTCCATGGGCAACAGGAATGCCGGGGCAGAAAAGTCCTGAGGAACTGAAGGCAGAAGCGCTGGAGGTTGCCGGGAAGGCCAATGTGATAATAATGTGCATGGGGATCACTCCCAGGCTCGAGGGCGAGGAAATGAGGGTCACTGTTGATGGATTCAAGGGAGGTGACAGAACA
>JAPLED010000127.1 GCA_026391475.1 Bacteroidia bacterium | reverse complement strand
AGGATTAAACTAAAACACTTTAATCTGCAACAGAATAAAAATCCGGACAAATTATTCCAAGCAGATTAATTATTTTTACAAACATAAACTATGTCTAACATGAAAAATTTAGATTTGAAGTTAATGGGTGTTCAGGAAATGAATGCCTTGGAAATGAAAGAAACCGATGGTGGTTTTATCTGGTTCCTTATTGCCGCTGCTGTTGTGCTTTTGTCATCTTGTGTTAATGGTGACTTAACTGTCCAGATCGGTGGTTCTCACAATAGTAGCAATCCAGCAGGTGGGGGAACGATTAGTGCAGATAGTAGCAAGCTTGAAATTCCAATTAATGTGCCAATTGGATATTGATGAAGATTATTGATCGAATTAAAGCGGGTGCCAGAGTTGCACCTGCTTTTTTAATTGTTCTATATTACTTATTTGTTGCTCTAGATCTATTTACAACATATCTGGCTACCCCAGATATGAGATATGAAGGCAATTGGATTGTTCGTTTATTTAACTTAAACTGGAGTCAATTTTTTATTTTTTATTCTCTTACCGTCCTATTTGTAACTCTGGGGTTATTAATTGCATTAGATTATATACAGAAGTATTATCAGGATAATACCATTATATATAATCATTCTCTCATTTTTGAAGTTTTTCATAATAAAAAATTACTTATAAGTTTCATTATGCTGGGTTGTTTCTATTCACATGTTATCAATCTTGGTCATATTGTAATTAATAACTATATGAGTTATATCTATATCTATCGAATAGAAAACGTCTTAAGCAATATATCCACTCGGTATATTTCCAATCAACCATTTTTTCTTCTATATATTGATATTATACCTATAATGATCGGATATGTCTTGGCGGTGTATAAAGTAAAAAGAATTAGAAATAAATATCGGACAATGTCCGTGTGATTATAAAAACCATAAAATCATAGTCCTTTGAAATACTGAATTGATGGAACTGCTCCGCGGTTCAAATGTTCCGGGCTAAAGCCCCAGATTCAGAGATTGATTAGTAACCCCGGGCTTAAGCCCGGGGTTACTGAATACCAGTAATATACGGGGCTTTAGCCCCTAAAATGTGATTATAAAAGTCATAATATAATTGTAGTCCTTTGAAATACTTCATTGAAGTAACTGCTCCGCGGTTCAAATGTTCCGGGCTAAAGCCCCAGCATCAGAGATTGATTACTAACCCCGGGCTTAAGCCCGGGGTTATTGAATACCAGCAATATACGGGGCTTTAGCCCCTCAAAATGATAAAATATGCCTTACGTTAAAAACTGGCTCCATTGTGTATGGGGTACAAAAAACAGAATGCCATTTCTTGCAAGAGAAACAAAAAAAGATATTCTTGATCATATAAAAAAAATGCAAAAGAAAAGAGTATTTATATTGACACATTGAACGGACATTCCGAACATCTGCATTGTCTTATATCGTTGAGTCCGGACCAGTCATTATCGAAAGTAATTCAATTAATTAAAGGGGAATCTTCATTCTGGATTAACAGGAACAGATTGACAAAATATAAATTTGGATGGGCAGTGGAGTACTTTGCCGTTTCAGTGAGTGAATCACAAGTGCCTAAGGTTCGGGAGTATATTAAGAATCAAGTAGAACATCATAGAATAAAGACTTGGGATGAAGAATTCAATGAATTTCTCACCGAATATGGATTTAACAAATTCCAGGGCTAAAGCCCCTCTCTCTGCAATTCATAATAATCTTCTGATTCATCAGCAATTCTATTTGCATCAATAACATCTGGATTTATCCCAAAATCTGAAAGAGCAATTCGCTCAAATTCGCGAATAGTTTTATTCGATATCATTAGTAAAATCATAAAAAATCATTAAACCCGTTCTGAGAAGGACATGATAGACTATTGCATATAATTCACAAAATAATGATAAGGTAAGCACCCAAAGCCTTATATAACATCATTGTTCCCAACAAACGGGCCATCGCCGGGAAATTATATGCTGACTCGTTTTCTGAAATACACCTGATTAATTGAATCCCCATAACAAATCCCTGCTCTCTAATGCACGTCTGAGGCGGATTTCCCCGCTTCCAGCGAGGCAGACTGTGCAACATGGCTTCATGTTAGGTCGCGAAAGCGACCATACGAAGACTTATTTATTGTGCGAAGTAGTTACTCTCCTATATTTATCATCAAATCCTTAAATTTAATTGTTGCTAATTCACTTTGTTGTCCCTTTCGGCAAAAATCCATTTCTGCTAATTGCCTGTTAGGATTTTCAATAATCATTTTTCCATTGATAAGTTTTTTCTTAAGCAGAATTAATGCATCCTTGAACCGTTTGTCTTTTTGAGCTTTCTTAAAAAAAGATAAGGTATAACAATAGTAAAACAGATTGTATCTAAAAAATGGAAATTCTGTTTTCATAAACAGTGAGCCGATTCCATAATGGCAAGGTCCAGTCGGTTTTTTTATTTCCCAATGCCATAAAAGAAAATCAACAGCTTTATCCAATCGCTTATCTGTATTTGTTAAACTTGTAAATCTAAAAGCGTCTAATGCTTCCAATGTTGGTCCGGGATTTGAATACTTTGTTTCAGGTCCTTTTCCAAAACTGAATTTATTGCATATCCAACCTCCATCCTCTTGTTGTGTTTCCAATAAATGCTCAAATGTTTTTTTAATTCTGTTATCATCTGAATATCCCAAATAACAAAGAACTCTGGCTGCTCCAATTGTATGACAGGGATAGATTGCTCCGGAAGGGGAAACCTTGAATCGTCCATCTGATTTCCAGGTACTAAAAATAAGGTCAGCAATATCTTGAATAATAATATCTTTTTTAGTGAATCCTAATTCAGAAAGCATTAGTGCAACATCTCTTGTATCAAAGGGGCTTCCTTTACAAATTTTCTTGTCTTTTGTCGCCCATAGTTCGCCCCCATTATGATTAATTTTAGTCATAATCATAGCAATATCATCTTTATATTTCTCTTTTAGATTCATTTCACATATTTTGCACAACGGTTCGCAGCTACGCCTAGTGCGGGAATTCGAAGCGAGTTATTGTCAAATTGGATTGAAGTTAATTTGGAAAACTTACATTAGTAAACCACATCACCCCGCATTGGGTGTAGGTGTTGTCATATAACTGTACGAGAAGTTTGCCGTATTTCTTATCCAGCTTTCCGGTTTTTATGAAATATCTTGAAAATTGATTTCTCATCCCAGAATCCGTTTTATGCTAGTACGTTAGCCGCCTGGAAAGTTCTATAAGCTGTTTCTATTCTTAACTTTGAGTATTCAAGCCGTTCTTCTGGTGTCATAATTGAATACCTTGAGAAGTAACATTGTGATAGTATGGAGTTATATGGTGTCTGGTATTCCAGTCATTTTTGGAATATACAAAAAGTGATAAGGATTCCCCGGCTTCAAGTTCCAGGTCATAAAGGTGATCACGGAATGATTTCTCTATCTGATATGTTACAGGATAATTAGTTAATACAAGAATATCCCAGTCCGAATCTTTTTTGGCATCACCACGAGCTCTGGAGCCATAAAGTATTACTTGAGCATGAGGATCAATCTCAGAGATATTAAGCTTAATAAGATGTGATATATGTTCAGTTTTCTTATTCATTAATGCAAATATACGACATAAGGGAATAAGTCCTCTTAATGTTGGATTAAAATGCACTATAACGTAATCGTGTTTTATATCAAGTTGACGTATACCTGCACTAATGGAATGCCAGACCGGAAAAGATTTAAAAGTGGCTCAGTTCGATTCAGAATAAGTGGTTCCGAGCCGGTGTAATCGGAAAATAACACGCTGAATTCTTTTCTGAAATGCACCTGATTTATTGAATCTCCATAACAAACCCATGCTCTCTAATGCACGTCGGAAGCGGATTTCCCCGCTTCCAGCGGGGCAGGCTGTGCAACACAGCTTCTTGTTAGGTCGCGAAAGCGATCACACGAAGCTTTATTTATTGGGCGGCGTTGATTCTTTATCTATATCCTTTAATGTCTCTTTAACATTATTAATTTCATTTTCGAAATAGTCATTTATTTTTTGAGGAGATGTTTCTATTCCAATCTTAACTAAGTAAACTAATCCTATAAAACAAAATACAATTGAAAAAATAGTAATAATTTCCTTTTTCACATCCTTAAAAGTAGAATCAATCTGATGGTCGAGGTATAATAGAATCTCAAATAGAACAAATATAAGTACTGTCAGAATATGGAACCAATAAATAGTCGGATAATATCTTAATCCCTTCTTATTTCTATCTTCTCTATATTTAGAAAGAAAAGACTCCCATCTATAATTTGAAGGGTCTTTTTTTTCAATAAATAATCGTATATAAGAGACAATTCTGGCAGAACTATTTAGCCTATTACTAGTAAATTTCAAATTAAACAACAGTAGAAAAATAATTATGTTTGGGAATAACATAATGAATGGAGTTTTAGCGATATATTCAAAGAAGACAAGTGCAGCAGTGATTATCAGAAGTGGTCGTTCAAAAACATATTTTCTATTTTCATTCAACTCTTGTCGTAAAGTTTCATATTCTTTTTCAAACATATTTTATATTTTTAAATTAATATTTTCGAGTTCATAAAGTGTTTCCATCAATGACGTCCAACATAATAGTGTTTTATATCAAGTTGACGTATACTATAATGGAAAAAGTGTCATTGACGATAATACTGGGTAATGATCAGATGCCCTAATGTTATGATCGTAAATAATTCGATTAGTATGTAGACTGATAGCAGGATCCAACGAGACAAATTTTGGACCAGCAAAAATATAATCAAGCGTCAAAGTCGGGTCAACTCCAACTCCTTTAGCTTTGGTACCACAACCCCATTTACTAGTTTTACCTGGTTCTGATACAGTATCAATGAAATTTAACCTCTTTATAAAAGCATACTCTGCCGATTCTTCTGTAAAATTAAAATCACCTGCAATAATCCATATTGGTGAATGTCGTTCGGTTGTTTCTGGCGGATTTCTTGTTATTTTCTCACCACGTTCAGGATATTTTTTCTGTCTCCATGAATTATAACGTGATACTATTCCATTAAAAATTGTATTTAATTGATCCTTTCTGATTTCAGTTGCCAACATATCAATTTCTGGTACACCTTCTCGTTCCATCATTAGTGTTGTAAGATGCACGTTAACTACAAAGATATCGAGGGGTATATGTTTATTGTTCATACCTGATTCTTGTATATCACCAGGATCAAATATGAAATGCGAAACGAGAGCAGCTCGTGGTTCTGTATTTCGGTCACCAAAATAAAGTCCCGAATCTAGATGAACTTTTTCAATAAAGTGGTCAGAACATTTTCCTGGCCTTGATTGCTTAGTATCTGATAAATCCCATACGGGAAAATGAGGTGAATCATTCTTTATTAAAAATGCATTTCCTTGGGCGAAATATGTATCATTATCCCAATCACTATCTTTCTTTATCTTGTTCCATTTTGCCTTGGAAGATAAACTATTGCTATCAATGAGTGTGAAAGGAAAATAACAATATCCGGGTACTTTATCAAGTATATCTTTCACTTGATCATCTTTTATAGGTTCCTGGTAGCGTACAATCTCCTGTAGAGTTACTACATCTGGTTGTGGTCCCATTGAACGATCGGTTAGAATCTTTATTAGTGCCTTGTTAATCTTGGTACGTGTTTCTTCTCTTTCCTTTCGAGTTTTTTCTTCTAAGAATTTTGCACCTCCAATATTCCAATTTAAGACTGTGAAATTCATTGTTATTCCTCCTATATAATATAATTTTAAGCTGAAATAAAATAAAGGTTCCTTTTATCAGCACTAATTTACGATTAATCCAGAAATAAATAATTTAATTGTTTAATTGAATTTTAAACAAATGGCAAAAAGGAATAATTGTGCAACTGTATAAGAGCGTAAAGAGTGTAGGCAAAAACTACACTTCCAAAATGTCAGGTCGGAAAAGATTTTAAAAGTGGCTCATCTTGACATCTCTTCTGAAATACACCTGATTTATTGAATCCTCATATCAAACGGATCTCTTATGCATGTCGGAGGCGGATTTTCTCGCTTCCAAAGGGGCAGGTTGTACAACACAGCTTCATGTTAGGTCGCGAAAGCGACCACAAGAAGCCTTATTTATTATGCACAGGGCACTCTTAATCAATCGTTTGTCAAACTTATGTTTTAACTCTTTCATTTCATTTTCTCGGTTTTCTTGGGAACAACATTGGCGTCTTAGATTTGTATTCTTGATAGGATGCCCCAAAGCGAAACTCAAGTTCACGTTCTTCAAACACTTTCACGAAAAAAAGCAATGCCGGTGCAAACAGAATGAGTACCCAGAGCACAAACAGTGCTGACTGAAACCAGATTCCCAATGATAAGAAAAAAGATAGACCTGCTAGCACCATGGGATTGCGCGTCCAGGCATACATCCAATCTGCCGCCAATTTCCGACTGAGCACAATGAAAAAGGGTGCACCGAATCCTTTTAAGGCAAGGTTTACCACTGTTAGCAAAAAAGCTGTACCAGTAATAATGACCAGAATCAAGCCGATTACAGATGGTACTGGGAGTACCCAGCCAGACCAATCTTGATGAGTAGTTATTGCTCGAATGATAGGAACACCAAATGTAAAACCCAAACCAAAATGCACAAACGTCGTTGTCCAGACGGCGCCGCCTATTGTTTGGTGTCGGTCTAGTATCTTCCTGCCAAGCCAAACAAGGGGGAATGTCAACAATACCCCTCCCACAATGATAGATAGATTCATAACATTTGAAAGTGGTGCGTTCAACACCAACCACCAGATAGTAAGGATAAACGCTAAAAGGACAATCCTGAAAAATGATTCGATGACATGTTTCATAGTAACTTCCTTTTAAATTATAGTAAACTTAAAATATTAGCTAGCAAAAAGTGTAAGATATTCTGATAATTATGAAATAAAATAAAAAATTAATTCAAAGAACTAATTCAGTTATAAATTATTTTTTTCAATACAATATTTCCTGTTAACTATCTACCGGACTTTCGCCTTGTGCATAAACTCAATAATCGTAACCAGTTGTGTTTATTTCCACCTTAGACGAAACCCGAGCAAGATGTAAAAGTTCTGATAAACAGAAAATTAATGATTTGTTCATACTTTTCAACCAATTGTGAATATTTATTTTGATTTAAATTTGTGCAACATCACTGAAATATCCATGCTTACAAAATATGAAGGTAATAAAAATAAAGGAGTTACAGACTTTTTTGTTTTAAAAAATGAGTATCGGGAATGATTAATAATGAACAATTAAGGGCTTGCGCCTCCCATCGGCCGCCAAAGGCTAGCCGACGGCGCAGCGCTGAAGCTTCAGCGGCACGCGGAAAGCCCGGGGTTAGTGATAACTAGAAACTTGCTGGGTGATGGATTGCTTCGTCGCTGAGCTCCTCGCAATGACCGTGTACTTTACTATCTGCGCTGCAACCCCAATAACCAAAGAACCTTGCTTGCCCCGTCATTGCGACCCCGACGCAGTCGGGAGAAGCAATCCCAACCACCCATCCACAGAGTCAACTACCAAAAAAAATCCCCGGAAGATAACCAGCAATCTCCCGGGGTGGGGGTCTCTGGTCAGAATGACCATGTTCATGAAGAACGAGACTAAAAGCACAAAACGCAGCGAGGAAATACTGAAAAACAGGATGGCTCTGAATTGCCGTAATTCCACAAACCCCGACAACCAGAACGCACCCTGATGCTGATATTAGTTAAATTAAAACCCATGCTCAATCCGATGACAATGACTTTATAATACAATTTTAAAAAACACCGGGGACAGAAAAACGAATAACCAATATGTTATACAACATATTATTGATAATCTTCTTCTGTCACATACGACCTTCTTGTCGGGCAGTACCTGATCTCGGTCCCCTCATCCCGGATTTCCTTAACAATCCTCTTCACACTCCGCTCACTTATCTCAAACCTTAAAGCCAGATCCGCAGGCGCCCCTGTACTTTTTAAAGTTGCGAGTTTTAGTAACCGCACTTTCAGAGTCTCTTTTTGAAACTTGTTCATTATTGCCAGAATTATATTGTGTTCCACTTGACTTCAATAATAAAATTAAAGATAAAATCGGGAATCACCAAATATATTTCGCTTTTTTTTCAAATTAATTTGAAAATAATTCAATTTTTCGGGTTTATCGTTGATAAATCAGTTTTGATTTAAATGGGGCACTGCCATGTATAATGTTACTGAATTTCACAGGTGGCGGTGCGCAGGCAAACCGGAACTTTTCTTAACTTCGCAAAAACTGAATTATGAGTAAGAAAGGAAAGGATAAACAAAGTTCCGGCATTTCAAGGGAAATACTTACCGGACAGATACTTGAAACATTGACCAAGAGCCCCGAACAGGGTTTCAACTATAAGCAGATAGCAAAACGTGTTAATGTTACCGATACTCCCGGGAAACAGATGGTATCAGATATATTAAGGGATCTCACCAAACAGGGTGGGGTACAGGAGATTTATCATGGTAAATATAGGGTGAAGGTAACCCGGGGTTATATAACCGGTACTGTTGATATGACCCGTAGTGGCTATGGTTTCATCTCAACCGATGATATTGAGGATGACGTATTTGTCTCTGCTAAAAACCTGAAAACTGCCCTTCACGGCGATAAGGTGAAGGTATGGCTTTATGCCAGGAGAAAAGGAGCGCGGCCCGAAGGTGAAGTTGTGGAGATCATTGAAAGATGGAGGACCTCATTTGTAGGGACAGTAGAGATTATGCCAAATTTTGCTTTTCTTATCCCCGATAATAAAAATATGCCCTTCGACCTGTTCATTCCAACCTCAAAACTTAACGGGGCATTACAGGGTCAGAAGGCTGTTGCCAAAGTGGTTGACTGGGATCCGAAATCAAAGAATCCTGTCGGGGAGATCATTAATGTCCTTGGTTATCCCGGTCTGCACGAGACAGAGATGCATGCCATCCTTGCCGAATTTGAGCTGCCGTACCATTTTACGGAAGAGGTTGAGACCGATGCCGCGAAAATTCCCGGGGAGATAACAGAAAACGATATTAAGGCTCGTCGCGACTTCCGGCAGATTCCAACATTTACTGTCGATCCTGTCGACGCTAAGGACTTTGATGATGCCCTATCGCTGAAGCAGCTCGAAAATGGCAACTGGGAAATAGGGGTCCATATTGCCGATGTAACTCACTATGTGAAAATTGGCTCATTGGTGGAAGAGGAGGCAAAACAGAGGGCGACATCTATTTATCTGGTTGACAGGGTAGTTGCCATGCTTCCTGAAAGACTTTCGAATAATATCTGCTCACTCAGTCCTGCTGAAGATAAGCTTACCTACTCGGCTGTTTTTGAATTGAATGATAAATCGGAAGTGATCAGTGAATGGTTTGGAAGGACAATTATCAATTCCGATAAAAGATTCTCGTATAATGAAACGCAGCAGGTAATTGATACTGAAGAGGGCGATATGAAAGAGCAGGTTCTTGTCCTTCATAAACTGGCTCAGCAACTACGGGCAAAAAGATTTGCTGCCGGTGCTTTTGCTTTTGAAAAGATTGAAGTGAAGTTTGACCTTGATGAAGCCGGAAAGCCTTTAGGTATAAAATTCCGCGAGATGGGTACCGCTAATCAGCTTATTGAGGAGTTCATGCTTCTGGCTAATAAACGTGTTGCAGAATATGTCGGGAAAAAGCTAAGAGGAAAGACTTTTGTTTATCGCATTCACGATAAACCTGATCCGGAAAAGATAAGCAACTTCAGCCATTTTATTACCCGTTTCGGTTATAAGCTGATTGAAGATGATCATACATCCCTTCCAAAAGCAATGAATAAGTTATTGCACTCCGTAGCCGGTAAGAAGGAACAGAATATCATTGAAACACTTGCCCTGCGATCGATGGCCAAGGCAATCTATTCAACAGACAATATTGGCCATTACGGACTATCGTTTAAATATTATACCCATTTTACCTCACCAATTCGTCGTTATCCCGACATGATGGTGCATAGACTCTTGTCTGCTTACCTTGCGGAAGAAAATCCTGGCACCCAGGAGAAGTACGAAAAACTGTGCAACCACTCATCAAAGATGGAAAGACTTGCAGCCGAGGCTGAAAGAGCATCTGTTAAATACAAACAGGTCGAGTATATGAGCGATAAGACCGGGAAAGTGTTTGAAGGTGTTATATCGGGTGTTACCGAATGGGGAATTTATGTGGAGATCGTTGAGAATCAGTGTGAGGGGATGATACATATAAGGGAACTTGCAGATGATTTTTATGAATATGATGAGGAGAACTATTGCATAAAAGGCCGTTCAACGGGTAAAAATTACACCCTTGGCGACCGTGTTAATATTGAGGTTGTGAAAGCTGATCTTCAGAAGAAGCAGCTCGATTACAGGTTGGTCTAGTTGGGGATTTTGGAATCAGAATTAACCACCCCGTCCCAACCTATCGGTTGGGCCACCCCTCCTTCAAAAGGAGGGGAAAATAGCAGATTATTAAATTGTTATTCTCTCCTCCTTTTTAAAGGAGGAGTACCCCGCCGGGGGGAGGAGGTTGATTAATTTAGGTAGCAATATCTTTCTTAATAAGTTTAAGCAATTCTTCTACTGCATTTTCCTCCGGTACATTTTTCAACGCCGGAATTGTCCCCCTGTAAATATGTACCTTACCATTGGCAGCTCCAACATATCCGTAGTCGGCCCCGGCCATCTCACCCGGACCATTTACAATGCACCCCATGACAGCTATTTTTAGTCCTTTCAGATGACCGGTGGCTTCCTTGACTTTTCTTACTGATTCCTGAAGGTTGAATTTTGTGCGTCCGCATGTAGGGCACGAGAGATACAATGTCCGTGTAATACGTGTCTCGGTGCATTGCAGTATTGAAAAGGCAGTAGCCGTTACCTCTCTGAAATCAACTTCCCCGATGTTGGTAACAGAAATTCCTGAAACTCTTTTATCAATAACAAAGCGGCCAAGCAGTGAAGCGGCTTTAATCTGAAGGTCTTCAATATTGTTTTCACGAAAGACCGGATTGAGCACTATATTCTGGTTAAGGTTGTTTTTTTCAAGAGCATTCAGAAAATGATCGGGAGCATACTTCTCCTTTTCAGGATGAAAAGTGAAAATGACAAGAGTGGTAGCAGGATCGGGTTTTTTAAGATATTCAATATTGAAATGAGAACCGGTAAGCAAAACATTGAGTTTATCTGATCTGAAAGTATTTTGATGAAATGTCTCGGGAGAGAACAACGGGAACAATCTTTCATTATCCCTGTGATCAAACCAGATCTTATACGGGAGTATCAGTGAAATATCCACAGGTAGGTTTTCAGGACAACTCTTAGCAATTATCAGATCAGCAGCACTATCGGTTCTTTTTACCTCTCCTGTTTCTGCATTAACACTGTACCCGGCTTCTTTGTAACCCTTTGTATCGATTTCAGGATATGATGTCATATTAGAAATTACAAGAGGACCGTTTATTCTCCTGAGGATTTCCGGTTTGGATGATGGAGTTTTAATACTGATTGGGTTCTCTGGTTTTGAATTGGAAATTCCTCTCGGATAGTAACCGGCAAGTTTTTTTGCCACAGGTATTTCTTTTTCAGGATCTTCAGATAATGAGACTCTTATTGTATCGCCGATCCCTTCGGAAAGGAGGGCTCCGATTCCGGCAGCTGATCTGATTCTTCCGTCTTCACCTTCGCCGGCTTCAGTAACACCAAGATGAAGTGGATATGATACGCCTTCATTCTGCATCATTCTGACAAGCATCCGGGTAGCTTCGATCATTATCGCAGTGTCAGATGATTTCATTGAGAGAACAAGATCATTGAAGTTCTCTGCCCGGAAGATCTTTATAAACTCCATGGCAGAAAACACCATTCCTGCCGGGGTGTTCCCGAAGCGGGTCATAATACGGTCGGAGAGAGAGCCATGGTTAATGCCGAGACGGATAACTGTTTTATTCCCGCAGCAGATATTTATCAGAGGAAGCAGTTTTGTGTGGGTCCTCTCAAGTTCTTCATTGTACTCCTTTTCCGTAAGTTCCTGTTTTTCAAAGGAGGCTCTTTTATCAGCATAGTTACCCGGATTGATCCTCACCTTTTCGACCAGCCGTGCGGCTGTCTCGGCTGCAATGGGATTAAAATGTATATCGGCAATAAGAGGAGTGGAGAAGCCTGCTTTTCGCAACTCTTTTTTTATGACCGCCAGGTTCTCTGCTTCCCTGACACCCTGGGCTGTAAGCCTCACATAATCGGCACCTGCCTCAATGATCCTGATGCATTGTGCAACAGAAGCTTTGGTGTCGAGAGTATCTGTGTTCGTCATCGACTGAATGCGGATAGGGTAGTCGCCACCAAGGGGGGTGGAGCCGATGAGGACAGCAGTGGATTTGTAGGGTGTTATATAAGTAGTAGGAATCATAGTTCGCTGTAAAGGAGATTTTCTAAGTTAGGTTCCCCTCCTCGGAGGGGTCAGGGGTGGGTTTTTTCTTTTGTATCCAATCCTCAATCACCCTCAAAACATTAGTCATGTTCTTTTTAACCTCAATATCTTCAAATCTTAAAAAGTGTATTCCCAGTCCTTCAAGAACACTCTGTCTTTCATCATCATAATCATATCTATAAATATGAGTATCTCCATCAATTTCAATTGCCAGAGATAATTCCTTACAATAAAAATCAACTATGAAATTACCAATAGGTCGTTGTCTGTCAAAATCACACCCAAGTATTTGTTTTTGTTTCAGTTCATTCCACAACAGAACTTCAGAAAGGGTCATGTTTCTTCTTAATTCTCTTGCAAGATCTTTAAGTTCAGGATTATATGGGATTATTTTTCTTTTAACTGGCATTTGCTTTTTATTTAAGAACCCACCCCTTGCCCCTCCAGGGAGGGGGTCTTTGAAGAAGAACCCACCCCTTGCCCCTCCCAGGAGGGGATTATTAAGATCACTCTCTTTCCCAATCCACTCCGTCTTTTAAATCTTTTAATTCAATTCCCGCATTTTTAAGATTAGTGCGGATTTTATCAGAAGTGGCCCAGTCTTTATTATTCTTTGAATCCTGCCTTAAATCAACAATGATCTTCATCAACTCCCCGGTCAGCTTTTCATCGCCTTTTCCCGTTGTTTCATCCTTTAACCCAAGTATTTCAAACACAAAAGTGTTAAAAAGATCCTTTAATGCTTCAAGTCCGGGATCGTCAATTTTTTCGCTGCCGTCAACAACAGAATTGATAAACTTCACCCCTTCGAACAGATGCGACAGTAAGATGGGACTATTCAGATCATCATCCAGTGCCTCATAACATTTTTTCTCCAGAGTGGTAACATCAATTGTTGAACTGGCTGATGGTTTGAGTTTATTGAGAGTTTCAATTGCTTTCATCAGCTTCTGAAGTCCTTTTTCAGCAGCCTGAAGAGCTTCATTGGAGAAATCAATGGTACTGCGATAATGAGCCCGCAGGATGAAGAATCTTATAGTCATTGGACTGTAAGCTTGCTGTAATACAGGATGATTACCGCTGAAAAGCTGGTCGAGCGTAATAAAATTATCAAGCGAACGGGCCATCTTCTGCCCATTGATGGTGATCATATTATTATGCATCCAGTATTTTACCGGCTCTTTCCCCAGAGCTGCAGTTGATTGTGCAATCTCGCATTCGTGGTGAGGGAACTGAAGGTCCATGCCACCACCATGGATATCGAACTCATCACCAAGATATTTTGTGCTCATGGCAGAGCATTCGAGATGCCAGCCCGGAAATCCGTCACTCCATGGCGAGGGCCATCTCATAATGTGTTCCGGAGTGGCTTTCTTCCAGAGAGCAAAATCGAATGAGTTCCGTTTTTCATCCTGTCCGTCAAGAGCCCGGGTATTGCTTTGGAGCTCTTCGAGAACACGACCTGAAAGTTTTCCATAATGATATTCCTTATTATACTTCAACAGATCAAAATAGACTGATCCATTGATTTCGTAGGCATAACCTTTTTCAATAAGTATTTTTATTAGCTCCTGCTGTTCAATGACATGTCCCGATGCTCTTG
The DNA here is from genome assembly GCA_026391475.1 of Bacteroidia bacterium. GTDB lineage: Bacteria > Bacteroidota > Bacteroidia > Bacteroidales > VadinHA17 > LD21. The sequence continues at coordinate 38,233 of JAPLED010000127.1, read as the reverse complement.
GCTCAATTGAAGGATGAAGTGTGTTAAGCTGCTCCATATTTTTATTGAAGGAGTTCATATATTTCTGTACCACCTCCATTGGCTCGAGATGTTCGAAACGTGCTTTCTTTTCAATCTTATCTTCACCCTCGTCAGCATCATTTTCAAGATGGCCGACATCAGTTATATTGCGGACATACCGCACCTTATATTCAAGATGTGTCAGATATCGGAACAACAGATCGAAGGTTATTGACGGCCTGGCATGACCGAGATGGGCATCGCTGTAAACGGTCGGGCCGCAGACATACAAGCCGACAAATGATGAATGAAGCGGTTTAAAGAGTTCCTTCTTTTTAGAAAGGCTGTTATAGATGAATAAGTTGTTTTGCATTATAATTTTGTTTAATACGACAAAAGTAAGGTAAATATTTATTTTTCCATTTTTTTGCATTTTTCAAAATCATTTTTATCTTTGACCCCACAAATCAAATATTCCTTCCTTTAAAAGGGTGTTTGGTTTTTATTAAGAAGGGTGAAGAGATTAGGCTCTGCGAAACCCTGGCAACCAATCCTGCAGTTTAGGAGAACGGTGCCAAAACCTAATCCCGGAAAGCCGGGAGATGATAAAAATTTAACACAAAAAAAATGAATTCAATTCATCTGACACACAACAACTTTATCATGCCGCTCATGCCTATGTGCATGTGCCGGTAAAAGCTTTGATTTGCAATCAGACATTTTCCAAGTTAAACGCCGGAGATCGTGAAGAGATAGTTATATCTGTCTATCCGGGATTATGTAAAATTTAAAATTAATAAAATGAAACCAAGAAAAATACAATTTGAAACATTACAGGTACATGCAGGTCATCAACCCGATAAAGAAACATTATCAAGAGCTGTGCCTATTTACCAGACATCTTCCTATGTTTTCAAAAATGCCAAACATGCTGCCGATCTGTTTGAGCTTACAGAAGGGGGTTATATTTATACACGTATGAATAACCCTACAACCGATGTCTTCGAAAAAAGGGTGGCTGCCCTCGAAGGTGGAGTTGCTTCTCTTGCAGTCTCTTCGGGACATGCAGCTCAGTTCATTGCCCTGACGACTATTTTGAGAAAAGGAGAAAACTTTATCACTTCGCCATTTCTTTATGGAGGATCTCATAACCAGTTTAAGGTCACATTTGCTAACTTTGGTATTGATGCCAGGTTCGCAAAAGACCTTAATCCGGGTTCCTTTGAAAAACTGATCGATGGCAAAACCAAAGCCATTTATGTAGAAACGATAGGGAATCCCGGGTTCGAAATACCTGATTTTAAAGTGCTTTCATCACTTGCCGTCAAGCATGGACTGCCACTTGTTGTTGATAATACTTTTGGTGCATGCGGTTATCTTTGCCGCCCTATTGAATATGGAGCCAATATTATTGTTGAATCGGCTACTAAATGGATTGGTGGACACGGAACAAGTATAGGAGGCGTAATTACCGATGCCGGCAATTTTAACTGGAATAATGGCAATTTCCCGGTCTTTACTGAACCGGCCGAGGGTTATCACGGAAAAATTTTCGGTGAAATATTCTCACAGACGTCACCCGCAGGAAATATTGCATTCATTGTAAAAGCACGTGTTGAAGGATTAAGGGACCTTGGCCCTTGTATCAGCCCTTTCAACTCTTTTCTTCTTCTTCTGGGGCTTGAAACCCTTTCACTCAGAATGGAACGTCATGTTCAGAATACCCTTGCTCTGGCAAAATGGCTTGAAGCTCATCCGGGGGTGGAAAAGGTAAATTATCCCGGACTATCAGAAAATCCTTACTATGAACTGGCAAAAAAATATCTCCCGAAAGGGGCCGGAGGAGTTCTGAGTTTTGTTTTAAAAGCTGAAAAATCAAGAGCGGTGAGGCTGGTGGAACATTTTGAGTTAGTGAGTCATCTTGCAAACGTGGGTGATGCCAAAACACTTATTATTCAACCCTCAGCAACCACTCACTCCCAGCTTTCTGCAGCAGACCAACTTGCCGTGGGTATAGAACCGGGTCTCTTCAGGGTCTCGGTCGGTATTGAGCATATCGATGATATTATTTATGATTTTGAACAGGCATTCAAGCAGGTTTTATAATGGATACACTAAAATATAATCAACCTTTTATAACAGAGACAGGAACGGTTTTACCGGCTCTGGAAATAGTGTATAGCACATGGGGAAAGTTGAACAGTGAGGCAGATAATGTCATTTGGGTTTGTCATGCCCTCACCGCCAACTCTGATGTGGAATCGTGGTGGCCGGGCATGGTAGGGAATGGTCTTCTTTTTGATCCGGAGAAATACTTTATTGTATGTGCAAATGTGCTGGGGTCTTGTTATGGGACTACTGGTCCGGCTTCGGTAAATCCGGGCACTGGTAGTCCATGGCTGAAGGATTTTCCATTGATTACTATCAGAGATCTGGTAAATGTTCATGAAATACTCAGGAAACATTTGAATATTAAACATATACATACTATAATAGGAGCCTCAATTGGCGGATTTCAATCGCTGGAGTATAGTATTATGTATCCCGAAATTGTAAACAGGCTGGCATTTGTCGCATCAAGTGCCAGGCAGTCACCATGGGCAATTGCATTCAGTGAGTCGCAGCGTCTTGCTATGGAAGCAGACCAATCATTTACAGCGAATGATCCGGAGGGTGGTAAAAAAGGATTGAAAGCCGCCAGAGCTATTGCTCTGCTTAGTTACCGGAATCCTGCTGCCTATAACCGGACACAGGTTGAGCAGGATGATGAGAAAATTTCCTCTTTTAAAGCTTCTTCTTATCAGGCTTACCAGGGAGATAAGCTTGTTAACAGATTCAACCCATACTCTTATTACAGCCTGGTTTGCCTCTCTGACACACACAACATTGGCAGAGGAAGAGGGGGAACAGCCAAAGCTCTCAGCAGTGTAAAGGCAAAAACTCTCTGCATTGGCATTACCTCGGATATTCTTTTTCCGGTTGAGGAACAGAAGTATGTTGCGGCAAATATCCCGGATGCACAATATGTTGAAATAGACTCATTTTATGGACACGACGGATTCCTGATAGAATCAGAATTGGTAACAGAAGCCATCAGAAAATTCTGGGATAGAGATTAACAAAATAGTTCCCCTCCCTGGAGGGGGTAGGGGTGGGTTTATAAAGGGCACATAAGCGTTGATGGGGAGACCAGGGGAAATTATAAAACATTAATATTTCAAATTGAAATGACACAAGAAAAATTACAAATAGGATTATTCGGCTATGGATGCGTTGGACAGGGACTTCATGACGTACTGAACAGCAGCAAAGGTTTTAAGGCCGATATTGTAAAGATATGCGTTAAGGATCGCACAAAAACGAGAAGGATCCCGATGTCGAATTTCACCTTTGACAAGAATGATATCCTGAATGATCCCTCTATCAACCTGGTTGTTGAGCTTATTAATGATGCAGACGAGGCATTCAGTATTGTGACCACAGCGATGAAAAGCGGGAAAAACGTTGTGACTGCCAACAAGATGATGGTGGCAAAACATTTTAAGGAGCTTGTTGAGATGCAGGGAAAGTATAAGGTATCCCTGCTCTATGAAGCCTCAGCCGGAGCAAGCATTCCCATAATCAGAAATCTTGAGGAATATTATGATAATGAACTGCTCTACTCTTTGCGTGGTATCCTGAACGGAACCACAAATTATATTCTGACAAAAATGCATAACGACGGGATTCCTTATTCAGAAGCTTTGAAAGAAGCTCAGGAAAAGGGTTTTGCAGAATCAGATCCGACCCTTGATGTTGAAGGCTGGGATGCAAAGTACAAGCTGTGTATAATTACAGGTCATGCTTACGGCCTCTTTCTTGAACCGGAGGAAGTCTTTCATTATGGCATCAATACAATTTCAAAATTTGATATCCAGTATGCTAAAGAAAAGGGATATAAGATCAAACTGGTACCTTATGTCGGCAAGACAAATGAGAATACAATAACAAGCTTTGTTCTTCCAAGGTTTATCTCTTCCGACAAATTTCTCTATAACGTGGATAATGAGTATAATGGAGTAATTGCAGAGGCTGCATTTGCAGACAAACAATTTTTCAGCGGGAAGGGAGCAGGAGGACATGCAACCGGAAGCGCCGTACTTTCAGACATCTCAGCAAACTCATATGGTTACAGATATGAATATAAAAAGTTTCAGCAGGGAACGGTCTCAAACTACACCCGCGACTACAAACTGGAGGTATACTTAAGGTACAAAGATGAAAAGGACAGGGAATTATTTGGATTTGAGGAAGTGTCGGAATACTTTAGCGGGAGATTTTATAAATATGTGATCGGAGTTGTAAATCTTGAAAGACTTTACGCTTTGCGGGAACAACTTCGTAATCTGGATGTTTTTATAGTGAACACCGGAAGAAAAGGAATAAAATGATGAAAAATTCACTTGAAGTTGTAATCCGCGAAAAGATATTGATCCTCGATGGCGCAATGGGGACAATGATCCAGAAACATAAGCTTCAGGAAAACGATTACCGTGGAGATGAGTTTAAAGATCATCCAATGCTCCAAAAGGGGAATAATGATCTGTTATCCCTTACAAAGCCGGAGATAATAAAAGGTATTCACAGGGAGTATCTCGAAGCAGGAGCAGATATTATTACCACAAACACGTTTAATTCCAACAGAATATCCATGTCCGATTATGGTATGGAGAGCCAGGTTTATAATATGAATCTTCGGTCAGCACGACTGGCTGCGGAAGCAATTACCGGATATGAAAATTCTCCGGAACCGGCAGAGCATTTTATCGCCGGTACTCTCGGACCAACCAATCGTACGGCTTCAATGTCGTCGGATGTTAATGACCCCGGAGCCAGGGCGATCACTTTTGATGCACTTGTTGAAGCATATTCCGAGCAGACAAGGGGTTTGATTGACGGAGGAGTCCATATTTTGCTGGTAGAAACAATATTTGATGTTCTTAATTGCAAGGCTGCTCTATTTGCGATTGATACTGTCTTTGAAGAAAAAGGGATCCGGTTGCCGGTAATGGTTTCAGGTACAATTACTGATGCCAGCGGAAGGACTTTAACCGGTCAGACACTCGAAGCATTCATGGTTTCTGTTTCGCATTTTCCTCTATTCAGCATAGGTCTTAACTGTGCTCTTGGAGCAGAACAGCTGCGGCCATTTGTTGAGGAATTATCTTCGAAATCGGGATTTTATGTTTCGGTTCATCCTAATGCCGGTCTGCCAAACCAGTTTGGCGAATATGATCAGTCTGCAACATTTATGGCTTCAATTGCAGAAGATTTTATGAAAGAGGGATGGGTAAACATAATAGGAGGTTGCTGCGGTACAACACCTCTTCACATCCAAAAAATCGCTGAGGTTTCAAAACAATACAAACCGAGGGTTAAACCTGCCATTAAGAAATATACAAGATTAAGCGGACTGGAGGTTCTGACAATAACACCTGAAACAAACTTCGTAAATGTCGGTGAGCGTACCAACGTATCAGGATCAATTAAGTTTGCAAGGCTGATAAGGGAAGAAAAATATGATGAGGCTCTTGCCATCGCAAGAAACCAGGTTGAGGGAGGGGCACAGGTAATTGATATCTGCATGGATGAGGCTATGCTTGATTCGGAAAAAGCAATGATAAGGTTTGTGAATCTTATCATGGCCGAACCCGATATCTCGAAGCTACCGTTGATGATCGATTCTTCGCGCTGGAACGTTATTGAGTCGGCACTTAAATGTATCCAGGGGAAGTCGGTTGTAAATTCCATTAGTCTGAAGGAAGGAGAAGAGGTGTTTCTGGCACATGCCCGTAAAATCAGGAAATACGGGGCTGCTGCTGTCGTTATGTTATTTGATGACAAAGGTCAGGCCGACACATTTGACAGAAAAATCAATGTAGCTGAAAGATCCTATCGCCTCCTTGTGGATAAGCTGGGATTTCCTCCGGAAGATATAATATTCGATCCGAATGTCCTGGCAGTTGCCACCGGTATAGAAGAACACAACAACTATGCTGTTAATTTCATCCGGGCAACAGAATGGATTAAGCAGAATCTTCCGTATTCCAGGGTGAGTGGAGGAATCAGCAACCTTTCATTTTCATTCCGTGGTACTGACAAGGTTCGTGAAGCAATGCACTCGGTATTCCTGTTCCATGCTATTAAAGCCGGACTTGATATGGGCATTGTTAATCCTGGCATGTTGCAGGTTTACACTGAAATACAGCCGGACCTTCTTCAGCTTACAGAAGATGTGATACTTAACCGCAGAAAGGATTCTACAGAACGGCTTGTGAAATTTGCCGAGGGTATAAAGAATGAGGGGAAGAAGGAGGAGAAGGAAGATGCATGGCGTCTGCTTCCGGTTGTGGATCGTATTAAGCATTCTCTTATCAGGGGCCTCGATGAATTTATTGAGAATGATGTTGAAGAGGCACGGTCTCTTTTCAGGCGGTCAATTGAATTGATTGAAGGTCCGCTCATGGGAGGGATGAACGAGGTGGGAGATCTTTTTGGATCAGGAAAGATGTTCCTTCCACAAGTGGTTAAGAGTGCAAGGGTGATGAAAAAAGCTGTGTCGAAGCTGGCACCATATATAGAAAAAGAGAGCGAAGGGCAGGAGAAAAAAACAGCCGGAAGGGTCCTTCTCGCAACCGTAAAGGGTGATGTTCATGATATCGGAAAGAATATTGTCGGGGTGGTATTATCGTGTAATAACTATGAGATAATCGATCTCGGAGTTATGGTACCTGCTGAAAAGATCATTGACACCGCAATAAAGGAAAATGTTGATTTTATCGGTTTAAGCGGATTAATTACACCTTCGCTTGAAGAGATGGTTCATGTTGCTGCGGAGATGGAGCGGAGAAAAATCACACTTCCCTTGCTTATCGGAGGAGCAACAACCTCGGAGATACATGCCGCAGTTAAAGTTGCACCTGCATATTCAAATTCCGTTATTCATGTCAAGGATGCATCAAAAGCAGCAGGAGTTCTTTCCGGCCTTCTTCAGAAAGATAACAGCGGGTATGTATCTGCAATAAGAGATAAGTATAAAAAGATGAGGGAAGACCATAGTTCCCGACAGACTGAAAAGAAACTTCTTTCAATAAGAGAAGCAAGAAAGAATAAATATGTTACCGACTGGCAGACTATTAAGCTTTTTGAACCGGAAAAACCCGGCCTTCATGTTTTGCATGGAATAGATATTAATGAGCTTGTGGGTTACATAGACTGGACCTTCTTTTTCTTTGCATGGAAGTTATCGGGCAAATACCCGGCAATCTTCAGTGATCCTGTGAAAGGAGTTGAGGCAAAGAAGTTGTTTGATGATGCTCAGATGTATCTGAAAAAGATTATTGACGAAAAGCTTCTGGAAGCAAGGGCAGTGTTTGGATTATTCCCTGCGGTTTCGGAGGGTGATGATGTAAAGGTCTTTTCGGATAAAAGTAAAAAGGAAATAAAATCAGTCTTCAGGTTTTTAAGGAACCAGGAGACAAAAGAGAAGGGTGTCCCCAATCTCTCACTTTCCGATTATATTGCCCCTGAAACTACCGGATTAACTGATAACATCGGAGCCTTTGTTGTGACTGCAGCTCTTGATAATGTGGCTCTGGGCAGATACAAAGATGATGATTATGCAACAATAATGATCAGGATTCTGAGCGACCGCCTGGCTGAAGCGATAGCTGAATGGCTTCATGAGAAGATACGAAGGGAATACTGGGGTTATGCAGTTCAAGAGAATTTTCCGATTGAAGAGCTTCTGAAGCTGAAGTATAAGGGGATAAGACCGGCACCGGGCTATCCCGCATGTCCGGATCATACTGAAAAACGGGTTCTCTTTAACCTTCTCGGAGCAGAAAAAGCAATTGGAGCCGAACTCACAGAAAACTTTGCAATGGTACCACCTGCATCAGTAAGCGGCTACTTTTTTGCACATCCCGGTTCAACCTATTTTAATATTGGGAAGATAGGCCCTGACCAGTTGAAAGATTATGCTTTACGTAAAAATATGACTATTAACGAAGCGGCCAGATGGCTTGCTCCTAACTTATGATTTTAAAATAATGAGTGTTATAGATAAGATTAAAAATGCCGGTGGGTCATTGTTCACTTTTGAATTACTTCCACCGCTTAAAGGGCATAGCATTGAAAGAATTTATACAACCATTGACAGGCTGATTGAATTTAATCCGGCATATATAAATTTTACTTCGCATCGTAATGAGACAACATATTATGAAAGACCCGACGGTCTCATTGAGAAAAGGGTAGTCCGTATCAGGCCGGGAACAATTGCATTGGCTGCTGCAGTAAAATACAAATACAATATAACTGTGGTTCCGCATATCCTCTGCGGCGGTTTTTCGAAAGAAGAGACTGAGAATGTGCTTATTGAAATGAATTTTCTTGGTATTGATGATGTCCTGGCCCTTCGGGGCGACCCTCAAAAGGGGAACCGCCGGTTTATTGCGGAGAAGGATGGTCATACGAATGCTGATGAGCTGGTCAGACAGATAACCAATATGAATAATGGAAAGTACCTTGAAGAATCGCTTGAAGATACCTCCCCGACAAATTTTTGTATAGGAGTTGCCGGTTATCCGGAAAAGCATTTTGAGGCGCCGAACAGACAGATGGATATTGAAAATCTTAAGCAGAAGGTTGAATCGGGAGCAAGCTACATCGTTACCCAGATGTTTTTTGATAACCGGAAGTTTTGCAGGTTCAGGGATGAGTGCAGGAAGGTAGGGATCGCTGTCCCGATTATTGCCGGGATAAAACCCATATCTGCCATGAACGATATCAAATTATTGCCCCAGGCTTTTCATATTGATCTGCCAAACGACCTTGTGGCAGCAGTACAAAAATGTAAAACTGACAAAGAAGCCCGTGAAGTAGGAATTGAATGGGCAACCATGCAATCGAAAGAGCTTATAAAAGAGGGTGTTCCGGGTATTCACTATTACACACTGGGCCGTTCCGATAATGTAGCAAGGATCGTAAAGGCTTCGTTTTAGGAAATTACTTTAGTCAACCACCTCCCCCCTTCGGGGTACTCCTCCTTTAAAAAGGAGGAGAAAATTAAAATACTGTCTTTCAATAGTTTCCCCTCTTTTTCAAAGGAGGGGTGTCACGCTGTAGGCGTGACGGGGTGGTTCAATTTAGTCTTGCTATAACTTAAACGCCTTCTTAATTTTATCAACATAATCCAGTTTTTCCCATGCAAAGAATTCAACTTTTTTGAGATAAACTTTTTTGCCATTACCACTCACAACTTTTGGTTTGCTACCGGGTACTTCATAATATACCTCAACATTTTTAACTGCAGAATCGCGACCAAAATGCCCGTATGAGGCAGTTGAAAGGAACACCGGATTTTTCAGTCCGAAACGCTGAACGATGGAGTAAGGACGCATATCGAACAGTTTATTGATCTTTAATGCAATCTCTCCGTCGGAGAGCAATTTGCCTTTACTGTCTTTTATTTTAGCTGTTCCGTACGTATTAATGTATAAACCAACGGGTTGGGCAACTCCAATGGCATAAGCTACCTGTATCAGTGCCTGATCGCAAACGCCGGCTGCCACCATATTTTTTGCAATATGCCGTGCTGCATATGCTGCCGATCTGTCAACCTTTGATGAGTCCTTTCCTGAGAACGCACCACCGCCATGGGCACCATGACCGCCATAAGTATCAACAATAATCTTGCGGCCTGTCAGCCCAGTGTCGCCATGAGGGCCGCCGATAACAAATTTCCCGGTGGGATTGACAAGAAGTCTGAAATTACTGTTGAACAGCCTTTGAACCCTTGCCGGTAAAAGTTTCTTTACCTTAGGTATGAGAATTTTCTTAATGTCTTCACCAATCTTGTCCTGCATAGCTTTTTCTGCAGCTTTTTCAGAAGCGTAGGATTTATTTTTAGAAAGAATAAATTCATCATGCTGTGTACTAATAACAATTGTATCAATCCTGACAGGTTTATTATTGTCATCATATTCAACAGTAACCTGAGATTTGCTGTCAGGTCTTAGGTATTTCATCTGTTTCCCTTCGTGCCTTATTGCTGCAAGTTCCTGGAGCAGCAAGTGTGACAGGTCAATAGTCAGGGGCATATAATTATCCATTTCGCGGCATGCATAGCCGAACATCATTCCCTGGTCGCCTGCACCCTGTTCTTCAGGCTTTTCCCGAACAACACCCTGGTTAATATCGCTCGATTGCTCATGAATGGTAGAGATAACACCACACGAATCGCAATCAAAACGGTATTCCGCTTTTGTATAGCCAATGTTGCGAATTACTTTTCGGGCAGTCTCCTGTACATCCACCCATCCTGTTGTACGGACTTCACCACCGCAAACAACGAGTCCTGTTGTTACAAATGTCTCGCAGGCAACCTTTGATTCCGGATCCCAGCGAAGGAATTCATCAAGTAAGGCGTCTGATATCTGATCGGCTACCTTATCGGGGTGGCCTTCGGAAACTGATTCGGAAGTAAATAAATATCCCATAACACTATTATTAATTTATTATTAAACAACAGAGTGGAAGTTTGGTTGATTTGGGAAAAGGAATTATCCGCGGTTTAGCATTTTTTTCCTGTGGTTGCAATCAGCACAAATTTTTCCACCAAAATATAATGACACAAAGCAAATAAAAATATTCAGGAAAAGCAAAATTATTATCCGTTAGTTAAATGTCTGAAAACATCTTCAAGATTACTCTCCTGCTTCTGGAGAGAAAAAACCGTAAGATTATTGTTTACAGCAAAAGAGAAAAGCGCGGGTCGGATATCCTCATCACCTTCAGCCTCCAGGAGCCATAGATTGTTCTTAATTTGTTTTACAGTAGTGACATTGGCAATCGCCGCCAGCAATGACTCCTTTATATCTTTATCGAACTCCACCTGAACAATTTGTTTCGGACGCCTGATTATTGAATAGATGTTACTTTTTTCTTCATTTGCTACAATGACACCTTTATCAATAATTATTACCCTGTCGCAGATTGCTTCAACCTCCTGCATAATATGTGTCGAAAGCATTATGGTCTTTTCCTTTCCGGCCTCTTTGATGAGTTTCCGTATCTCAACGATCTGGTTTGGGTCGAGGCCTGTGGTTGCCTCATCGAGTATCAGCACACTGGGATTATGTATGAGTGCCTGGGCAAGTCCGACCCTTTGTCTGTATCCTTTAGAGAGCGAACCAATCTTTTTTTTCTGTTCAGGGATCAATCCTGTTACCTCGATTATATTATCAATCAGTTTTTTCTTTGGGGTGCCTGTATTATATATTGATGCTACAAATCCAAGATATTCCCTCACATACATTTCAGGATATAGAGGGTTGTTTTCGGGAAGATAGCCTATTTGCTTTTTAACTTCCGGATTGTCAGTTCCCACCTCCAGGCCATTTACAAGCACTTGTCCCGAAGATGCAGGGATGAAACCGGTAATGATCTTCATCATAGTCGATTTACCGGCACCATTGGGGCCCAGAAACCCTACGATCTCTCCTGTCTTTACCTGGAAGGATACATTATCCAGTGCTTTCTGTTCGCCATAAAGTTTTGTAACGCCCTGAACTACAATTGACATAAGCCGGTTATTGTTTCAGCCATTGTTCTTAACAATTTTCAATTTAATATCCAAATTTATTCAGATTTTACCAATTTTCAAACCGATTAATAATTGGGTGCTTTACCTTACTGATAATAACTGTAATATTGGGTAAATATTATTTATTAATTTTGCCGAGTTATTTTTAGTGAAAATTATTGATCATTATGAAACGGAAAAAAGTAAAAAAATTGTTATCCTCCCCCAGGTTAGGATCAAATGTGCTTGTTAAAGGTTGGGTAAGAACAAAAAGGGAGAATAAAAACATTATATTCATTGCTCTGAATGACGGATCGACTATCAAAAACATCCAGATAGTTGTTGATACTGCATCATTTAAAGAAGATATGTTAAAGGATATCACAACCGGCGCTTGCCTGGCAGTAACAGGAAAACTGGTCGAATCACAGGGTCAGGGACAAAGCTTTGAGATAAATGCAAAATCTATTGAGATATATGGCAAAAGCGATCCTGAAACATATCCACTTCAGAAGAAGGGTCATTCAATGGAGTTCCTCAGGGAAATTGCTCACCTCCGTTTCAGAACAAATACCTTCGGTGCAGTTTTCAGAATAAGACACGCAATGGCATTTGCAATTCACAAATATTTCAATGGCAAGGGATTCTTTTATCTTCATACCCCGATAATTACAGGAAGCGATGCCGAAGGTGCAGGTGAAATGTTCCATGTTACAACTATGGATCTGAAAAATATGCCTCGTAATGAGGACGGATCTGTAGATTTCAGAAACGATTTCTTCGGAAAGGAGACTAACCTTACAGTTTCCGGTCAGCTCGAAGGAGAACTTGGTGCTCTTGCATTAGGTGATATCTACACCTTCGGACCAACTTTCAGGGCAGAAAACTCAAATACTCCACGTCACCTTGCAGAGTTCTGGATGATAGAGCCGGAGATGTCATTCTATGACCTTAACGACAATATGGATCTTGCAGAAGAGTTTGTAAAATATCTCATTAAATATGCGCTTGATAACTGCCACGAAGATCTTGAGTTCCTCAATAATATGATTGATAAAGCACTTATTGAAAGGCTTAAATTTGTTCTTGAAAATGAATTCGTAAGAATAACTTATACTGAAGCTGTGTCAATTCTCTCTGCTTCAGGGAAAAAGTGGGAATACCAGGTTGGCTGGGGCCGCGATCTGCAGGCTGAACATGAAAGGTATCTTGTTGAAGAGCACTTCAAACGGCCTGTGATACTTACCGATTATCCAAAAGAGATAAAGGCTTTTTATATGAAGCAGAACGATGATGGCAAGACGGTAAGAGCCATGGATGTTCTGTTCCCGGGAATTGGTGAAATAATCGGCGGATCGCAAAGAGAAGAGCAATATGACAGGTTGCTTGACAGAATAAAGGAGATGAAATTGCCTGAGAAGGATCTTGGGTGGTACCTGGATGCAAGAAAGTTCGGGACAGCACCTCACAGCGGATTCGGACTGGGATTTGAAAGGTTGATATTGTTTGTTACCGGGATGTCAAATATCAGGGATGTGATACCCTTTCCAAGAACACCAAAGAATGCTGAATTTTAGAAAAACTCATTCCGGAATACTTTTGTTGAAAAGAAGCGGATGTTAAATCAAAGGTTACAGCAGAAGTTGCTTCAGAAGCTTTCCCCGCAGCAGATCCAGATGATCAAACTGCTGGAGGTTCCTACTTTGCAGATTGAGCAGCGGATAAAAAAAGAACTGGAGGAAAACCCTGCCCTTGAAGAGGGTCAGGAGGAAGAAGATATCCCTTCAGAAGCTGAAGAGGAAGAACAATTCGAGAAGACAGACAAAGATCAGGAGGAATTCACTCTGGATGATTATATTGAAGAGGACGATATTCCTGATTATCGTCTGCAGGCAAAAAACTACAGCAAAGATGAAGATAAAAGAACAGAGATCCCCTTTTCGGTAGGATTTTCATTTCATGAGCATCTCGAGTCGCAACTCGGTCTCAGAGACCTTTCCGATAAACAGAAAATTCTTGGAGAATACATTCTCGGCAATATCGATGATGATGGATATCTGAGAAGAGAACTTATTAATATTGTTGATGATCTTGCTTTCCTTCAGAATGTTGAAACAACAGAGAGCGAACTGGAAGAGGTACTTAAAATAATTCAGGATCTTGAACCGGCAGGAGTAGGGGCAAGAACCCTCAGGGAATGCCTTCTGCTTCAGATTGAAAAGAAAGACAAATCGCAACCTTCCATGAATCTTGCGTATACAATTCTCGACTCACATTTCGAAGAATTTACCAAAAGGCATTACGATAAAATTATTGCAAGACTGGAAATCACCGAAAATGATCTTAAAGCAGCAATTGATGAGGTGCTGAAACTCAACCCCAAGCCCGGTGGCGTTTACAGCGATCCTTTTAATAAAACATCGCAACCAATAATTCCGGATTTTATTCTGGAGCTTTCTGAGGAGGGTTTCGACCTGCATCTTAATTCACGAAACCTTCCAGAGCTCAGGTTAAGCGCCGCATATAACGAAATGCTTCATACTTACAGTAGAGATAAAAGCCAGAAAAAAGAGATGAAAGATGCTGTCCTGTTTGTAAAGCAGAAAATTGATTCAGCTAAATGGTTTATCGATGCAATAAGGCAGCGGCAGAACACTCTTCTTCTGACCATGAATGCAATCCTGGAATACCAGCAGGAATATTTCATTGACGGGGATGAAACAAAACTAAAACCGATGATCCTGAAAGATGTTGCTGAAATGACCGGACTCGACATTTCAACAGTCTCAAGGGTTGCCAACAGCAAATATATACAAACACACTTTGGAATATTTCCTCTGAAGTTTTTCTTTTCAGAAGGGCTTCAGACAGATAGCGGAGAAGAAGTTTCAACAAGGGAGATCAAAAGGATTTTGCAGGACTGTATCGAAAACGAACAAAAACGCAAACCATTAACCGATGAGAGACTTACTGAAATCCTCCAGGAAAAGGGATACCAGATAGCACGAAGGACTGTCGCAAAATACCGTGAACAACTTAATATTCCGGTTGCCAGGCTGAGGAGGGAGATTTAACCCGAAACCTGTGTTTTAATACCCAGTTTTTCAACCAATGCAGCTATTCCCCTGAGTTCTTTAACAGGTACTTTATTTAGTTGCCCGTCTTCCGGTGTATCCCTCGATATCGTATAGATCATCACTTCCGAAGGCTTTATTTTTTCAATTGCCTGAAGCCATGCATTAATTTCTGCAGGAGTTGTATTGTCGATAACTTTGTTGTTGTATATCCCGCGGATAAAAAGTGTCTGTATGATAAGCTTCCCATTAAATCCGGCCAGGTTATTAATAAGTTCTTTCACATTAATATTAACACGTGGCTGGTTATGTATCTTCATGGTTGAATCAATAGCAGAGTCGAGTTTAAGAATGTTCATATCGACTTTTAACAAAGCTGCTTTTACATGAGGATTTGTTATTGTAGTGGAGTTTGACAGTACTGAGATTTTAGCTTTTGGGAAGTACTTGTCTCTTAAAATTATACTGTCATCAATTATTCCTGGGAATTCGGGGTGAAGAGTGGGCTCTCCGTTTCCTGCATATGTAATTACATCGGGCGACTCGCTCTTTGCTTTCATCCCGGAGAGTTTAATATCGAGTGCCTCATATACCTCTTCGCGGCGGGGAAGATGGCTGACCGCTTTTTCAATATCCCGGGTCCAGCCACATTCGCAGTAGATGCAATTGAAATTACAGATCTTTCTTTTGGTGGGTAACAGATTTATTCCAAGCGATACACCCAGTCTTCTGCTTTTCACCGGGCCGAATATTATCTCATCAAAAAGAAATGTAGCCATTTTCGCTCCCTTTTACCGGATTCAAAATTAACATAAATTGCAGAATACTCTATCTAAATTAGCCGGGTGACAAAACTTCCGGGGAGGAGTTTCATATTATTAAGGTCAACATTCTGAAGAAGAAGCAGCCCTGGCTTTTTACCGGATTTAATCTTTCCAAACCGGCCCTCCTCTCGCAGCGCTTTAGCACCGTTTACAGTCGCCCAGCGGACTAATTCTTCAATTGATACAGCAGGGAAATTAAACTGAAGGGTTTTAAGTTCTTCGAGGATGCTAAGTTTATTATTCGAAGCCAGGCTGTCGGTCCCGATAACGATTTCACAATCCTCCTCAATAAGCAAATCAAGAGGCGGTATTTCATTCTCGATGTAAATATTTGAATTTGGACAAAGGCACCAGAATAAATTCTTTCTCTTCTTAATCTTTCTAATGGTCTCTCTGTCGGCAAAGGTATTATGGACAAGGATCAGGTTGCCGGAAAGGGATATTTCATTCAAAACAGCATCAATATGGCTTTTAACTGTTTCCAGCCTGGAGGGAATTAATCCGGATAGTTTGTATGAAGCCATTAAAGGGCCGGAATGATTTTCAAGGAAAGCCTTTTCTCCGGATGTCTCCATAAAATGAATAGAGGTAACCTTGTTGTTATCACTTTTTCCCCTGAGAAGCCGTAATAGAGACAGCGACATTGAATAAGCAGAGTGGGGGACAATCGAGAAAGGAAGGTTCATATCCTCAGCTGTTTCTGCGACTTTGATTATTTCATCCATACGCCGGCTGGCCTTTTCCGCGTCAATTCCAAAAACTTCAAGAAGGTTAATGTAACTGATCCTGCTTTCTCTTTTTATGTTGAAGGAGAGGGAAGTATTACAAATATCTGCGCACAGAACTATTCCTTCGCTATACATTTCATTATCTGCAGAGCATGCAGAGGCAATGATGCTTTCACTATTATTATCTCTGGTGTTTCTGACCTGTTCAACAAAACCTCCTAAACAACTGCCCTGGGCGATAGAGCCTTTCATATGTGACAGCTCAAGATGACAATGGCAATTCACAAAACCGGGAATGATAATACCATTATAAAATTCTACTGATTGCTTTTCTTCAAGATTTCCGCCCGTATCCTCAATACTTAAAATAGTACCATCATTCTCAGTCGTTATCACTGCTCTTTTAAGCGGAGGACCGGAATTTGTAATAATGTACTGGGCAGAAAAGCGCTTCATACCGCCGCAGAGGTATAGGTAATTGAGATATTTTCTATTATCACATGTTTTCCCCACTCATCAGGATTATTATCAAAATCATAGAGCCAGCCTCTCAGATGAAGAGTTCTTTTTTCGGGGACACGAAAAATAAAGGTATAGGTATGTGGCTGGCCATCTTTTATATATTTCATCGTTTTTACATAATCCCTCTCTCCTGTTTCAATACTGTCGGGGTGGCACGAATATGCGGTTATTCGAGGGTTCACCGACTGGTCATCGGGGAAAAGAGTGGCAGAAAATGTCAGGGTATAAATGCCCGGATTATTAAGTGTTATATCGAACCGGGTCGAATCGTTTCCTGCCGGATCGGGGATGCAATAATACTCCTTCCCTGTCCAGAAGTTTTTAATACGTCCTTCTGCCAGTATAACTTCTCTTTCAAGAAGTGATTCCATCTCGCTTAATTTTCCAAGAACCTGGTCATAAATCACAATTAGTCGCTTGGGCTTTTTGATGAAATAATATTTCATTGTTTTGTCCATGGTTTCTTTTGAGTAACCATGTTTTTCAAAGATGTTGTTATATGCTTTAAGAGAGTCAAGGGAAGAAAACCAGTGACGAATGTTTTGAAGAGAAAGAAGTCCGTCGGCAATATGGACTTCAGTTAAAATAGAAACCAGCTCCTTTTCAGGTATCAGGTCATTGTGATCCAGTTTATTCTTTCTGCTGGAACAAGAGCCGGCTGTTAATGAAAACAGTATCATTATGAGAAGCGTAAACCGGATCATAGTACTTCATTATTAGGGTTTATTCTCATTTTTTGGTATGTAACATGTTTATCCGGACTTTATGTGTAAATATAGTAATTGATTATTATACGTCCTTATTCAGGAATTTTTTTGTAAGAAATCTTACAGGGTACCACGCAGCCCAATAGCCTATCAGCAGGACTGTTCCGGGAACAATAATAAAATCTTTAACCTTCATTACTACCGGGTAAGAATCCATGATGAGAGATTCACTCTGAAGTTTTATAAGTCCGAATGTTTGCTGAAGCCAGCAAATAGCAAAACCCAGGATAATACCGGCAACTGCCCCGATTATAGAGATCAGCCATCCTTCAAAAATAAAAATCTTTCTGATAAGATCGTTATCAGCGCCAAGGCTCTTAAGTATTTCTATGTCACGCTCTTTTTCAATTATCAGCATGGTAAGTGAACCTATTATATTGAAAGAAGCAACAATAAGAATCAGTGTAAGGATGAAGAAGATGGCCAGTCTTTCGGACCGCATCACCTTATAAAATATCTCTTGTTGTTCATACCTGTTCTGAACGACGAAACCCTTACCAAAAATTTTCACGATATTTTTTTGTGCAATCCTGGGATCGGCCTGGTCTGTGAATCTGATCTCAATAGAAGTTACACCATTCTCAATTTCAGTTAGTTCACGGGCAAATTCAATCGGGATGTAAACATATTTTGAATCGTACTCTTTTTCAACCTCAAAGATTCCGGATGGGAAAATAAACCTCTCTTTTAATGCATTTTCGGAATTGATATTGGTACTTCCTGTATTTCTTATGACGATTATATTTAATGGAGTGATGAAATTAACCCTGATCCCCAGGTATTGAGCAACTCCGATTCCGGGAATAGCATACGATCGACCTTTATCGTTTCTCAGAGTGAAATCACCCTCCCACATCGAACTGTCGATATTTGTAACCATTGCATAGTTATCGTCAACACCTTTTATTGTTGCAATAAATTGTCTGTCGCCATATTTCAGAAGTGCATTTTCCTCAATAGTAAGCGAATAACAGGATAGCCCGTCAACATTTGCCAGCAGTTTCAGACGCGATGTGTCGGCAATAAAGGTTTTACCCTCTGCGGCAGTTATCTTAATGTCAGGGTCAAACGTGTTGAAAATAGCATTTACCATTGTTTCAAGTCCGTTAAAAACGGAAAGAACAATTATCAGAGCCATAGTACCAACAGCAACACCGGCAACTGAGACTGCCGATATTATGTTTATTGCATTTCGCGATTTTTTTGCGAACAGATACCTTTTTGCTATGTATAATGAGAGTTTCACTATTCTTATTTTCTGGCGATAATAAGTAATCCGGTACCGGTTTTATGGGTTAAACGGAGATCAAAAATGTTAAGTATTATTGAAACGGGGAAAAAAATCAAATAATAAAAAGGGAGAATAATGAAAAAGAGATAAGAGGCATTGAGCATCTTTATCGGGTATTTCATCGACAACCGCCATGAGATATTCCCTGGTTTTCCGTATGTATAGCCTGCCTCAATATTCCTGAAGCCTGCCAGAGATAGTTTCTCGGTTATATCATTAATGCTGTATCCGTCTCTTACATGTTCATCAATGAAAGATTCTTCTTTGTCGTTGTGAACATCTGATCCCCCTTTATCTGAAGGAGTTGATATTAATAAGATGCCATTTTTTTTCAGTGACTTGTAGAAGTTTTTAAAGACTAAAACATCTTCTTCGATGTGTTCCATTACATCAACCGACAAAATGATATTATAGCAGTTGAGGTCATCCAGAGCAGTGAGATCCACGGTGTGGAATTTTACTCGGTCCGAAAAACCTGTTTTTCCGAAAAACCTGTTGCAATCTGCTATCTGTTCACTGTTGATATCAATGGCTTTTATATTCCATCTGGTATTCATTTTGCTCATGCGCCAAGTGTACTGGCCAAATCCTGAACCCGCATCAAGAACCGATGCGTCTCCTGGAAATTGCCGGACGATTTTTCGTAATGCTTTTTTTACATGCCAGGTGCGGAGGAGCAGGAGGTCAAGTAGAAAATAGAGAGTTTTTCTCATAAACAAAGATCCTGCGAAGAATTTGCCAAGCGATCTTTTTATAGGTTCGTACTGCATATATACTATGATTTCAGCAACTTGTCTATTTTGTCAATATAGTCAAGGCTATCATCAATATGGAATGCAATATCAGGAACAATCCGAAGCTGAGATCTGACTTTTTGCCCCAGGTCAAATCTGATCTTTGAGCTGTGCTCCTGGATAGCTTTTAGAATATCTTCCTGGTTTGTTGGAGGGAAGATACTTATATAGACTTTTGCAAAAGAGAGATCGGGGCTGGCTCTTACTCTTGTGATTGAAACCAATTTCCCGCGCGCGAATTCATTTCCTTTTTTGAGAAAGATATCGGCCAGTTCTTTCAGGATTAAGCGCGATACTTTTTTCTGTCTTGTCGATTCCATGGCCAATTTTATTTAATCTGGTAAAGGTAATAAAAAAGGAGTAACGATGTAATGGTGTAAGGGCTTAATGGTTTTATAGATTTGCCTTTGTACCATTGAGCCGTTGTGCCATAACGCCTTTTTTATTAGCTTTGCGGTGTATTTTTATTTTATAGCACAATGGACACAGTAGTGAGCGGCATCAGATCAACGGGAAACCTGCACCTTGGAAATTATTTTGGTGCAATAAAGAACTTTCTGAAAATGCAGACGGAGAATAATTGCTATTTTTTTATTGCTGATTATCATGCTCTTACAACTCATCCTAAACCCGAAGACCTTCATGGTAATATTAAGCAGGTTCTGGCAGAATATCTTGCATGTGGTATCGATCCGGAAATTGCAACAGTTTTTATTCAGAGTGATGTTCCGGAAGTCTCTGAGTTATATCTGCTGCTGAATATGAATGCCTATGTAGGTGAACTGGAAAGGACTGCTTCTTTCAAGGAGGAAATAAGAAAACAACCCGATAATGTCAATGCAGGACTATTAACCTATCCGGTACTGATGGCAGCCGACATAATAATTCATAAAGCGAACAAGGTACCCGTCGGGAAAGATCAGGAGCAACACGTTGAGATGACAAGGAGGTTTGCCAGGAGATTCAATATGATATATGATGTTAATTACTTTCCGGAACCTGACGCATATAATTTTGGTAAACAGCTGGTAAAAATACCCGGACTTGATGGAACAGGTAAAATGGGTAAAAGTGAAGGCAACGGGGTCTTTCTTTCCGATACACCGCAGGAAATAAGGAAAAAGGTGATGAGAGCGGTCACCGATACCGGACCGGCAGCCCCGGGGCAGGAACCATCTGAGCCGGTGAAGAACCTTTTTACCATTATGAATGTTGTTTCGGATCCGGATACTGTTAAATTTTTCACAGAGAAATATGCTTCCTGTGAAATCCGTTATGGAGACATGAAAAAGCAACTTGCAGAGGATATTATCAGGGTTACAGACCCTATTCGAAGGAGGATCAATGATATACTCTCTGATAATAGATATCTCTCAAGAGTTGTTTCATCGGGCGCTGAAAAGGCCAGGGCAAGTGCTTCAAAAACTATACGGGAAGTAAGGGAAATAATCGGTTACAGATCATTTTAATATAAAAAAAAAGCCAGGCTTTTGGCCTGGCTGCCCTGAGTGATCAGGGATATGATTGAGATTGCCTGTGTAATAACATTGAATCAAATTGTGTGCCAAAAGTGATTATTGTTAAGGCAATTTATCAGATTGTGACTCTCAGCGATATAATGTAACTCCTCCCCGGTGCCACTATCCCTGATGAATAGGGCCTGTACCTATAGTCGAGAATATTTTCAACCCCGGCATTCATGAACTTCTCATTAATCATTTGAATTACTGGTATAATCTTTTATTTGTTAATTTTGGAATGCAACAATTATTAATAATCTGACAGTGGGAAAACGAGTCATAATCATTTTGCTGGTACTTCTGATTTCAGGTCTTGCCATAATGGGATATTTTTTCCAGCAGGGCAGAAAAAACTTATTTACAGATCCTTACAAGGCAATATCTCCTGGTGCGTGTATTGTTATTGAGACCGTTGACCTGCAAAGCTTCATGAATTCTCTCACAACCGGGAAGGGATTATTTGGGGAGGCTGGCAAGATCAAAGAGTTTGATAATTTTAACCGGAAGTTGAAATATCTTACCGATCAGCTTAATAAAGCCGGGTTTAAGAAGTTACTGGGTAACGGCTCTTCGATTATATCATTTCATCCGACTAAGGAAGGAAAACTTCAACCTCTTCTTTCGACGACTGTTCCCGGTGAAATCAGATACCGGCAGATTAAAGAGGTGTTGCGTTCCTCGGGAATTAAGGAGGTGATTGAAAGTAAATTAAACGGTAATTTGGTTCTTAAGATCCCTTTTGCAGTTAACAGCCAGAAAGACACCGCTTATATCTCTCTTATATCAGGGTTAATGTTATGCAGCAGTTCAAAGGAGCTTCTTGAAGAAGCCCGTGTTCAGATGGGCAGGGAAAAGGATGTAAGAAATCTGCCGGGTTTTTCAAGAGTATTACTGGCATCGGGAAAAAACGAAGATAAAATATTTGTGGTTTTTGCTAATCTCCAAAGATTATTTAAATCAGTTTTGGGAAAAGATGTCCAGGGAGTGGCAACGAAGATTACCAAACTGGCAGGTACCGCAGGAGGGGATATTTATATCAATGAAGATGGTCTTGTTCTGAGCGGTTATACTGAAAGTCCCGATTCATCGGAATTTCTTTACAGGTATAAATTTATTCCGCCACGGGAATTTCATACATATAAAATTCTCCCGTCATCAACGGTGCTTTTTGAAACACTTGTTCTTTCTGCTGAAAGTCCGGTCAGCAAGTCCGACAGTACTGTTTCAAAGGAAGCAGTCGGTCTTGCTGTTAAATTAAAAGAATATACCGGGGAGGAAATTACGAGAGCATACATTGATATTAAAGAGAGACCAGTTGGCGATAACACATTGATTATATATGAATTATCTAACCGTGTTCAGGCTGAACAACTCTTTCTTGAAGAACTTGGTCCCGGGAATGAAATTTTCTATTTTGAACCAGATGACCAGACCAGGATACCGGTTTACAAGACTCCTTTTAAAGGGTTGACCGAGGTTCTGCTGCCGGGATTTGCCCCGGAATTTGATGAATCATATTTTGCTTTTTATGATAATTTCATGATAGCAGGAAACTCCTATGTCACAATCTCAAAATTATTGTATGACAATCTTCTCAACAAGACACTTGCAAATGATCTGACATATCGCGATTTCGAAAGTACTCTGCCCAGCCGTGCCGGGTACTTTTTCTATTGTGTTCCGTCGCATATTACAGATTATCTTGCAGAGTTCCTTAATGAAGATATTATTAAAGCCCTTAAATCGAATAAAAATTCAATTAGTAAGATTCAGGCTGTCGGATACCAGTTCGCTTCGAGCAACAGGATGATATACAATAGTTTATCGATCAAATTTAAGGACGTGGTCAGGGAAGAATCAACTACTGAATGGGAGACTTTGCTTGATACTATTGCAGGCATAAAACCATTCTTTTTTACCAATCATACTACAGGAGCAAAAGAGATTTTCATTCAGGATATGAAGAACAATACATACCTGATAAATGCTGCAGGACGTGTACTCTGGAAAGTACCGCTGAATGAGAGGATTATTGGCACTATATATATGATTGACTATTTCCGGAACGGGAAGTATCAGTTAATGTTCTCAGGAAAGAATTATATTCATCTTCTCGACAGAAATGGAAATTATGTTGGGAGATATCCGGTTAAACTCAGATCGCCGGCCACAAACTCCCTGGCCCTGTTTGACTATGACAATAACCTTAATTACAGGCTTTTTATTGCCGGGGAAGATAAAATGATCTATTCATACGATAAAACCGGGAATGTTGTAAAGGGTTGGAATCTGTTCCGGACTACAGGTTATGTGAAGGCCGAGATCAGTTATTTTAAAGTTTCAGGGAAAGATTACCTTGTAGCCTCTGATGAAAACTCGGTCTATTTTCTCGACCGTGCAGGCAATAAAAGAGTTAACCTGAAAGAATCAGTTACCAAAGCCAGCGGGTCGGCAATGAGGTTGAATCCGGGGTCAGAACCTTCGGTGGTATGCACATCGCCCGATGGTACTGTACAACATATTTATTTCGACGGCAGTATCAAAAAATTCAGCCTTAAGAAGTTCTCCGTTAACCATTCATTCGATAATTTTGACGTAGATGGCGATGGGTTTGGTGAATATATATTTATTGACAAAGGTATGTTGTATCTTTATGACCATAACAGATCAGAGATGTTCTCCAGGGATTTTGGCTCAATTGACCTTGGGGGACCGATTAGTTTTATTTTTTCAGGTTCGGACAGAAAAATCGGAGTATTTGACATTAATAAGAAGCAGATATATCTTATAGGTATAAATGGAGAAACAATGAATGGATTCCCTCTCAGAGGGGCATCTATGTTCTCAATCGGGAAACTGTCGGACAAAAGTGGCTGGCATCTTATTGTCGGCGGCACTGACAGGTTCCTCTATAATTATAAAATAGACACAGAGATTAAATGAGAAAGATTATGAAATTAAAGTTGATAGCAAAAGCACCATTACTCTTCCCAGAAGCTGGAATACTATTAATTTAAGGTTAGGGATAAACCTTGCCTTTGGGAATAGGATCAAGAAAAAAGACGACAAACAGACGGTACTGGTTGAATAATAATTTAGTAAAGGATGATTTTAATTCGTTTTGTATTAGTCAGTTTAATAGTTTATCTGATAATAAAATCTTTTATGAGGTATGGGGAAGAGGAGCATACTTCTGTACCCCGACCCGAACCGGATAAGAGGAGTAAGATAAACAGCAAAAAAATTTCAAAGGAGATAGGCGAATATATCGATTACGAGGATGTTAACAAATAATGTCATAAGTATTACTTTTCTTTGGATCTCAACTTTTTAGCAAGAGCATTCGCAAATACAAAATCATTCAATGTTTCACAATCTGAACTGAGGATCTCATTTTTATTTCCTTCCCAGCATTTCACACCGTCGCTGATAAAAATTATTTTTTCTCCGATCTCCATAACAGAGTTCATATCGTGAGTATTTACGATTGTTGTCATTGAATACTCTTCTGTAAGCTCTTTGATAAGTTCGTCAATAAGGATGGCGGTTATAGGGTCGAGACCTGAATTAGGCTCATCACAGAAGAGGTATTTAGGATTTAATGATATTGCTCTGGCGATTGCCACCCTTTTCTTCATTCCTCCTGATAATTCTGAAGGGAATAATTTGTTGGCATTTATAATGTTGACCCTGTTGAGACAAAAATCAACCCTTTCTTTTTTTTCATCAGGACTTTTATCTGTGAACATATCCAGAGGGAAGCGTACATTCTGTTCAACTGTTAAGGAATCGAAAAGTGCACTTCCCTGGAAAAGCATTCCAATTTCACTGCGGATCTTTTTTTTGTCTTTAAAATCAAGTTTATTAAACAAGGTATCCTCATACCATATCTCTCCGCTGTCAACTTCATGGAGCCCTACAATTGATTTAAGCAGCACTGTTTTACCCGATCCGCTTCTGCCGATTATCAGGTTGGTTTTTCCTGTTTCGAAAGTTACAGAGATATCACTCAGGACACTATTCCCATTGAATGATTTATTCAGATTTTTAACACTTATCATGACAATAACAGTTGAGTGAGTATTACATTAAACAGCAATATAAGGATGCTGCTGTAAACAACTGCTTTTGTGCTGGCACGTCCTACTTCAAGAGACCCTCCTTCGACATAATATCCCTGAAAGGCTGAAACACTGGTTATTATAAATGCAAAGAATACCGTTTTTATCATTGAATATGTAATATAATAAGGGATGAATGCATATTGAATTCCGTAAATAAAATTCTCTGAAGTTATAACGCCTGAAAGGGTGCCAGCAGTCCATCCTCCTAAAATCCCGACTGTTATACTGATAAGTGTCAGTATAGGGTTAAAGAGAAGTGTTGCAATTATTTTAGGGAGTATTAGGTAAGAAGCAGAATTGACTCCCATGATCTCAAGGGCATCTATTTGTTCTGTAACCCGCATCGTTCCAATTTCAGATGCAATATTAGAACCGACTTTTCCGGCAAGGATGAGTGCAGCAACTGTGGAAGAGAACTCAAGGATGATGGAATCGCGGCAACCCAGGCCTATAAGATACGTTGGGTAAATTGGGTTTTCGGTATTATAAGCTGTTTGCAGGGTAATAACTGCCCCCATGAAGAAGGAAATAATGGCAATGATACCAATCGAATACAGGCCCAGATACACAAACTCCCTCATGGTTTGCCTGTAATAAACAGAAGGTTTCTCAGGTTTGGAGAAGACCTTCTTAAGAAGCAGGAAGTAAAGCCCGATCTGTGTAAGAAACTTAATCATGATATTATATTATTGCACATCAAAATTACGAATATTTAAGGTAATTCCGTTACCCTGGTTTTTGAAACCTGAATGCATAATTAATTATATATTTGCATAAGATTTTGCAAAAAAATTATTCTCTTATGAACAATAGATATGTCATTATAATGGCAGGTGGAGTAGGAAGCCGTTTCTGGCCTCTCAGCCGTCGCGAAAAACCAAAGCAGTTTCTTGATATTCTTGGGAAGGGAGAGACTCTGATACAACAGACCTTCAGGCGTTTTAAAGAAATATGTCCCGAGGAGAATATTTTTGTTGTTACAAATGCTGATCATAAAGACCTTGTAATTGAGCAGTTGGGTATTGATCCATCACGTGTACTGGGAGAACCTTTTCGTCGCAATACAGCCCCTTGCCTGGCGTATGGAACGTTCAGAATATTAAAGGAAAATCCTGACGCAGTAATTGCAGTTACACCGGCTGACCACCTGATTGTTAAAGAAGATAAACTTTGTGAAGTGTTGCAGAGTTGCTTTGACTTTGCTGAAGGGAACGATGCCCTGGTTACTCTGGGAATAAAGCCTGACAGACCTGAAACAGGATACGGTTATATACAAGCAGATCAGAAGAAACCTGTTAAAGGCTATGAAAATCTGCTTAAGGTAAAGACATTTACTGAGAAGCCGGATATTGACCTTGCAAAAGTTTTTTTGGAAAGCGGCGACTTTTACTGGAACTCAGGAATTTTTATATGGAATATCAAATCGATACTTTCAGCATTTGAAAAGCATCTGCCGGATACCTATACCATATTCGATGAAGGCAGAAATATTTTTGGAACGAAGCAGGAAAAAAGTTTCATTGGGAAGACGTATGCAGAATGCAGAAGCATCTCAATTGATTATGGGATTATGGAAAAGGCAAACAATGTATATGTTATGTGCACTGACATTGGCTGGTCTGATCTCGGAACCTGGAGTTCGCTATATGAGCATTCATCAGTTGACAAAAAGGGCAACGCTTTGGTTAGGGGAGATGTTTTTTCATATGACAATAAGGGAAATATCTTTAATATTGCCCCTGGTAAGATAGCTGTCTTGCAAGGACTCAAAGATTATATTGTTGTCGATTCTGAAAATGTGCTTTTAATCGTTAAGAAGGAGGAAGAGCAGAATATCAAGCAATACCTTGAAGATATAAAAAAATCGACCAAAGAAAAATATTTATAAAATTAATATTCCCAAAGATCGTGTTCAAAGTTGAAAAGTTCAGTTTTGATGCGGTCTGCTTCAAAAAGAATGTACTTTCCAAGCTGGTAATCCGAAATCAGCCTGTCGTTATAGACATTTGATTCTCCGAAAATAACACTTCCGAATCTTCGTTGCATAAAGAGGTCGTCAAACGATATTCTATGAGCATCATTATTATTCATGAATACCTCTTGTTTTGCGAGAGCATCTCTGGCTTCGTCGTATTTAATCCAGAATAAAGGTTTTCTAAGAACTTTTCCAAGCTGGGTATCAAAACCTATATAGTACGGTTCAATAGAAATTATTCTTACATCGAGTTTTGACAGTTTTTTATCAAAATACCATAGTTCATAAATCAGTAATTGTTTTACCTCCTCAGGTTTGGCATCCTGTTTTACAGAATCCTCTCTGATTTCGCCTGCTGCATTGATCTGTACGGGTACAAGCTTAGTTACAGCTCCCATCTTTACTTCAATATCTGAATATGTAGTGCTTACATCAATATTGAGAGGGTCGTATGCATTGAGTCTGCCGGCCTTGATCTCTTCCAGCAGGATGTTTATAAAGTTTTTTCTTCCATCGAGAGTTGGCGATATTGGATAATATAAAGGCTGATTAATCTTTTCACGTAGATCGATCAGGCGGTATATCCCTTTTGACCAAAAAACATCGGCTTCCCGAAGATATGGAAACTCAATTTTCTTAGCATCCGGAATCGATTTCTGGTAAATATCACCGAACCCCTGGGCATTAACAATACCAGAAAGTGAAAGGACGATAATTCCAAAAAGAATTTTCTTATTCATGATGGTATATTTATTTTGATATTAGTCTATCTTTAAAATTATGGGCAGCAGTTCTTTTGTCTTGCCCTCAGGCCCAATCGCTTTTATATCTTTTATAGTCAAATATTTACCTCTTGTCAGCCTGGCTATCAAATCTTTCTGTTTTTGAGTTAAGTTGCTGTTTGTACTTGATTCATCAAAGTCTCCTCTGTTATCAGAATAAAGAACTGAGAATCCGGTGACAACGTAATTGAGGTCAAAGTCGAAATCACGCATTACGGCAAAAACACCCTGTTGTGCAGCAGCAATAGCCCTTGTAACACTTCCTGTACTCTTTCCTGCAAATACAGCAACAGGATCGGGAACAGATTTTACCCTGAATTCATAAGGATCATATTGCACGGGTTTACCGTTGATATCAGCCGTTACAATAATCTGAACATTTTGTCCTACGGCATTTGGTCTGACAGCCCAGCTGCCCTTGAAATTATCCCCTTTGGAGTTTTTTACTTTATCTGTTGTTAAGGTCCCATTCACAACCTTGATCTTTATTTTATCAGGACTTACATCAGGTACGGATACGTCAATTGGGTTAAAAATACCCATATACATAACGTTCATTGCTGTGGGAGATACAATAACATTCGGTTCGCCAACAACATACGAAGATTCGAACGGGTAGTTTATAATTGTGCCACTGGGGGCTCTGATAGCGATTATCCCACCCCATTTTTTAGTGCCGGTAGAGGAAGCCCGGACTCTATAAATCCCTTTTCCTGTTTCATCAAGAGGAAGAACAGTGTTACCAACTGTAATAACCGGAGACTGTGTAGTATCTATAGCAGAAATAAATACCTGAGCTTCGTAATCGCTGCCTTGTGTCACGTAATTTGAATTTGGCATAACAATTGCCTTAAGTTTATTAAATTTAAACCAGGAAGCATCAATCTGAGTGTAGAGGTAGTTAAGAACTTCAGTCTCGGCGTTTCTTATATCAATCTGCATTTTCGACATGATGGTAATAACAGCAACAAGAGGTACTGTCTGGAAGGTAAGGTTCTGCCAGCGTTCGGTTTTGCCTTCTTTATTTTTAGAATCATCAGTGTTCAGACTTTTTCTCAAAGCATCTTCAACGGACGGGTTTTTACCATCGAGAGATGCAATAGCAATAAGAGAATCGCGGTACTCATTAAGCACTGCTTTCAGGTCGGTGGCTTTTCCTCTTTCGTTATCTCCAATAAGAATTTGAGTTGGAACGCTATTATTATCAATCCTTCTAACTTCTTCAATAATAACCTCATTCCCTTTAACAGCAGGAGTTTCGGGACCTTCAGTGGTTGTGATTATTTCGATCTTAAGATCCTGCAAAAAATTGAATGCCTCATCTGCATGTTCTTTAACCTTATATGCTGCAGTTTTATATTTCCCGGCTTTTGCGGGATTTAAAGCAGCAGCTTTGTCGAACTCGCTATAAATGAGGTTATTTTTAAGGGTATAATTTGCGATAGTCTGAGTAAGACTCTTATCAACTTTTTTAAATGCTTCAACAGCGTCTTTTGATACGTTAAGTGCAAGCATGGCAATCATTATCAGGTACATCAAATTGATCATCCTTTGCCGTGTAGATAGTCTTTCGCGAGCCATTTTGCAGGTAGTTTAGTCAGATAAAGAATGTCACGTTATTTAAAATTCATGGCAGAAAGCATATTTCCATAAACATTATTCAACGCTGTCAGGTTGTCGTTGAGTTTTGTAATTTGTTCGCGGTACTTTTTAGTATCCCCGGCTGATTCTGAAAGGTCTTTCATTAATCCCTGAATTCCTTTATAAAGCGTTTCAGAATCTTTTAAATGATCATCTGCTCCCTTGCGTTGCAGTTCATAAACCGAATTAAGTGCAGAAAGATTTTTATTAAGTGATTCCAGTTGTTGCTGATATGATTTACCCCCTACCTCAATAACTGATAGTGAGTCAGCCACATTCTTGTAAGTAGAACCTGTTTCATTTATTACTTTGGTTGTAGCCTGGTATGATTCTGACAACCTGCCAAGAGATTCATTGGCATTATTGATGGTGTACATATACTTTGAAGAAGCTGCAGTAACATCGCCCATGGCATTCATGTTTGCGGTAGTTTCGCCAAGTTTTTTCATTCCGACACCAAGTTTCTGTAACAGGTCAGGAGTGATTTCAGCTTTTTCAAGCATCTCATCAAATTTTGCAAGGGCTACAGAACCACCGCCGCCACCACTAACGGCACCAGGTTGTTTTCCACCATATGATGAGAGTCTTTTAGCTCTGTCTTCAGGAGTTTCTGCAAGTTCAGGATAGGCCAGTGACCAGTCAACCTCCGGCTCGAATGCATAAAAGAAGAAGATTACTGACTCGGTCATAAGACCGACACCAAGCATAAAATCTGCAAATCTCCAGTGCTGTATTTTAAAAAGCGTACCAATAATTACGACGGAAGCGCCGAAACCATAAAGTTTAGTCAATAAATTTTTAAATCCTTTGCTTTGTACAATTTTTGCTAAGTTCATAACCTGATTATTTTAGGGTTATTTTAATTATTTAATTTCCACCAATAAAAGATCTTACATTACGGAATCCGACAAATGGTTTAGTAGAATCCTGATATTCATAGTCTCTTGAACCAGTCTGAAGGAAATATGCAATATCTTTCCAGGAGCCGCCACGGATTACTTTCCGTTTCAATACCGGTGGATCCTGTGGAGTCGCATTATATTCATAGTTCGGCTCAAGGTCGTGCTGGAAGATGTAAGCTGAAGGATGGTATGCACCACGTGTCCATTCTGCAACATTTCCTGACATATCATACAATCCATACTCATTTGGTTCGTATGACCCCACTTTTCCTGTATATACGTTACCATCGTCAATATAGTTTCCGCGCAATGGTTTGAAATTAGCATAGAAGCAACCTTTGGAGTTACGTGTATATGGACCGCCCCATGGATACGGTGAAAGATCGAGACCACCTCTTGCAGCATATTCCCATTCTGCTTCAGTTGGTAGCCTGTATTCCTGTACATCGGCAATCCCTTTCTTTCTGAGCGCTGTGTTCATATAGTTTGTTCTCCAGATGCTGAAAGCAGTTGCCTGAACCCAGGAGACACCTACAACAGGATAGTTATCAAATGAAGGATGCCAGAAATAGAGTGAGGCCTGTGGATCGTTGAATGAATATGTAAAATCCCTGATCCAGCAAAGGGTGTCGGGGTAAACATTTATAATATTGCGTTTTATAAAAGAGGAACGGTCTTTTACATCGGTACGTGTACCGTCAAGGTTTGTAACCTGTCCTTCATACTTACCGGTATTATTTGCATAATCATAGACATATTTTGATTTTGCAGCCTGCTGGTTATCAACCCAGGAATAGGAATAGTTAAGTTTCCTGACATCAACCTGTTTTTTGCCGTTAAATCTCTCTTCAGGAGGATAGAACATCTCTTCAATGGTAGTCTTGGTAGTCTCATCTTTTGTATCGATTTTTTCTTCCCAGTTAATTACATTAGGTTCAATTACATTTCCATCGGCGTCAACCATAAAATACTCCCTGTTTGCAATGCCTGCGTTGCCAAGTTTTGTTCTGAGGATAGAATCGCGTACATAATATACAAACTGACGATATTTGTTATTGGTGATTTCTGTCTGATCCATCCAGAATGCATTCACTGTAACAGATTTTGGCATATTGTTAAATGCAAATGGTGCATCCTGATCGCTCGGTCCCATCATAAAATTCCCGGCAGGAATAAATGCCATCTCAAAGGGTTCCGGTTCAAAAAATTTTTTCCGCCCCAGAACGCCTGTCAGCTCTCCGTTATTTGAAGAACCACAACCAGTTAACAAGATTATCAGTATTAGAGCAGATAGGGATACCTTTTTCATATTACTTAAGAATTTTATATTGCAAGCAAGTTATTTTTTTAATAATAATCATAAAAATCTGACACTTTTGTATTTCATCGGGCTTTTGCCCAGATTAAGGTCGAAACAATAATTAACCATGAATTCATGCGACCCGCTGCTGGTTTTTCTTATGTCTGAAATAGTAAAATCATAAGCATAACCCAACCGGATTCCGTTGTATAATTCAAAACCAACAATCCCGATCAACGCATCTCCGGCTCTGTAAGAAACGCCTCCCCATGCTTTTTTATTGTATCTTAATAATGAAGTTACCGTAAACTGAGCCACTTTCCCATCGCTGAAAACAAAAAATGAAGGAAGTAATTCGAGCGACGGATTTGACAACTGTAAGGTATAGCCGACAGTCAGATAATAATGTCTGCTGATATAGGGAAGTCCTTTCGTAAATTTAATTATAGGTTGATTCAGGTGAGTAACCGAAAGTGCTGCATAATATTTATCGGCTTTATAATAGAGGCCCAGTCCTGCATCAAAAGCAACGTAACTCTCTTTGTTTTCAGGTATCAGAGGATCTCCTGAAGCCGGAGTATGTGCATCCCCCAAAGGTATTTGCCAGGTGGGGGTAAGTGTTTTATCCAACATACCCAGATTTAATCCGATACCGAGTTTCCCCTGTCCCAGATCCATAAGATATGAATAAGCGGCAGACAGGTTTAGGTCTTTATCAAATCCTATGTTATCACTTTCAATTAACAAACCTACTCCGCTTTTGATCCCGAAAAGCGAAACAGGAGCACTTATATTAAAAACTGTAGTCGAGGGAGCCCCTTCAAATCCTATCCATTGCTGCCGGTTGAGAGCAGTGGCACAGATCATTCCTGATATGCCGGCAACACCGGGGTTATAGGTCATTGTATTAAACATATAATGACTCGACAGAGGATCTTGCTGCGATAAAACAGGCTGTAATATTAAAACTAAAAAAAGAAATGCAATATTTAGTTTTTTCATTTCTTTAATTTGTAGGCGCGATGCACTTGAATTGAACGAGCAAAATAAATAAAAATCTGAATCGTATACAAATTTACCGACATCTATTTTGACGAACAGGGCAAGCCTTTTGCTTTTACCCATCTGTCGGGGACTTCGTTTTGGTTGGCCTTAAGGTAATCTTCGTGTGAGCAGGCAACATAAAGGTACTGATCTTTTTCAACAGGCAGCTCCATCCACCACCTGTCGGTCAGATTACTTTTAACAAATATCAGATCGTCGTCAAGATCAGTAATTCTGACGTGATACTTAATAAATCGCCCTGAATTGCTGTTACTTAAAACAGGTGTTTCATATTGTTTTTGCGAAAAGCCTTCAAGGAAAAACCAAAGGATCTGGGCAGCAAGACCCGATGTCTGGAACCGGATATCAAATTCAGGATTGACATCAAATAGTCCGAAAATTTTCAGCTTATCGGAAATCCCGGCATATCTTGAAAGAAGGCATATCTCTTCTCCATAGAAACCATTCGGAGAGGGACTTATTGTCCCCGGGGCATCTGACTGCCTCACTGCAGAAATATCAAATATTGCCACATCGGAGTCTCTGAAAAGAGGTTCTGTAAGGTAAATTGCCTGTCGTACATCTCCGATCCTTACAAGTTCAGATCTGCGTTTAAGAAAACGGTTTATTACCTGTTGATCATTAAGGTAGGTCTGGTAACCTATATTAATATAATGGTGAAAAGTACTTTTGTGATTGTTGATGATTGTATTAAGATAATTAAAGGAATCGGGCTCTTTCCTTTCATTGCTGAAATCAATCCTCGGATCAACTGCGGTAAGTGTATATCTGGTATTCTGTTGTGAGAGAGCTCTGTCGATAGCAGGAATGAGTGCACTGCTACCTCCGATAATTACCGGGAACAGGTTTTCCTGAATCAACAAAGTCAGAATATCAGTAAGCCCTGCGATGGTATCGTTGAATGTAACACCCTGTTTCATGTTGCCCAGATCAATTATTTTAGATCTTCCGGGGATTTTTGCGAGTCTGTATAATTGCCCCCTGATCACATCAGGGCCTTTAAAAGAACCTGCATTTGGTGAGTTCCGGCCCTCAGGTACTCCTAATATTGCAATCTTGTATTTACTGATATCTTTCACCGGGGTATTATCAGTATGAATAGTGATATTGTGAGGAAAAACAGCTTGCCCTGTCAGATGCTCAAAATCAGGTCCTTGGATGCTTACAGGATTAAAATAGTCATTCAGATCTACCATAGTATATTTTAAGAACTCTTTTTGGTTTTATCACTGTTTCCGATAATCTTAATGCAATCTTCTTTAGTAAGTTTTTCTGCATCTGTACCTTTCGGCAGCCTGTAGTTTAGCTTCATCTTAACAAGGTATGGTCCATACCTTCCGTTCAGCAGCATTATGTCGCCAAAGTCTTTAAGAACCTTCTTTTTATCACTCTCGTTTTTTTCAAGAATAATCTCAACAGCTCTTTCAATGGTTACGGTGTAAGGGTCATCCACCCCCTTTTTTAAAGAAAAGAACTTATTTTGAAACCTGACATACGGTCCGAATTTCCCTATCCCTACTACCATTTCTCCTCCATCATATTCACCCAATGAACGGGGAAGGCGGAAGAGGTTCAGTGCCTCCTCGAGGGTTATTGTTTCAAGGAGCTGGTTCTTTGAAAGACTGGCAAACCTGGGCTTTTCCCCGTTTGCTGAATCACCGATCTGTGCAACAGGGCCATACCTCCCCATCCTGACAGTAACAGGTTCTCCTGTTTCAGGATGATTTCCAAGTACCCTTACCCCGGTTTTTCTCTCTTTTTTCTCAAGTGTGTTAGTTACTGTCTTATGAAACGGAGAGTAGAATTTCCCGATCATCCCGGTCCATTTAAGATTACCGAGAGCAATCTCATCAAACTGCTCTTCTACCTCAGCAGTGAAATGATAATCAACGATTTCCGAAAAATTTTCAATAAGGAAATCATTAACAATTATTCCAATATCCTGTGGAAAAAGCTTTGATTTTTCTTTTCCTACAACTTCTGTTTTTGTTGACGTTGCCAACTTCCCTTTAAAGAGAGTAATAATTTTTAATTGACGTTTTTCGCCCGGTCTGTCTTCACGCGAAACATACCCCCGGTTCTGAATTGTTGAGATGGTCGGAGCATAGGTTGACGGCCGGCCGATTCCCAGTTCCTCAAGCTTTTTCACAAGGCTTGCTTCAGTATATCGCGGTGGTGGTGTTGTGAATTTTTGTGTGGCAGTAATATTGTCGTACGATAGCGGCATTCCCTCCTTTACGGGGGGGATTACATATCTGTCCTCATCATTGTTTTCCTGATCAGTCGATTCGGCATAAACTCTGAGGAAACCATCAAACTTAATAACTTCCCCGTTAGCCTGAAATGTGACCGGGGAGTTATTCATATCAATTGAAATAGAGGTCTTCTCCACCTCAGCATCTGCCATCTGAGAGGCAACTGTTCTTTTCCAGATAAGTTCGTAAAGTTTTTTCTCATTCTGGCTACCTGCAGTGGTTGGATTGTCGAGATATGCAGGACGGATAGCCTCATGTGCCTCCTGGGCACCCTTTGATTTTGTTTTAAACTGCCGGGTTTTTGAATATTTTTCACCAAACTCTGAAATGATCATTTCCCGCGACTTGACAAGAGCCAGTTTCGAAAGATTTGTTGAGTCGGTTCTCATATATGTTATTCTTCCTGCTTCATACAGCTTCTGCGCAACAGCCATGGTTTGAGCAACGGAAAATCCCAACTTCCGGTATGCCTCCTGCTGAAGGGTAGAGGTAGTAAACGGAGGAGCCGGAAATCTGATTCCTGGTTTTATGCTGATACTGGCAATTGTATATTTGGAATCATTGCACAACTCAAGAAATTTTAATGCTTCTTTCTCATCAGGGAAACGCTTTGAGGCTTCTGCTTTGAGAACAGCATTCTCTCCGTTAGCTGAATCGATTTGGAAAATTGCAGTCACCCTGAAAGCGGATTCTGTCTCAAATGAGATAATCTCCCTTTCTCTTTCAACAAGCAGCCTTACAGCTACCGACTGAACCCTGCCTGCAGAGAGTGAAGGTTGAACTTTTTTCCATAGTACCGGGGAAATCTCAAAACCAACCAGCCTGTCGAGAATACGACGGGCCTGCTGGGAATTAACGAGGTTCATATCAACCTGCCTGGGATTTTCAATAGCATTTGAGATGGCCTCTTTCGTAATTTCATGAAATACAATTCTCTTTGTTGTTGACAGATCAAGATTTAAAACACTTGCAAGATGCCATGCAATTGCCTCTCCTTCACGGTCCTCGTCAGAAGCGATCCAGATATTCTTCGAATCAGCAGCTGCTTTGCGCAACGCGCTTACCACTTTTGCCTTTTCCTTCGGGATTTCATAATCGGGAGTGAAATTATTTTCAACATCTATCCCCAGATTCTTTTTGGAGAGGTCTCTGATATGTCCGAAACTTGACACAACACGGAAATCTTTTCCAAGGAACTTCTCAATAGTTTTCGCTTTTGCAGGCGACTCAACAATTACAAGATTTTCTGGGCATTATTCATTTTTCCGTTTGCTTTTGCAATAACATTGTTCATTCTTATATCAATGGAAAAACTGGGGCCAATGCCTTCATTCGATGAGCTTGAAAATCCGGAATATTATCTGGCTTCAGAGGTCTATTCTGAAAATGGAGTGCTTCTGGGAAAAATCAGCTTTGAGAATCTTACATGGACAGAGTATAAAGATTTTTCTCCCTGGCTCACCGATGCTCTGATAGCCACAGAAGATATACGATATAACAGACATTCCGGTATTGATATACGTGGTCTTGGCAGGGCAGTTGTCCGCACAATTCTTCTGGGTCAGAGCACCGGAGGAGGAAGCACTATTACCCAGCAGCTGGCAAAGCAACTTTACCCGAGAGATACCGCCAGAATGTCTGCCCTTATGATGAAGGTCAAACTTGGTGTTTTCAAGTTCAAGGAGTGGCAGACAGCCATTAAGCTTGAACGAAGCTACACCAAGGAGGAGATCATAACTATGTACCTTAATAAATTTAACTTTAGCTATAATGCAATAGGAATAAAGTCAGCAGCAAGGGTTTATTTCAATACAACTCCCGATTCGCTGAACCTTCAGCAGTCAGCAGTTCTTATCGGAATGCTTAAAGCTTCTACAAGGTATAACCCGGTGAGGAATTATAATCTTATGCTTATGCGGCGTAATGTTGTTATTTCCCAGATGGCGAAATACGGATACCTCACATCTTCGGTAGCAGACTCAGTTAAAAAATTACCTATTGAAGTAGACTTTAAGGTTGAAGATCATAATAGCGGTCTGGCCACTTACCTTCGTGAATATATCAGGAATATAATGAGAAAGCCTCTCCCTGACAGGAAAAAATATTCCGGGCAAACATACTATGATGATGCATTATGGGAATGGGAAAACAATCCCCTTTATGGCTGGTGCAATAAGAATAAAAAACCCGACGGATCAAGTTATGACATCTATAAGGATGGATTAAAAATATATACTACTATTAACTCCAGGATGCAGAAATATGCTGAAGAAGCTTTGGTAGAACATCTTTCAAAAGAAGTTCAGCCGGACTTTTATAAGAGAGCAAAAGGGTTTAAGAATCCTCCCTATTCTGATGATCTGAAAAAGGATGAGATTGATGATTTGATAATGACATCTGTAAAACAGAGTGACAGGTACAAGACTTTGGATACAAGACGTGTCCCTGAAGATTCAATAATACTTGCATTTAATACTCCTGTAAAAATGAGAGTCTTTTCCTGGAAAGGAGACAAGGATACCATAATGACACCTCTTGATTCTATAAGATATTATAAATATTTTATCAGGTCAGCATTTATGGTTGAAGATCCTCACAACGGTTATGTTAAGGCTTATGTGGGAGGACCGGATTTCAGATATTTTAAATATGATGCCGTAACACAGCAGAAAAAACAGGTTGGAAGTACAATAAAGCCTTTTCTTTACACGATTGCAATGCAAAACGGATATTCTCCCTGCTATGAGGTGGAGGATATTCCAAGATCTTTTGATCTCCCCGGCGATCCTATTCCCTGGACACCAAGAAGTTCCGGTCCAGAAGAATTCCATGGCAAAATGGTCACATTAGCCTGGGGACTGGCCCAATCGGAAAACTATATATCAGCATGGTTAATGCAGCAATTCAAGCCAACGGCCGTAACTGACCTTATGCACAAGATGGGGATCAGAGGTTTTATTGATCCGGTACCCTCAATATGTTTAGGTACTCCCGATATTAAGCTCGAGGAGATGGTCGGCGCTTATGGCACTTTTGCTAATAA
>JAPLED010000044.1 GCA_026391475.1 Bacteroidia bacterium | reverse complement strand
ACGGACTGGCATATAATGTTGAATCAAGTTATAATCCATATTACGATACCGGCATCTTTTCGATATACTTCGGTACTGATAGCCAGTATCTTAATAAAAGCATTTCGATAACGATGGCCGAACTGAAAAAGCTTCGTACTTCAATACTAGGTACAATACAGTTAAGCAAAGCAAAAAATCAGATAAAGGGCTACCTTGCAAGAGATTACGAAAATTATGAAAGTCTGATGCTAAGTCTTGGGAAAAGCCTTCTCATCTTTAATAAGATTGACACCATTGAGGATATATGTAAGAAGATTGATAACGTCACAGCTTCTGAAATGCTCGAAACAGCCAATAACATCTTTGAGCCTTCGGAACTGTCAACACTGATTTACAAATAGACGGAAGTCGGAAGTCAGAAGTCAGAAGCTAATAAGGAAAGTTAAAAGTCAAAGGACTTCGGTCTTCGGTCTTCCGACTACTTAAATACAAATAATAATGAATAATAAGCTGGAACAATTCCTTCTGGAACATACTACACCCGAAGACCCTGTTCTGGAGGATCTTTACAGACAGACACATATCCGGTTCGTAAATCCGAATATGGCAACCGGTCATCTCCAGGGAAAATTCCTTGAATTTATATCAATGATGATCAGACCGGAAAATATTCTCGAGGTCGGGACATTTACAGGTTATTCGGCTATTTGCCTTGCAAAAGGGCTTAAACCTGGCGGTAAGCTGATAACCATAGAATTAAATGATGAGCTGACTGCTTTCTCCCACTCATATTTCTGCCGTGCGGGAGCTGATTCAAAAATCACACAGTTAACAGGAAATGCACTGGACATTATTCCCGGGTTAGATATTATGTTTGACCTGATTTTCATTGATGGAGACAAAAGGGAATACATTGAATATTACCGGCTTATAATAGACAAAGTGAAACCGGGGGGCTTCATTCTTGCGGATAATGTACTATGGGGAGGCAAAGTACTTGAGAAGGTGACAACAGATCCACAAGCCCTGGGGATCATCGACTTTAATAAAATGATCCGTAAAGAGACAATCATCGAAGATGTAATAATTCCCCTCCGGGATGGATTAATGCTGATCCGTAAAAAGGAAAAATAAGTGGTACAGTTTTTGCGTTATCTGAAATAAACAATTACATCATGATGAAAAAACTAATATTTTCAGTTCTGTTTCTTTTTATGGTTATTGCCGCACAGGCACAGACAAACAAAGCTGTCCTGCTTCAGGATCTGGAGAAAAACCAGCCTGCCAATCAGAATGTTACTACAACAGCCACATTAAAGTCATCAAGCCGTTTATTCGGAGACAAAGATGACCTTACAACAGTTATTTTTATAATCCCTTCCGGTTCAATTGTTACGGTTCTGGGTTCGGATAGTACTTATTATCATGTTGCTTTTGAAGAAAATGAAGGTTACATTTTCAAAAGTCATGCAGTTATAGATAAGATCCCACTGACGATTCAGCCGCAACAGTCCAGGCAGGAAGTGCAGCCTGTACAGGAGCAACAGGTGAACCGGTTCTCATACCTCGAAAACAAATATGGTTCTAACATGGCTGCAAGGCTCATTGCCGGTAAGATATGGAAAGGGATGAATGCAGAAATGGTAAAAGACAGCTGGGGTACTGCTGAAAAGATCAGCAGGGAAATGACCGGGAATATTATTAAGGAAGAATGGATTTTTAAAAACACCTGGCTCTATTTTGAGAATAATACACTGGTTGAGTGGGGTCCGACAGGAAAATAATCTTTCAGCTTTTTATAAGTAGTGTTATTTTATCTGCCGGTATTTGCAGATAAAAAAAAATTCTTATTTTTGCCCGTGAAATTGCGGGAGTAGCTCAGTTGGTAGAGCACGACCTTGCCAAGGTCGGGGTCGCGGGTTCGAGTCCCGTCTCCCGCTCAAATTAAAAGGCTGTTTTGAACTTACCCTTAATCAATTAACTATGAAACAATTTTTATCGCTATTCATGATCTTAATGATCGTTGCCCTGTTTTCCTGCACGACGCAGAAAAAGGAAACCGGGTTTTCAATACCCATTGAGAAATACACATTAGCCAATGGGCTTACTGTTGTTCTTCACGAAGACCATTCCGATCCGATTGCCTCAGTGGCAATTTATTATCATGTAGGTTCAAGCCGCGAAGTTCCCGGGAAGACCGGTTTTGCCCATCTTTTTGAACACATGATGTTTCAGAAATCCGAGAATGTCGGAGAAGACCAATTATTTAAAAATATCCAGGGAGCAGGTGGCTCCCTTAATGGCAGTACAAGTCAGGACAGGACTAACTATTACGAGGTTGTTCCTAAAAATGCTCTTGAAATGGCATTATGGATGGAGTCAGACAGGATGGGCTACCTTGAAAATACCGTAACTAAATCTGCTCTTGTGAATCAGCAGAATGTTGTACAAAATGAAAAACGACAAAGTGTAGATAATGCACCCTACGGATTTAACCAGGGACTTATTCTTAAAAACATGTATCCAAAAGGACATCCCTACAGTTGGACAGTAATAGGTGAAATGCAGGACCTTACCAATGCAACTGTTGATGATGTAAAAGCTTTTCATAAGAAGTTCTATGCACCTAACAATGCTTTCCTGGTAATTACCGGCGATATAAATAAGGATGAAGTAAAAGCGATGGTTGAGAAATATTTCGGTGAAATACCCGGAGGTGAAAAAATTGAAAAAAGAAGTGCTATCCCGGCAACTCTTGCTACCACAATCAGATTATATCATGAAGATAATTTCGCAAGGGCTCCGCAGTTGACAATGGTATTTCCAACAGTTGAGCAATTCTCAAAAGATTCTTATGCTTTAGATTTCCTTGGATCTCTTCTTGCTAACAGTAAAAAAGCTCCTCTTTATACAATACTTGTAAAAGACAAGAAACTAACCTCCCGTGTAATGGCAAGAAATGGTTCACAGGAGATTGCCGGCACCTTTACAATTTCAGTAACAGCCAATCCCGGTGTAAATCTTACAGAAGTTGAGAAGGCAATTTTCGAAGGATTTGATAAGTTTGAAAAAGACGGCTTTTCAGAGGAGGATCTAACAAGGATCAAAGCAGGAAATGAAACAGGTTTCTATAGAGGTTTTTCCAGCGTACAGGGTAAAGCATTCACTCTGGCTGAATATGCAATGTTTACCGGCGATCCCGAATTTTACAAAAAAGACCTTGCTAACAGTCAGGCAGTTACAATGGCTGACATAAAAAGAGTATTCGAAAAATATATCAAAGGAAAGAATTTTGTTGAGACAAGCTTTGTCCCTAAAGGTCAGGCAAATCTGATTGTTGAAGGATCTGTAAATTCAGGTATTATCGAGGAGGATGTAACAAAAGCCGCTGAGGTAAAAGCTGATACTATTGCTGAAAAGGCCATCGTAAAAACACCTACCAAATTCGACCGCACGGTCATGCCTCCTGTAGGATCTGATCCGGAAGTAACAATTCCTACACCATGGTCAGGCTCACTTACCAACGGAATGAAGATAATGGGCATCACGCAAAATGAACTTCCAATGGTTCAGTATTCTATTTCTATTGATGGAGGCCATATGCTTGATAATGTTGAAAAAGCAGGTGTTGCTAACCTCGTTGCTACAATGATGAATGAGGGAACAAAGAATAAAACCCCCGAACAACTGGAAGATGCAATTGGCTTACTCGGTGCTTCAATAAGAGTATCTTCAGGCAACGAGGACATATCAATAGATGTCACTTCACTTGCACGTAACTTCGAAAAAACACTCGCTCTTGTTGAGGAGATCATTCTCGAACCAAGATGGGATGAAGAGCAGTTTGCCCTTGCCAAGAGCCGTATTATCAATACACTTAAACGGAATGCTGCCAATCCCAGTTACCTGTCATCCAGTACACTCAATAAACTTATGTATGGTGAAAATATTCTTGCTATTGATGCTTCAGGAACAGAAGCTTCAGTTGCAGCAATTACAATGGATGACCTTAAGGAATATTACAATAAATATTTCTCACCATCCATCTCTAAATTTCTTGTTGTAGGCGATGTTGATCAGGTAAAAGTTGAGGCTGCTCTTGCAGGTCTGAATCAGAAATGGCAGGCAAAAGAGATTGTAATTCCTGAGATTAAAGTTCCTGGTCCTCCTGCAAAATCACAGATCTATTTTGTTGACGTTCCCGGAGCAAAACAGTCTGTTATCTCAATTGGCACACCTTCAATTCCCAGATCAGATCCCGATTTCTACCCGGCAACTGTCGTCAATTACAAACTTGGAGGGTCATTTAATGGAGTCTTCAATCTGATTCTCAGAGAAGAAAAAGGATTTACATATGGAGCAAGATCAAGCTTCTCGGGTGCAAAGAACTATGGTGCTTTCATTGCTTCATCAATGGTTCGTACAAATTCAACACTTGAGTCGGTAACAATTTTCAAAACAGAGATGGAGAAATACCGTAAAAATGTTCCTCAGGAGTACATAGACTTTACAAAATCTTCGCTTCTGAAAGGTAATGCTCTCCGTTTTGAGACGTTGAATAGCCTTCTTGGAATGTTAAATACGATGACCTCATACAATCTGCCGGCTGATTATATTAAGCAGGAAGAGGCATTTGTTAAAGGTCTTACAGTTGAAAAGCAGTTGGAACTTGTAAATAAATATATCGATCCTTCAAAGATGTATTATGTTGTTGTTGGCGATGCCAAAACACAACTTAAAGAACTTGAGAAAGTTGGATTAGGCAAACCAATCCTTGTAAAGTAATACTAGTTTTAAAATGAAAAGGCTGCCCCAATGGCAGCCTTTTTACTTTAAGCTGTTTCAATTAATAATAATTTGTTATAAATTTGCCGCACTCAAACTTTCAATCATTTATAAATTGCCCGGATGGTGGAATGGTAGACACGCAGGACTTAAAATCCTGTGGCCATTACGGCTGTGAGGGTTCAAGTCCCTCTCCGGGTACTGAAAAGCCTCTTTAACTTATTGAAGTT
Source organism: Bacteroidia bacterium (assembly GCA_026391475.1). GTDB lineage: Bacteria > Bacteroidota > Bacteroidia > Bacteroidales > VadinHA17 > LD21. The sequence continues at coordinate 9,935 of JAPLED010000044.1, read as the reverse complement.
AAGGGGGTTTCTTATTGTGGAATTCAAACTGGATAAAAAGACCGAAATCAGGGGAATCGAATTATTATAAATAGCATAAATCATTTTATCGGAACTAATATGTGCTTATATTTATGCTGTTAAAAAATTAACACCATGATCGATCTTTCATGTAAATATCTTGGATTACAATTAAAGAACCCTTTAATAGTAGGCAGTTCAGGATTAACCTCATCAATAGAAAATCTGAAGACAATAGCTCAGATGGGTGCCGGTGCTGTGGTTCTCAAATCTATTTTTGAGGAACAAATTAAATTCGAAACCGAAATATTTCTTCAGTCCGATAATCCGGAAATGAAATCATGGCAGGAAGCATTTCAGGGTATTGTAAGTAAAACCGAGTTTTATTATGAGGAAGCTTACGATTATCTGACCGGTTACGCCAAAGAGCATACTCTAAACCATTATCTTTCATCAATTTCTGAGGCAAAAAAAGTTATTGATATTCCTGTTATTGCCAGTATTAACTGCAGCACGCAATATGACTGGCAGTACTTTGCTAAACGTATTCAGGATGCGGGTGCTGATGCACTCGAACTCAATGTATATCTTTTACCATCCGATTTTGAAAAAAGCGGTATTGATAATGAAAATGTATATTTCGATATTATAAAAGAAGTTAAAAAATACATCACCATACCTGTATCACTTAAAACAGGTTACTATTTTTCAAGTGTTGCCCAGACTCTCCTCAGATTATCTGAAACAGGTATTGCCGGTTTAACTCTTTTCAACAGGCCCTACAATCCCGATATTGATATTGAACACCTTCAGATCAGTGCGTCAAATATGTTCAGCTCCGATTCCGAATACTCTCACTCCCTGCGTTGGGTTGCACTACTGGCCGGAAAACTTAAATGTGACATCGCCGCTTCTACGGGTATACATAATCACGAAACGGTTATCAAGCAGTTACTGGCTGGAGCCGATGCTGTTCACATGGTTTCGGTATTTTATAAATATCATTTTGACGTTCTGCCACAAATAATTAATGGTCTGGAATCATGGATGCTGCATCATAATTTCAATAGTATTTCTGATTTTAAAGGGCTATTAAGCAGGAAAAATGTTCATAATCCTGCATCTTACGAGCGCGTACAGTTTTTACGTCTTTTTTCAAGTATTGAATAACAAATATTTAAAGTATAGAAATGTCTCATTCCGAATATAATACTGAAAGAAATTCACTGGCATACAGTGTGGAAAAAAATGTTGAAGTTCATGCTCAGAAATGTTATCAATGCGGCAAATGTTCTGCCGGTTGCCCGGTTGCTGACGAGATGGACCTGCCTCCCAGCATGGTTATGCGTATGCTTCAGACAGAATTGGCTGCCAATGATGAGAAAATTCTCAGATCTCATTCAATCTGGCTTTGTGTAACATGTGAAATGTGCTTAAGCCGTTGCCCGATGGAAATTGATATCCCATCGATGATGGATTTTCTAAGACAAAGATCCCGTAGCGAAAAGAAAGTCAATCCAAAGGCAAAGAACATTATTGCTTTTCATAAATCATTCCTGAATTCCATAAGATTTACCGGGAGGTTATACGAACTCGGACTTATCCTCGATTATAAACGTCAATCGCTGAATATGACACAGGATATTTCGCTTGCCCCGAAAATGATATCGAGAGGTAAGCTGCATATTTTCCCTGATATAATCAAAGGGAAAGCTCAGATCGCAAGAATTTTTAAAAAAACAAGCAATTAAGGAGGAATATATGAAATTTGGCATTTATCCCGGATGCTCATTAACCGGATCTGCACGCGACTATAATGAATCTGTTTTTGCACTTGCAGAAGCATTTGACTTAGAGTTTGCTCAGATCCCCGATTGGAACTGTTGCGGAGCTACTGCCGCCCATAACCTTAATAAGGAGTTATCGCTGGCACTTCCGGCCCGCATTCTGGCCCTGGCAGAACAAAATGGCCTGGATGAAATAATCGTACCATGTGCCGCCTGCTATAGCCGCCTTGTGGTTACACAGAACGAATTGAAAAAAAATCCCGAACTGAAAAATCGTATCAGAGAAGTACTTGAAATGGATTATCATGGTACATCTAAAATATTGAATGTTATTGAATGGATTGATAAATACATCATTCCAAAACTCGACGAAAAAATAGTCAAGCCGTTCAACTATAAAGTTGCCTGTTATTATGGTTGTCTGTTAGTCAGGCCTGACAAAGTCCTTAATTACGATCGCGCTGAGGACCCTCAGACAATGGACATAGTGATGAGCAAAATCGGGGCTGATCCTATCTATTACCCTTATAAAACAGAATGTTGCGGTGCCGGATTCTCTGTTTCACGTACCGATATTGTATCAAAACTTTCAGGCAAAATCATTGAAGATGCCGAACATCGTGGTGCTGATGCAATTATTGTTGCCTGCCCGATGTGCCATTCAAATTTAGACATGCGACGGTCAGATATTAATAAATACTGGAAAACAGAATATAAGATCCCTGTCGTTTTTGTAACACAGGCTATTGGTTTAGCTATCGGTTTATCATCAGAAAAGGTTGGATTAAAACGACATTTTGTAGAAGTTAAAATCAGTTAAAGAGGAAAATATTATTTAAGATGGCCAGAATAGGTGTTTTTATTTGTCATTGTGGTGAAAATATAAGTGCAACTGTTGATTGCGGGAAAGTTGCGGAAACCATAGGTAAGTTAAAACATGTAGCTTACAGCACCGAGTATAAATATATGTGCTCTGATCCCGGGCAGACCCTGATCAAGGAAGCCATTAAAGAGCATAAACTTACCGGTGTAGTGGTTGCAGCTTGCTCTCCACGTATGCATGAACCTACTTTCAGAAAAGCCTGCGCTGAAGGCGGATTAAATCCGTTCTTATGCGAAATGGCCAATCTGCGCGAACATTGTTCATGGGTTCATGAGAAAAATGATCTTACAACTGAAAAGGCAATTGATATTGTCAGAATACAGGTAGAAAAAGTAAAACTTAATTCGGCACTTCAGCCCATAAGAGTTCCGGTTACGAAAACAGCAATGGTGATTGGTGGTGGCATTGCCGGAATTCAGTCGGCACTGGATATCGCAAATACAGGACATAAAGTTATAATGATCGAACGATCACCTTCGATCGGAGGCCATATGTCGCAGTTATCCGAGACATTCCCCACTCTCGATTGTTCGCAGTGTATTCTTACACCCCGCATGGTTGAAGTGGCTCAGCACCCTAATATTACTCTTTACACTTATGCTGAGGTTGAGAGTGTAGAGGGTTTCATCGGAAATTTTAAGGTTAAGATCCGTAAAAAAGCCAAAAGTCTCGATGAAAAGACCTGTACCGGTTGCGGTCTTTGTACAACCAAATGCCCGCAAAAGAAGATACCCAACGAGTTTGAACAGGGAATGGGTATGAGGCCGGCAATTTATATTCCATTTCCACAGGCAGTGCCTAACAGACCGGTAATCGACAGAGAGCATTGCACCTATTATATAAAAGGAAAATGTAAAATTTGCGAGATTGTATGCCCCACTAAAGCAATCCGTTTCGATCAACCCGATGAGATACTTGAACTTGAAATCGGAGCAATTGTTGTTGCAACCGGCTTCGATATCAAACATGCAGACTTCTTTCCTGAATACGGTTATGGTAAATACAAAGACATTATTGACGGCCTGCAGTTTGAGCGATTGGCTTCTGCCTCCGGTCCAACTACCGGTGCAATACTGAGACCTTCTGACGGCCAGGTGCCAAAGAATATTGTATTTATTGCCTGTGCCGGTTCACGGGATCCGGCAAAAGGAATTGCCTATTGTTCAAAAATATGCTGTATGTATACTGCTAAACATGCAATGCTTTATAAACATAAAGTGCATGAAGGCAAGGCATATGTTTTTTATATGGATATCAGATCAGGCGGAAAAAATTACGATGAGTTTGTGCGTCGTGCTATCGAAGAAGACCATGTAAATTATATCCGTGGCAGGGTATCTACTGTTTTTGAAAGGGACGGCAAATTAATTGTTAAAGGTGTTGATACACTTCTTGGAGCACAACCTGTTGAAATAGTTGCTGATATGGTGGTTCTTGCCACTGCCGGTGTTGCCAACTCCGGAGCGGAAGATCTGGCTCAGAAATTACATGTGTCATATGATGCTCATAAGTTTTTTGCTGAAGCACATCCTAAATTAAAACCTATTGAGACTAATACAGCAGGTATCTTTTTGGCCGGTGCTTGTCAGAATCCCAAAGACATTCCTGATTCAGTATCACAGGCTTCGGGAGCTGCTGTAAAAGTTGCAGGTCTGTTTTCTCAGAACGAACTTACACGCGAACCACTGGTAGCTGTTGTCAACCGGACTGCACCACCAATGTACTCCACATGTGTGGGCTGTTTCATGTGCCAGTCTGTTTGTCCTTACCAGGCAATTGAACGCGAAGACTTTAAAAACCGTGAAGGGAAGATTGTGAAAACCGTTGCAAAAATTAATGAAGGTCTCTGCCAGGGTTGTGGCACATGCGTTGCTCTCTGCCGCTCAAAATCAATTGATTTATACGGCTATTCGAATAATCAGGTCTACGCTGAAGTGGTGGCTTTACTGAATGAATATTAATCTATTTAACAGATCAGTCTTTTTTAAAAAGAAAAATATATGTCAGATTTTGAACCAAAAGTTGTCGCCTTCGTATGTAACTGGTGTACTTACGCTGGCGCCGATTTAACAGGGACCAGCCGTATTAAATATGCTTCCAACGTTAGAATTATCCGTTTTCCCTGCACGGGACGTATTGATTTTATGCTTCTACTAAAGGCATTTGCCAATGGGGCTGATGGGATAATTGTTTCAGGTTGCCATCCAAATGACTGCCACTATACATCGGGCAATTTTCATGCAAAGCGACGCTGGATAATGTTTAAAGAACTGATGGATTTTATGGGTATCGATATGAACCGGATTACGTTTTCATGGGTATCGGCTGCAGAGGGGGCCAAATGGGCAGATGTTGTAAACACAACTGTTACCCGGATCCGTGAACTTGGACCCTATGTATCATATAAGGAACTGGTGAATAAATCAGTTGAGGAGGAGGTAAAAAATGAATAGTCTCATCACCAGAGCAAAAGAGCTGCTTGAAAATAAATCTGTCCAGGTTGTAATTGGCTACGAAGCTGGCCCGACCAGTGTGGCACGTCCTGCTTTTATTACTGACCCAGCTAAAGCCGGTACACTTATCTATGATGAACGTTGTGTGCAGAATCTGGCAGTTTACCTCACAAAACCGGAGGTTAAACATCTCGGTAAAATGGCCATTGTGGCTACCCTGCCGGTTATGAGGAGTATAATGATGCTAATCTCAGAGCAGCAGATATTTGCCGATAGCATAGTTGTATTGGGTATTTCTGCCGATGGCAGTTTACTCGATATAGCTGACGTAAAGGTAATGCAGGGTTACATCGAAAAATCAGATCTTGGCAATCCTGAAAAATACAAGGAACTTCTAGCAGAACTGAATAAGTTAAGTCCTGAAGAAAGATTCGCCTTTTGGCAAAAAGAACTTTCAAAATGCATAAAATGTTATGCCTGCCGACAGGCCTGCCCGATGTGTTACTGTACCCGTTGTACAGTTGAGGTCAATCAACCGCAATGGATTCCTGTTCAGTCAAATACACACGGTAATATGGAATGGCATATTCTCAGGGCCATGCACCTTGCGGGTCGTTGCATAAGCTGTGGTGAATGCGGAAGGGCTTGTCCTGTTGGCATTCCATGCCATCTTCTAACAATGCATCTTGTGGATCAGGTTCACAATTATTTTAATGTTTATGCCGGCACATCCGAAAAAATGAGTTCGGTGTTATCAACTTTTGAACCCAATGATAAAGAAAGCTTTATAATTTAACATGGAAACAACCAGAAAATCAATAAGGAAGCAATCGTTAGAAAAGCTGTATAATCTTTTATCGGCAAGCCGTAAAGTATATGCTCCGGTTATAGCGCCGGATAAACAGGTAGAGTATAAGTACAATCCCGATTTTGCGGAAGTGACATTTGAACATATCAGGTCAACCCTGTCAGTTAAAAATGTTGTTTTCCCAAAGGTTGAGAATTTGTTTTTTTATTCAAACGCGAAGACCGAAAGTACTATTACTGATATCGATTTAAATAAAATTCCTGAAATAGTCCTGTGGGGAACACATCCATGCGATAATGCTGCATTTGATATACTTCGTTCAATATTCAGCTGGGATATTAACGATGAATTCTTTTCAAAACGCTTCGAAAAACTTGTTGTTATTGGTTTAAGCTGCCACCTTAGTGATGAATACTGTTTTTGTACTTCTGTAGGTCTTACGCCCAACTCTGCTAAAGGAAGCGATATTTTATTGTCGCGATTACAAAACGGTGATTACCAGGCAGAAATTCTTACCGAAAAGGGTAATGGGATAGTCACCCTAAGCCCCGAGTTGTTTGAACCAATTTCCGGAGAAGAAGTTACTGTAACAGAGGTAAAACAGAAATTTAATCATGAACAGGTAACCGTAAAGTTAGCCTCGGCTTTTGAAAACCGGTTTTGGATAGAAAACTCACTCAGATGCATTGGATGCGGAGCATGTGCTTATGTTTGTCCGACATGTGCCTGTTTTGATATCCAGGACGAAACAAAAGGTAAAAATGGCAAACGCTATCGTAGCTGGGATTCCTGCGGATTTGGTTTGTTCACTCTGCATACTTCCGGTCATAACCCGCGCCAGGTTCAAAGCCAGAGATGGAGGCAACGTATCATGCATAAATTTTCCTACATGCCGGAACGTAATGAATCATTGGGTTGCGTCGGTTGCGGCCGTTGTTCAAGTGGTTGCCCTGTAGACATGAACATTGCAGAACAGCTGGAAGCATTACAAAACATTTAATCAGATAATACTATGAGCGACAACATATATAAGCCCTACCTGATGGAGATCGAAAATATTGTCGAAGAAACTCCTGATGTAAGGACATTCCGCTTAAAATTTAAAAATTCAGATGATGCTGAAAAGTTTTCCTTTAAAGCCGGCCAGTTTGGTGAATACTCGGTATTTGGTGAAGGAGAATCAACTTTCTGTGTAGCCTCATCTCCAACACGAAAAGGTTATATTGAATGTACATTCCGTAAGGCCGGTCGTGTTACAAATGCCCTGGCAAATCTGGAAATGGGCGATACTGTCGGTTTCAGAGGCCCATATGGCAATACTTTCCCGATTGAACAATGGGAAGGTAAGAACCTGCTGTATATCGCCGGTGGCATTGCCTTACCTCCAATGCGTTGCGTAATATGGAATACAATAGACCTTCGTGATAAATATAAAGATATAACCATTATTTACGGTGCCCGCTCTGTTTCTGATCTGGTTTATAAACAGGAATTAAAAGAGTGGGAAGAAAGACCTGACATCAGGCTGATAACAACCGTAGACCCTGGTGGACAGACACCAGAATGGAAAGGTGAAACAGGATTTGTCCCTATGGTTCTCGAGAAATTAGCTCCTTCATCCGAAAACACTGTAGCTATTCTCTGTGGACCTCCGGTAATGATAAAATTCACCATGCCTGTTTTGAAAAAACTTGGTTTTCAGGATAAAGATATATACACTACACTGGAAAACAGAATGAAATGCGGTTTTGGTAAATGTGGCCGGTGTAATGTCGGAAAGGTTTTTGTCTGCAAAGACGGCCCTGTTTTCAGTTACGAACAGATCTTATTATTGCCCGAAGAATTCTGATATCTATTACGTATACTCGTATACCTGATTAAAAAGAATGTGTTATAAATTTGCCCACTCAAATATTCCGCACGGATAGTGGAATGGTAGACACGCAGGACTTAAAATCCTGTGGCCATTACGGCTGTGAGGGTTCAAGTCCCTCTCCGGGTACTAAAACAGAGTGAGAGTGAGAGCGTGCCCGCCCGTACCGAACGGTACGTTCGGGCGGGAGCGATCATCCTCGTTCTTTTTTTTCACACTTGCACTCGCATTTCATGGTAGTGTCGGTTTTCAAATAAAAGATTCAAAATAATTGTAATTTTAGACAACATAATTAAGATAGGTTCATCTCATTTTTAAACGAACACTAACTGTATAATCTCAAAACAATATTGCAACATGAAAAAGCTTTCAAGAGTTCTTATATTTATATCACTATTTGCAATTCCAGTATATTCCTATCCTCAAAAAAAAGTTCAAAATTTTCATTCAGTACTTCATCAAATACCTCATTTAAAAAAGCAGGGCAAGACAACTCAATTAATAGTTGACGATAAGCCTTTTTTAATTCTTGGAGGCGAGCTTGGAAATTCTTCTTTTACCAGCGTGGAATATATGGAACCAATATGGCCAAAATTGAAAACCCTGAACATGAATACAGTTCTGGCACCTGTTTATTGGGAACTGATAGAGCCGGAAGAGGGCATGTTTGATTTTGGACTGCTCGACCAGTTGGTCAATGAGGCCCGGAATAATGATTTGAGAATCATTTTATTATGGTTCGGTTCCTGGAAAAACAGTATGTCAAGTCATGCTCCATCCTGGGTTAAAAAGAATCAGGCAAGATTTCCGCGAATAAGAGATGACAAGGGAATCAGCCAGGAGATTTTGACTCCTTTTAGTGAAAATAATTTACAGGCTGATTTAAAGGCATATCAGGAATTAATGAAACATATAAAAAAGTTTGATGGAAATGATCATACAATAATAATGATACAAACCGAAAATGAAATCGGGATGTTGCCTTCAGCCAGGGATCATAGCTTGCCGGCGAATGAAAAATATCAGGAAAATGTACCAACAGAATTAATGCAGTATCTGGAAAGGAATAAAGAAATCCTGGTACCCGAATTCAGTGAATTATGGGCAAAAAGCGGATTTAAGAAATCAGGTACCTGGGAAGAAATTTTCGGGACAGGTTTACAGACTGATGAAATTTTTATGGCCTGGTACTTTGCAAAATATACAAATTCGATTGTCGAATCGGGAAAAGCTGCGTATCCTCTGCCCATGTATGTAAATGCAGCATTAAACCGCCCTCAAAGCAAACCAGGGATAAATTATCCAAGCGGTGGTCCGTTGCCACATCTGATGGACATTTGGAAAGCAGGTGGTCCATCCATCGATTTTTTATCTCCGGACTTTTATTTTCCCGATCTTAAACGCTGGTGCGATCTTTATACCCGTCAGGGTAATCCTTTATTTATTCCGGAACATCGTTTTGATAATACGGTGGCGGCAAAAGCTGCCTATACTATCGGACACTATGAAAGTATTGGGTTTGCTCCATTTTCTGTTGAATCGTCAGCTAATCCTGAAAATGAACCTCTTGGAAAAATGTATAGTGTATTAGGTCAACTGACTCCTGTAATCACAACTAATCAGGGACAGAACAAAATTGAAGGAATACTGCTGGACAAAGAAAATCAGGAAACTGTTTTTCAGCTGGGAAATTATGAATTCACAGTAAGACATAGTTATACTCTGGGGTATGAAAATAATTCGAGAAATGACACCTGGAATATGGCAGGTGCGATCTTTGTTCAGACCAGTGATGACGAATTCTATGTTGCTGGTTCCGGAATTGTAGTAACATTTAGAAATTTAAGCAACCCATCGTTAAATGTCGGGATATTAAAAGTTGATGAAGGAAGATTTGAAAACGGGAAAGACTGGAAAGTAATAAGACATTTGAATGGTGACCAGACACACCAGGGAAGACATGTACGAATCTTTCTGGAAAGTTATTCAATTTTAAGATTTGAACTTTATAATTATAACTGAAATGGAAAAACTTATTAATCAACTTTTAATAACCAGCCTGGTACTTTTCTTACTACCTGTATTTGTACAGGCAAATGTCAAGCTTCCTGTACTGGTAAGCGATGGAATG
>JAPLED010000038.1 GCA_026391475.1 Bacteroidia bacterium | reverse complement strand
AAGGATGAGACTGAAAAGATATGTGGTAAGCCACAAAAACCTCAATTTGAGGAAGATATCGTTGCTGCAATAAAGTGGGTCGATGGAACCATTATTGATGTGGTACGAAAAATAAAATCCTGTTGATTACATTTGTCCTGTATGCGGAGCAGGTAAAGATGAATTCCTTAGTTATGATTAATCTGTAACTACTTAACCGGCATGTTTCTCACTACATCAGTTAAAAGGTCCCAGAACATTTGTGCAGTTTTGATTTCAATCTTCTCTTCGGGAGTATGAGCACCTCTGATTGTAGGTCCGAAAGATATCATATCAATACCTTTAATTTTTTCGAAGACTAACCCGCACTCCAATCCCGCATGTATTGCCTTTACCAATGGCTCTTTTTCAAATAATTCAAGATATGATTTGCAGGTAATTTTAAGTATCTCAGAAGTAAGATTCGGTTTCCATCCCGGATATCCGTCAGAATGAACTACTTCTGCACCGGCAAGTCTCAGACACGACTCAACCATGGCGGCAACGTCATGTTTTGATGATTCAACGGAACTTCTCTGTGTAGTAACGATATTAATTGTATTGTTATCGTTAAACTTAGCAGAAGCGAGGTTTGTAGATGTTTCAACCATATCATCCATCTCTTTCGACCATGCTATAACACCATGAGGACAGCAGTTTAATGCATTAAGAAATTTTTCCTGACTCTCTTTATCAATAACAAAAGAAGGAAGATCAACTTCCCGGTAAGATACCTTTAAGTCTTTCTCAAGCTCGCCAAATTCATCAAGGAAAGTTGAATAGAAACTATCAATCAGGCTTTTTATCTTTTGAATATCAGACTTATTAAGTACAATTGTTGCAAAAGCTTCTCTTGGTATTGCATTCCTCAGATTTCCTCCATCAAAAGTAGCTACAGAAATTTCAGAATTGCCATAACCTTTGTGAATTTCATCACCGGAATGACCTCCATGAAGCCCTGTAACGGAAATTTCGAAAGCGCAGGAGCTATTTTCTACAGGAATAGCATTATAATTCATTGTTCCGATAGTGTCCATACCTCCGGCACAACCGATGAAAAGTATCCCTTCATCTTCCGAATCGAGGTTTAAAAGTGTTCTGCCGGAAAAGAAATCAGGTTTAAGATTGATCACTCCTGTCATCCCTGATTCTTCATCTACAGTGAACAGGCATTCGATTCTCCCTGCCTTCAGATTCTTATCTGTCAGAATTGCCATTTGCGACGCAATGCCGATACCATCGTCAGCACCCAGTGTTGTCCCTTTGGCTGTAACCCATCCATCTCTTATTACAGGTACTATAGGATCAGTTGTCCAGTTATGCGGATAATCGGCATTTTTCTCTCCAACCATATCCATATGGCTCTGAAGAACAACTGTTTTCCTGTTCTCCATTCCCGGAGTCGGTGGCCTGATAATCAGTATATTTCCAATTTCATCCTCTTTTGATTCCAGATTGTTTTTCTTCGCAAAATCAAGAAGATATTTCCTTAACTTTCCTTCATTCTTTGACAGACGTGGTATATTACAAATCTCTTCAAAATAGATCCAGATTGGCGCTGGATTTAATTGGCCTAAAACGCTCATACTTGGTAAAGTGTATCTTTCACAGGCCACAAATTTAATATTTTTTTCGTCTTTCAGGTTCAATTGTTAAATTATAGTTACGTTTCAAGAGCTGTCAGATTTTGACTATTTTTACGATTAACTTTAGATTAAAACAAAATAAAAACAAAGAATATGGCAAAACGTACAATAGTTACTTTACCAGGCGATGGGATTGGTGCGGTTGTACTTCAGCAGGCTATCAGGGTACTCGATGCAGCAGGATTTGAAGCTGATTATGTACATGGTGATATTGGCTGGGAATTCTGGTGCAAGGAGGGCAATCCTCTGCCACAGAGGACCATCGATCTTATTGAAAAACATAAGATTGCCCTTTTTGGAGCAATAACTTCAAAACCTAATGATGAGGCAAAAGCTGAACTAAATCCTGATTTACAAGGGAAAGGATATACCTATTCAAGTCCCATTGTAGGCTTAAGGCAACTTTTTAATCTTGATATATGTGTCCGTCCCTGCAAGTCATTTAAAGGCAATCCGTTAAATTTTGTAAGAAGAGGAAAAGGGAATACAATTGACGAACCACTTATTGATGTGGTAATATTCCGCCAGAATACAGAATGTTTATATTCAGGTGTTGAATGGACAAATCCTCCTGCCCTGGTTTATCAGGCGCTTATGACTCATCCAAAATTCGTTGAAAACTTTGGCAAGGTGCCGGTTGACGAACTTTCAATATCCACAAGGATCTTTACCAGAAAAGCAACCATCAGGATTCTTATGGCAGCCTTTGAACATGCCAGGAAATTTGGTTATAAGTCAGTTACTGTCTGCGAGAAACCAAACGTGGTCAGAGAAACTTCAGGTTTAATGTGGAAACTGGCAAAAGAGATACATAAAAACTCTTTTCCGGAAATTAAACTACTGAATACCAACATAGACGCACAAATGATGTGGCTGACTAAAAACCCCGAGGAGTACGGTGTAATCGTTGCAGGTAATATGTTCGGTGATATTGCATCAGATGCTTTTGCCGGTCTTATAGGCGGGCTGGGTTTTGCATGCAGCGCACAATTCTCTGCCGATGGTATCGCAGTGTTTGAACCAACACATGGATCAGCTCCGAAATATGCCGGTTACGAGGTTTCAATAGTGAACCCGATTGCTATGATAGAATCAGCCTGTATGATGCTTGATTATATTGATGAGAAGAAGATATCATCTAAAATCCGTAAGGCAATTGCTGAAGTAATCGAAGAAGGTAAAGTAAGGACTTATGATATGATGAAGATGGCAGGCAGCCCTGAGGTTATACGGAATGGAGCTGCTTCAACATCCAGGATGACCGACGCAATTATTGCCAGAATTAAGTAATCAAAACTCTTTCACATGACTGAACAGGTTAAAAAATTATGGCCGGAACTTGAGTGGATAAAAGACAAATCGCTCAGGAAAAAAACCGCTAAAACATGGGAATTAGCACTGAAAAGAAGTGTGCTCAAGGTCGGCGACCTTGAAAATATTCCTTTTACTCTTCTTTGTGGACCTGACCTTAAGGTGAGTTTCATGGCTCATAAAAGATGTGTCGTTCATGTTGCACGTGCCAGTGGTGAGAAGATGAATGAATTTTTCGGCAACGACCTGCCTGTGAATATGGATGTCCTTATTTCGGGAGCTATCCTTGCTGACGTTGGCAAATTACTTGAATATGAGCTTGATAAAGATGGCAAGGCTGTTCAGGGGAAATACGGGCGGTATCTCCGGCACCCGTTTTCAGGAGTGTCGTTGGCAGAAGAGTGTGGATTACCGCCTGAAGTATGCCATATTATTGCAGCCCATGCACATGAAGGAGACTTGGTGAAAAGAACAACAGAGGCATATATTGTTCATCATGCCGACTTTATGACATTTCTGCCATTAAAAAGCAGGCTTTAGTTCTTGTATTGTGTTGTTTCAAAAGGGCACCACCTCCCCCTGACGCTTCAGTCAGGGTACTCCTCCTCTGAAGAGGAGGAGAAAGTTAAAAGATTATATATCAATATTTTCCCCTCCTTTTCAAAGGAGGGGTGTCATACCCGAAGGGTAATGACGGGGTGGTTAAGGCCAATTTTGAGACAGCCTCGTCATTGAATGTGATAAATTAATTGAATAACCAAGTGGCTGGTACAACTGATTTTTGCTGACCCGGAGCTTCCACCAGAAACTCCAATCCTACACCACCTTCACCCTGGAAATATTCAATTCTTAATTTATGATAGCCTTTAGCAAGAGGGTAATATTTTCCTTCCTCCCTCATGCCATGAATTCCGTCATTCATAACTATTTCATTTTCATCAAGAACCATCTTACTTCCATCATCAGAGTTAATAAACAATCCGTAAACGCCATCAGCAGGTATAAGAATATAGCCTTCAAAAACAATTCCGAAAAATGAACCCTTGCCAGCGATAGTATGAAATACTCCCGGGACTGTTTTTGTTTTTACAGGCTTAAGTGAAGTAAAATCAGGCAATGTAGTAAATCTTCCATCATAAATTGAGGCTTTAAGCCCTTGTTTTAGTTTATCCACATTCGCAGCAGCCATCGCATTTTTCTTTTCAATCTTGAATGATAGTATCCGGCTCTTTGCATCTTCCCATTTTGTGAATACTTTAATTATGGTGGTCTGTGACAATTTAAAAGGTTCGGAATATTGCTTGGAATTCTCGTTCGGTTCGCTTCCATCGGTAGTATAGAAAATTTTTCCACCGGGTCTGTTATTTATAAGTTCCGCTACATAATTTTCAGTAAACATCCTGACAGGAGAGACAAGTGAAGGAGGAATAATATTATGATTTGCCCTGAAAACATTTTCAACACCCATTTTATTTATCTTCCTGTCGTATGACATCAATCCGTTCGTCTCAGTTTCCACATCGGTGGTTTGAGTGTAAATTGTAGCACTTAAGCCATTCTCTTTAACGAACCTGTGAACCTGGTCATAGTATGATTCATATTTCGACAGTAACTGCAGTGTATCTTCCATATTTCTGTATCCCCAGTTCTTCTGTTCCCAGGTATGTCCCTTCACCGGAAGTCCAAGACCCCCGAATTCACCAAGGACTATGGCTCTTTTCTCCTCAGCCGGAGGAACAACAGGATCAGGATAATGATGGATGTCATTTACACTGCCCGTTCCTCTGTCGGTCCA
>JAPLED010000040.1 GCA_026391475.1 Bacteroidia bacterium | reverse complement strand
AAAAAGAAGCCGATGTCATTGAGGAGATACTCAGGATCTACGGATACAATAATGTCGGGGTGAGTAACCATGTGAATTCAACTCTATCCTATCCGGAAAGCCTGATAAGGAAAAGATTGTCAACATAATATCTGACCTGCTTTCGGCTAATGGCTTCGCAGAAATAATGTGCAACTCTCTTAATCCGGCAGCATGGTATGAGCAGAGCAGCGATTTTGACAAGGATGAACTTGTGATGCTTACCAATCCCCTTAGCTCCGATCTGAATGCAATGAGGCAGTCTCTTCTTTATGGAGGCCTCAGTTCAATAAGCTGGAACATCAACAGGCAAAATCCCGATCTTAAATTTTACGAATTCGGACATTGCTATTTTTACCATAAACCGAAACAATCATACCCGAAAGTAAATAACTTTATTGAAAAAGCCTCTCTTGATCTTTTTCTTACCGGGAATACCGGCCGTCAGAGCTGGAACTGCAAAACAAATCCTAATGACTTTTTCAACATAAAATCTTCAGTTGAGATGATCCTTTCAAGACTGGGAGTTAAACCGGAAAGTTTAAAAACAGGCGTAAGCGATAAGAAATATTTTACAGAATCTTTAACATATCTGTTTAATAATAAAGTTGTTGCAGAAGCAGGACGTATTTCGAAGAATTATCTCATGAAATTTGATATCGGGCAGGATGTTTATTATGGTCATATTGAATGGGATTTTCTTCTGAAACTGATTAAGACACATACCATCTCCTTCCGCGAGCTTCCAAAATATCCTTCGGTGCGGCGTGATCTGGCTTTGCTGCTCGACAGGGGAATAAAGTTCGGGCAGGTAAGGGAGATAGCACTCCGGACAGAAAAAAACATACTTCATGACGTCAGCCTGTTCGATGTTTACGAAAGTGATAATCTTGGGAAAAATAAAAAATCGTATGCTGTCAGTTTTATTCTGCGCGATGATCTTAAAACATTAACCGATAAGAATATCGACAAGGTTATGAATAATCTCATTAAGGCATTTGAAAAAGAACTTAATGCACAGATAAGGTAATGAAGAAGCTTCCGGATCAATGATTACTCTCTTCAGATCAGTCAAAAACTATTTCTCACTTGTAAAGTTCAGCCATACTGTCTTTGCAATGCCTTTTGCCCTGATAGGTTTTTCGCTTGCAGTATCAAGGGATGAATATGATTTCAGCTTCAGGATGCTTCTGCTGATATTACTATGCATGATCTTTGCACGGAACGCCGCAATGGGATTTAACAGGCTGGCCGACAGAAGCTTTGATGCTCTTAACCCAAGAACAAAAAACAGGGAGATTCCCACAGGAGTAGTTGGCACCAGGGCTGCAGCAACATTTATCATCATTAATGCTATTCTTTTCATCGTAACAACAGCTTTCATTAACCGGTTGACCCTTTTTCTTTCGCCTGTTGCCCTCTTGGTTATCCTGGGATATAGTCTTACCAAAAGGGTTACTTCGCTCTGCCATTTCATGCTCGGTTTGGGACTCAGTCTCGCTCCTATTGGGGCATATATCTCTGTAACAGGTATTTTCAATATTACTCCTCTTATATACTCTTTTATTGTACTGACCTGGGTAAGTGGATTTGACATTATTTATGCTTTGCAGGATGATGAGTTTGACGATTCAAACCATCTCCACTCATTACCATCAGCCACAGGAAGAAAAAAAGCTCTTTCCATTTCCATAGTAGTGCATATAATTACATTCCTCCTTGTTCTCGCAGCAGGTTTCATAGGAAACGGAGGATTTCTTTTCTGGGCTGGTGCAGCAATATTTACCTCATCATTAATATATCAGCACAGGATTGTTAAACATGATGATCTCAGCAATGTGACACTGGCTTTTGGTACAACTAATGGTATTGCCAGTATTCTGTTTGCTATCTTCGTTATTATTGACCTGCTTATCAGGAACCAATAATTTGTACTATATTTCTCCAATAATTGGTCATCTTAAAGTTTTTTCATTTCTTGTCACTATAAAAAATTAGTCTATGGGAGAATTAGTTATTAAAGAGGTACTTACCAGAAAAGATCGACGCGATTTTATTTTTCTGCCGGAAAAAGTCCATAAGAACGAACCAGATTGGCTTCCTCCTATCTATATGGATGAATGGAAGTTATATAACAAGAAAAAAAATAAATCTTACCAGTATGCTGATGCAATTTTGCTGCTGGCCTACTGCGATAAAAAACCGGTGGGAAGGATTATGGGTATTATAAATAAAAGATATAACTCTATTAATAATGAGCAACACGGACGTTTCTGTTTCATGGAGTGCTTTAACGACCGGGAAGTGTTTCATGCTCTTATAACCAAAGTTGAAGAGTGGGCCAGGCAAAACGGGATGACCAGGATTGTAGGCCCGCTTGGATTTTCCGATAAGGATCCTCAGGGCTTTCAGATAGAGGGTTTTGAATACCCGCAGTTCATGACAAGTCCTAACAATTCACCATATATGCCTGAGCTGATCGCAGCTGAAGGATATGAAAAGAAGGTCGATCTTGTAAACTACCTCGGCAAATTGCCTGAAAAATTCCCGCCTATATATGAAAAAGTACTATCGCGGGTTGAAAATAACAAAGAATTTAAGATCATTGAATTTAATTCGAAAAAGGAGCTGAAACCATATATTATATCCGTTCTGGAACTTATGAATGAGACTTTTGCGGAAATCTATGGCTTTGTTCCGCTTAATGATAAGGAGAAGATGGATTTTGCAGCCCGTTACCTGCCTATACTCGATCCTAAATTCATTAAAGTCATTGAAACAGGTGGTAAATTGGTGGGATTTGCGATCGGCATGCCGGATTTCAGTAAAGGAATAAGAGAGGCAAATGGTAAATTATTGCCTTTCGGGATTTTTAAGATCCTCAGGGATTCGAAGAAATCGAAAAAATTACTGATGATGCTTGGTGGTGTTAAGAAGGCTTACAGGGGAAAAGGCATCGAGGTACTTATGGGTGTTAAGATTTTCCAGTCGGGAATTAAGCATAAGATGAACATGATCGACAGCCACCTGATACTTGAAAATAACACCATGATGAGAGCCGAATGGGAAAGAATCGGTTGCCAGGTAGTTAAAAAATTCAGGATATATCAGAAAGAGCTTTAATTTGGAAGCGCCCATAATGCGGCATTTCACTATCGAACTGGAAAGGATCTGAACCGACTTTGATAATATCCTTTTAATGATTTCCTTTGCGGGTCTAAATTTTACGGATGCAGGATCTCACAAACGGAAAAGAAGGAAAACTCATTTTTCAATTTGCAGCACCAATGCTTCTGGGAAACGTTTTCCAGCAACTATTCAGTGTTGTCGACAGCATAGTTGTCGGAAAGTTTATTGGGAAAGAGGCACTGGCAGCTGTCGGAGCATCTTTCCCTGTGATATTTATCATGGTATCGATGATCATCGGACTCGTTATGGGCACAACGGTGGTTATCTCGCAATACTTTGGAGCCAAAGACTTTGTAAAAGTTAAACGGGCTATCGATACAATGTACATCTACAGTGCAATTGCCGGTATCATAGCAACTGTAATCGGGTTAATTATCAGTGAACCACTTCTTAGACTCTTAGGTCTTCCAGAGGATATCATGCCGCAGGCGATTCAATATCTCCGTATCTATCTATCAGGAATAATAATATTTTTTGGTTTTAATGGTACAAGTGCTGTCCTCAGAGGACTGGGCGACTCCAAAACCCCTTTGTACTTTCTGATAGTTGCTACTGTCGCAAATATCATCCTAGTCCTTCTGTTCGTAGCGGTTTTTAAATGGGGAGTTGCCGGAGCCGCCTATGCAACCCTCATTGCAAACGGACTGGCTTTTGGTCTTGCAATTTACTGGCTTAATAAGACCCATAAAATAATAAGGATCGCAATAAAAGAACTTCATTTTGACAGAGAAATTTTCCGGCAGAGCGTAAATATAGGACTGCCAACCGGGATTCAGCAAACTCTTGTTGCAATGGGGGCTCTTGCTCTGATGGGTATCGTTAACAAATTCGGGACCAATGTAATAGCAGGGTTTTCCGTTGCCAGCAGACTTGATGCTCTTGCAGTGATTCCGTCTATGTCATTTTCTCAGGCACTTTCGACATTCGTGGGCCAGAATATCGGTGCAAATAAACCTGAAAGGATCAGAGCAGGCCTTATTGCCACGTTGAAGATGTCCGGAATTGTAACAATTGTTACAACTATCTTTATTATCTTTGGAGGCCATATTCTGATGAGTCTATTTACTAATGACAGTGATGTTGTCAGAATTGGGAACCAATACCTTACAATAGTCAGTTCATTCTATATTATGTTCACCCTCATGTTTATCTTTAATGGTGTAACACGTGGTGCCGGAGATACCCTTATACCGATGTTTTTTTCTCTCCTCTCACTCTGGATCATCAGGATCCCAATGGCCTGGTTTTTATCCGGAAAGATAGGTGCTACAGGTATCTGGTGGGCGATTCCTGCAGGATGGGCGATCGGTATGGTATTATCTTACTTTTACTATAAATCAGGACGTTGGAAGAAGAAAACTGTTGTTAAATACCAGGAGAATTTGTAACTTACAACCCTATATTAAGTTCACTCTAAACTAACACAAAGGGAGATGATAAAATCCATGACAGGCTACGGAAAAGCCATTGCTGAAACTCCGCAGAAAAAAATAACCATTGAAATAAAGTCACTTAATTCCAAACAGCTTGATCTGAATACCAAACTGCCTTGGCTATATAAGGAAAAGGAGTCTGAAATCAGGAATCTTATAAGTCAGAGACTTGACAGGGGGAAAATTGATTTCGCCATCTATTGCGACATGCTTGACGATGAAGTCGTTACTGTCATAAACAAATCGGCTGTAAGGAATTATTACAACCAGTTTAAGGAGATAGCGGCTGAGCTCAAAATAGACCTTGATGATCAGATTTTTACGGCTATAATGAAACTCCCCGACACTCTTAAAACCGAAAAACCCGAGATTTCTGAAACGGAATGGGAAATGGTTAAAAATCAAATCATTGAGTCGATTACCATGCTTGACCTGTACAGGATTGAAGAAGGTAATTCAATTATGACCGATCTGAAAAAATGTATCGGGAAGATATTGTCGTTACTCGAAACAGTTGAGACGTTTGAGGCAGGAAGAATTACAAAGATCAGGGAAAAACTCATGACTCTCCTTGAAGAAAATCTGGGACAGGAAAACCTTGATAAGAATAGATTTGAGCAGGAACTTATTTTCTATCTGGAGAAATATGACATCAATGAAGAAAAAGTAAGGTTAAAAACTCATTGTGATTATTTTCTGGAGACAGTCAACACTCCATCGCCAAACGGAAAGATTCTAAACTTCATCGCACAGGAGATTGGCCGTGAGATCAATACCATCGGTTCAAAGGCAAACGATGCTTCAATTCAAAAACTGGTGGTGATGATGAAAGATGAACTGGAAAAAATCAAAGAACAGACACTGAATGTATTATAATAATGGAAGGAAAACTGGTAATCATTTCAGCACCATCGGGTGCCGGGAAAACGACAATCGTTAAACATCTGCTCGACAGCGGATTGAAACTTGCTTTTTCAGTATCGGCCACAACCAGGCCGTTAAGAGGCAATGAGACTAATGGAGAAGACTATTTTTTTCTGACAGTCCCCGAATTCAAAAAAAGGATTGAAAACAATGAATTTGTTGAATGGGAAGAGGTTTATAAGGATCAGTATTATGGTACTCTGAAAAGCGAGTTGGAAAGAATATGGGCAAAAGGACAATTTGTACTGTTTGATGTAGATGTAAAGGGAGGAATAACCCTGAAGAAGAAATTTGGCACAAATTCGATTGCATTATTCATTATGCCTCCATCAGTTGAAGAACTTGAGAACCGGTTAATTAAAAGAGCGACTGACAATCCCGAAAAAATAAAAATGAGAGTTGAAAAAGCAAGGGAAGAGATGAAACTTGCCGATGAGTTCGATACTGTCATAGTCAACCACCAGTTGGATCAGGCAAAGAAAGAAGCCCTGAAAACAGTTTCATCCTTTCTAGGAAGATAAATCAGTTTATTCCGATGGCTAAAATTGGCTTATATTTCGGATCTTTTAACCCGGTTCATATCGGCCATATCGCTATTGCCGGTTACATGACTGAATTTGCCGGTCTCGATCAGGTTTGGTTTGTGGTCAGCCCTCATAATCCGTTAAAAAAGAAGGAGACTCTGCTGGCTGATCATCAGCGACTTTACATGGCACAGCTTGCTATTGGCGATAATGTCAGATTGAAAGCAACAGATATAGAATTCAAACTGCCTGTTCCCTCTTACACTATTGACACCCTGACATATTTAAAAGAGAAATACCCGAAAAATGAATTTTGTCTTGTAATGGGAGAAGACAATCTTTATACCCTTCATAAATGGAAAAATGCAGTTGAGCTGATAAGGAAATACCCGATTTATGTTTATCCGCGACCTGATTCAGGAAAACCATCTTCTCCCCTGCTCGATCAGATCCTTTCAACAGCAGATATACATTTTATAAAAGCCCCGCTTATGGATATCTCCGGCACCTTTATCCGTGACGGAATTAAAAAAGGAAAGGATATGTCGTATTTCCTTCCACCGGCGGTGTGGAAGTATATAAAGGAGATGCATTTCTACGAGAAGTAAGGCGACGGGCTACAGGCATCAGGCGACAGGTTGTTTATTAGGTTCCCCTCCTCGGAGAGCCTGCCCCGAACGAAGTGAGGGGGGTTAGGGGTGGGTTTAATTAAGACAAAAGACAGAACTGAGGCCCTTTGGAGGAACACAGTGAGTTGATTATCAGACTTTTTGAATAATCTCAATACCCCGTTGTAGAGCTTTCTCGTTCATAGGAATAAGATTATGGTATCTTTCAGGAAGGGACTTTTTCAAACCTTTTATAACATTCTCAAGTTTAATTATAGGTTTCACTTTAAGGAAACCGCCGAGAACAATCATATTGAAAGTTTTTGAACTGTTCATTCTTGCAGCCTCTTCAGTTGCATCAACACGATAGATTGCAATGTCTTTTCTTTCCGGATGCCTGGTAATACCGTTGCTGTCGTAAATAAGAACCCCACCGGGTTTAATCGAGCTCTCAAATTTATCCAGCGATTGCTGGTTAAGAATTATTGCGGTATCGAAACGTCTTATCACAGGGGAACTGATTCTTTCACTGCTTATTATCACGGTAACGTTTGCAGTACCTCCACGCATTTCCGGTCCATATGACGGCATCCAGCTTACTTCCATATCCTGCATAACCCCCGAATAGGCCATTATTTTACCCATCGACAGAACACCCTGTCCTCCAAATCCGGCTATAATTATTTCTTCAGTCATTTTCTTAAGAATTTCTTAATTAATATGTATAGACTATTTTTCCGGAATTTTCAGATCTCCGAGAGGGTAATACGGGAACATGTTTTCCTCCATCCATTTATTTGATTGCACCGGAGTCATTTTCCAGCCCGAAGGACAATTTGAGACTATTTCAATAAAACAGGTTCCCTTATCAAGTTTCTGGTATTGGACTGCCTTTCTTATTGCTTTCTTTGTCTTTTTTACGTTCGCCGGAGTATTAACACTCTGCCGGGTAACATAGTAAGTACCGGGAAGTGTTGCAACAATATCGGTCATCTTAAGCGGATAACCCATTGTTTTGACATCTCTGCCGTATGGTGATGTTGATGATTTCATGCCGGGAAGAGTAGTTGGTGCCATTTGGCCTCCGGTCATTCCGTAAATACCATTATTAATAAATATTATAAGGATATTTTCGCCTCTGTTACAGGCGTGGATAGTCTCGGCGGTACCGATAGCTGCAAGGTCCCCATCACCCTGATATGTAAAAACAAACTTATCGGGCAAGAGACGTTTGATAGCTGTGGCAACAGCGGGAGCACGACCATGTGCTGCCTCCTGAATATCAACATCTATATAATTATACAATAGAACAGAACATCCTACAGGGGATACTCCAATCGTTTGGGACTGGAGATCCTCTTCATCAATAACTTCTGCAAGTATACGATGGGTGGTTCCATGACCGCAACCCGGGCAATATGACAAAATATTGTCTGTCATTATTTTAGTTTTCCTATAAACCAGATTCTCGGGTTTTATGATCTCTTTAATTCCGGTAGCTTCAATCATCTCTTAACCTCCTATAATTTTTGATTTCAGATTTTCAACCACCTCTTCAGGTGTTGTAACAATACCTCCCATCCTTCCAAAGTGCTTAACCGGTACTTTCCCGTTGACTGCCAGAAGCACGTCTTCCACCATCTGGCCGGCGCTCATCTCCACCGAAAGGATCCCTTTTACCTGTCCTGCGAGTTCATTAATGCGCTTTGTTGGAAATGGGAATAGTGTTATTGGTCTTAATAAGCCGACTTTGATACCTTCTTCACGTAAAAGCAGTACTGCTTTCTGGCAAACCCTGGCACTTGTGCCGTAAGCCACTAAAAGATATTCAGCATCTTCGCACTGGAACTCCTCATAACGTACCTCTTTTTCCCTTATTTCATTATACTTTGCCTGGAGTTTATGGTTATGCATCTCCATTCCGTTAGGATCAAGATCAAGTGAGGTAATAATATTTCTCTCCCTTGTTGCCGGCTTTCCGGTTGTAGCCCAGTCGGGGAATACTTTTGATCTCTCTTTCTGTGGACTCAGGTATACCTTTTCCATCATCTGACCTATTGCACCGTCAGAAAGCATCAGAACCGGATTGCGGTATTTAAAAGCCAGCTCAAAACTAAGATCGACAAAGTCAGCCATCTCCTGAACTGAGGCAGGAGCAAGTACAATAAGGTGATAATCACCATGTCCTCCCCCTTTAACCGACTGAAAATAATCTGATTGTGCAGGCTGGATCGTACCAAGACCAGGGCCTCCCCTGACAACATTGACTATCAGGCATGGAAGCTCCGCTCCGGCGATATAGGTGATACCCTCCTGTTTAAGGCTGATGCCCGGTGACGATGAAGATGTCATAACTTTTTTACCGCAGGCTGCTCCCCCGTATACCATATTAATAGCAGCAACTTCACTCTCCGCCTGGAGAACTACCATACCTGTGGTTTCAGCAGGGTTGGCTTCCATCAGGTACTCCAATATCTCGCTCTGCGGTGTAATAGGATACCCGAAATAACCATCGGCACCGGCACGTATTGCAGCTTCTGCAACCGCCTCATTGCCCTTCATTAATCTTAATTCCTTTTTCATCACCTGCCTATATTTTTGTTTTATAAACTGTTATTACCCCATCGGGACAAACCATTGCACAGTTAGCACAGCCAATACACAGCTCAGGATTTGCAGGATAGGCATAATTATAGCCTTTTCCATTAACCTCCTTTGCCATTGCGATGGTTCCTGTAGGACATGAAACCATACATAATTCGCACCCTTTACATTTCTCTATATTTACAACAATACTACCCCTTATTTTTGCCATATCTATAAAATTAATTCATTTTTAAAGCGTGATCCTCATTAAAACGTTTCAGACGATTCTCGAGATCATGAAATTGCTCCCGGGCAACATATGAGACACATGCCCTTAAACCATCATTCCTGTTACTTCCGGTTATGTCGAGCGAAATTGCGCTGATTCCATAATAAAGAAGTTCCTCCAGCAATTCACTGCTCTTCATTCCGGGATAGGAAATGGTGAAATAGAAACCATCGGCAAGTGGTTCATCAAGGTCCATATCGTAAGGAATTTTAAACCCGTTAGCAACAAACAGAGCTTTCATCACCCTGGCTTTTTCACCGTATTCCTTAACTATACTGATAAACCTGTAATTTCCATCATTTACTGCCTTCAGTAAAGCGGCAAGACCGTACTGAACTGAATGTGCAACCCCGGCAGATAAAGCATACAAAGCACCAAAGATAGCGGAATGGCCAAATTTATCAGTCGAATAATACCTTAAAAGATCAGGATATTGTCTTTCAAAAAGATGATCGGATATTGCCATCATACCAATTCTTTGACCGGCATAGCTAAAAATTTTAGAACTCGAAATAAGAATTATATAGTCATCAGTATACCTTCCGATAGTGGGTTGAAATGGAGGTAGCCCTGGTTTTGAATAGTCTTTTCTGAAATCCATGCCGAAATAAGCAAGGTCCTCAATAACAATAACATCATATTTCCTGGAAAGTTCGCCAATTATTGCAAGTTCCTCTTCATTTAAACACATCCATGTAGGATTGTTTGGATTTGAATAAAGAATTGAAGATATCTTACCTGATTTCAGATATGATTCCAGTTTATTTTTCAGCTTTGAACCTCGGTACTCAAAAATATCAAAAGAATGGTAAGTATGACCGAGCAGCTTCACCTGTGTCTTCTGTACCGGGAAACCCGGATCAAGGAAAAGGGTTCCTTCTTTGGTTTTGTCATTCCTGTTTGCCACAAGGAAACTGACCATCGATCCCATCATTGAACCTACTGTGGGGATACAACCCTGAGGATTAATATCAATATCAAGGAAAAGTTTTATGAATCTGGATGTTTCCTCCTTCAAAGGGTTGATCCCTTCAATATTCGGATAAACGGAGGAGACCCCTCTCTTCAGAGAATCAATTTCAGCATTAACTACGATTTGAGACGCAGGCAGACCAGGGGCACCCATCTCCATCCTGATAAATTTCATTCCGGTCGCCTTTTCAATCTGATTGACAAGCTTTACAATCTCCCTGATACTGGCAGTTCCAAGATTAGTCAATCCGCTTGCCTCAATCCTGGTTTTCACTATATTATAATCAACTGGTGTGTTTTTCATATTAATATTCAGAATGACTTCAATGTTTGTAAAAAAACTTATAAAAATAATAAATTAAATACCTAATCAATATATGCTATTTATCAGTCATCTCAATCCTGATCCTGGCATCAACTGCCACTACAGAATCCTCTGTTCCCATCAGCGGGTTCAGATCCATTTCAGATATCTCGGGGGCAACTTCCGCAAGAGCTGATAACCTGCATATTATCTCAAGAAAAGTAGATTCCTTAATTCCCCTCTGACCTCTCATACCTTTAATAATAGCGTATCCTTTGAGAGAATGAACCATATGTTTCGCTTCACTGTATGATACAGGAACCAAAGACGCTGATACATCTTTCAGTACTTCAATGAAGATCCCGCCAAGGCCTGCCAGTAACAGGTGACCAAAAGCGCCTTCAGTTTTTATCCCGGCAAAAAGTTCTGTACCGGAAACCATTTTCTGGACAAGAACTGCCTTTGATCCGGGTATCTTCATCATCCGTGTAAATTCCATGGAAACTGATTTACTATCCTTCAGATTAAGAACAACTCCTCCGACATCAGATTTATGAACAGGTCCGACAACTTTCATAGCTACAGGGAAATCAATTTCTGAAGCCCTTCTGACGGCCTCAGCGGAATTGGTAACTACAGCCTCTTCAGCTATAGGAATTCCTGCCGCCTTGAGTAACCTGTTTACATCTTCAGGACTCAGGTAACCGTTTTCCGAATTATCGATTATGGTGCGTATAGTGGTTTTATCAATAGTATACTGCTCATATTCAGTAACTTCGCGATACTGAGTATCAGATACATTACATAGAGCATTTGCAAATGGCACCTCATCGGGGAAATTGATATTTCCCTTTGAAAGAAATTCCTTTATCTCTTGACTTACGTTTATAATGGAAGGTAAAACCGGGAAAATGGGTTTACTGCAAGTTCTTATTTTTTTATCGAGCAGATCGTAGACATCATAAACAGGGAAGAGTCCCGGACTGCCAAAGATGACCGCCATTGCATCGATATTGTCAAAATCATTTTCACAGGCATCAATAATATAACCAAGCTGTTCCGCATTACCTGTTGCCAGAAAATCAATCGGATTGGCTACTGATGACCCGGGGAACAATTTTTCGCGCAAGGCATCGGCTTTTTTTCCGGTTATCTGAGGCACTTCCATTCCCCCTTTCGAAAGAGCATCGGTAAGCATTACAGCCGGTCCACCGGCATGAGTTATGATTGCTATCCTCTTACCTTTTAATGCGGGACGGGTAAAAACAGAAGCAACTGCTATCAGTTCCGACCGGCTGTTGCACCTGACGATGCCTGCTTTCCGGAACAGCGCTTCAACAGCTGTGTCGGGACTTGCCATGGCTCCTGTGTGCGATGATGCAGCCCTGCTGCCGGCTTCGGAAGTCCCTGATTTAATGGCTGCTATTCTGCACCCTTTTCTAATAAGGGAAGAAGCATGTTTAAGAAGCTTCCCCGGATTTCCAATAGTCTCAATATAAAGCAGTTTTATCCTCGAAGAGGTTTTCGGATCAAAGGAAAGATCAAGATATTCAAGTACATCTTCCACTCCAATCTGGGCACTGTTTCCAACGGAATAGAGACTTGAAAAAGTTAAACCATTTGGAATAGCCGCTTCCATTATAAATACAGCCGTTGCTCCTGAACCGGAGATAAAATCAATTCCTTTCGGATCAAGTTTCGGTAGAGGTGTAGTAAAGACACCATTATATTTATAGTTAAGGAAACCGATACAGTTAGGTCCGATAAGACAACCATTATACTTATTAATGACATCAACTATCTGGTGTTCCAGAACACTGCCTTCGGGGCTCTCTTCACTGAAACCGGCTGATAAAATGATAAATGCACTTGTTTTTTTATCCCGGCACAGGACTTCAACAGCAGGCAGGCACATCTTTGCAGGAATTGCAAGGATAGCCAGATCTGTATCGGGTATCAGGGAAATATCTTTGTACGACTTCAATCCCTGGACAACATCCTGCTTAGGATTAACAACATAAAGGTTTCCCGGGAATTTTCCGTCGAGAATATTTTTCAGGACTTTTCCTCCCGGTTTTAAAATATCGTCTGAACCTCCGATAACAACAATGCTGCCCGGATTTAAAAGTTTTTCATTTATCATAATGTAAAGTAATGGTTTTGGAGTGAATTATGAAATTCAATAATCCGGCCGGACAGAAAAACTACAATCCGGCAAACCTCTTGAGGAAGCCAACATTATGAGCTACAACAAATAGATACTTTTCTGATATATAATGACTTACAGCCAATCTCCGTTCTGATTTTATTAAGGCAAGATAATAAAAATAAATAGTACAAAACATAACAATTGTCATGAGTTCGTGGGAATTAAAGAGGAGGTTTGAGGATGAGTTCATGTATCTGCCTTTTATTATCTTTGCAAACCGATTTTAAGCAAGATGGACACTACAATAAAAGAGATACTGACACAGGAAGAATTTTTGAAAAAAAATATTATCAGACTCCTTAAATCTGAAGGAGAAGACAGAACTCTTCTTTTTAAAAAATCCGCGGAAGTAAAAGAAAAATTTATCGGCAATAAGGTATGGTTCAGGGGACTGATTGAATTTTCAAATGTCTGCGGGAAGGATTGTCTCTATTGCGGAATCAGAAAAGGCAATAAAAATCTGGAACGTTATAGTTTATCTGATGATGAGATACTTGCTGCTGCCAGGTTTGCTTATGACAACCGTTACGGGTCGATAACGCTTCAATCGGGAGAACTTGAGAGCCAGTTTGTTACAAACAGGATTGAAAGCCTTCTGCATAAGATAAAGGAATTGTCAAATGGTGAATTAGGAGTTACTTTGTCAGTAGGGGAGCAGGAACCAGAAGTGTATAAAAAATGGTATGATGCAGGTGCCCACCGCTATCTGCTGCGTGTTGAATCAACCAATCAGACGCTTTACAACACGATCCACCCAAATGATTCAAAACATAATTTCAACCGTAGACTGGAATGCCTTAAAAGCCTGCAGGATATTGGTTACCAGACAGGTACCGGTGTTATGATTGGTTTGCCATTTCAGACCATTGATGATCTTGCCGATGACCTCCTGTTTATGAAAGAATTCAATATCGATATGTGTGGCATGGGTCCCTATATTGAACATGCCGATACACCTCTGATTGAACATGCGGAAAACCTATTGCCACTGAAAGAAAGATTTGATCTGACACTTAAAATGATTGCTATCATCAGGATTATGATGAAGGATATTAATATTGTTGCAGCAACCGCTCTTCAGGCAATCGATCCCATCGGAAGGGAAAAAGCTGTTAAGATTGGCGCAAATATCCTTATGCCAAATATTACACCTGGCAAATATCGCGACAGCTATAAACTATATAATAATAAACCTTGTACAGACGACTCAGCTGAGGATTGTCAGAGTTGTCTTGAAGCACGTGTCAGCCTTGCTGATGCAGAGGTTATTTATGGCGAATGGGGAGATTCAAAACATTACTCCGAGAGAAGAGGTGAAAACCCTGTCTAGGTTTATTAAAATATCCTGGTGATCAGTTAAAATCTTATATTGTTCTTAATTTTTCTTTTTGTATTCACATTAATATTCAACATTAAAAAAAATGACGACAAAACTTTTCCTTGGATTAATGCTCTTTCTTTCGAGTACATTTCTTTCAATATCCCAAAATTTACCCTCTCCAAAAGAGCATTTTGGGTTTTCTATTGGAGATGATTATAAACTTGCTGATTATACACAGACTGAAGCTTATTTTAAGAAGATTGCTTCTGCTTCAAACAGGGTAAGCCTGGTCAATATGGGACTGACTGAAGAAGGACGATCTCAGTATATGATGATAATTTCTTCTCCTGAAAACATTAAAAATTTAACACGGTACAAGGAAATATCACAGAAACTTGCACATGCAGAGGGGATTTCAGATGAGGAAGCCAGGAAAATGTCTGTTGAAGGTAAGGCTGTAGTATGGATAGATGGCGGACTTCATGCAACAGAAACAGTGGGAACACATCAGCTGATAGAAACAATCTGGCAACTTGTAAGCAGAAATGATCCGGAAACATTAAGAATCCTCGACGATGTTATCATTCTAATGGTTCATGCAAATCCTGATGGTCAGGAGCTGGTATCTGACTGGTATATGAGAAATCCTGATACATTGAAAAGATCCTATTCCCAACTCCCCAGATTGTATCAGAAATATGTTGGTCACGATAACAACCGTGATTTCTATATGATGAATATGAAGGAAACACAGAATATCAGTAAACAACTCTATATTGAATGGATGCCCCAGATTATTTACAATCATCACCAGTCTGGTCCGGCAGGTTCAGTTGTAGCAGGACCTCCATATCGTGATCCGTTTAATTATTTGTTTAATCCATTGGTAATAACAGGAATCGATGCAGTGGGTGCGGCCATGATCAACAGACTTAACCTTGAGGGTAAGCCAGGGTATACAGAACGTGGCGGATCTCAGTTCTCGACATGGTACAATGGTGGTTTAAGAACTACAGCTTATTTTCACAACATGATCGGAGTATTAACTGAAATTATCGGGAACCCTACTCCAATGACCATTCCATTTGTTCCATTGCGTCTTATTCCCAGCGGTAATACTCCTTATCCTGTAAAGCCGCAAAAGTGGCTTTACAAAAAATCTATCGATTATTCTCTATCCCTAAACTATGCGGTTCTTGATTATGCTGCCCGAAACCGTGAACATCTCCTATATAATATTTATAGTATGGGAAAAAGTTCCATCGAGGCCGGGAACCGCGATAACTGGACTATTTCTCCTAAACGGATTAATGCAATCAACGATGCCTATGAAAGGGATCAAAAAAATAAAAGAATTGCTGATACACCAAATAATTCATCAAGGGCAAATCAGGGTACATTACCACTTAAGTATTACAGTATCTTATTCAGTGATTCTACAAAACGCGATCCCCGCGGGTATGTTATACCGGCTGTTCAACCGGACTTCCCAACTGCTGTAAAATTTATTAATGTAATGATTCAGGCAGGGATAAGTGTTTCCAAAGCAGTGGCCGACTTTAATATAGAAGGGAATAGTTTTCCTGCAGGTTCTTATATCATAAAAACAAATCAGGCATTTCGTCCACATATTCTGGATATGTTTGAACCACAGGATTATCCGAATGATTTCTTATATCCGGGAGGCCCTCCCGTTGCTCCATACGATATGGCCGGCTGGACCCCTGCCTATACTATGGGATTTAAGTTCAAAAGAATATTGAATGCATTTGATGGTCCGTTTCAATCTATACCTTATGGCAAAACCCAGTCTCCACGGGGAAATTTTGATCTTTCCTCTAAGGTTGCAGGTTACATTCTGGATTCAAGGTGCAACAATTCTTTTGTTGCGGTGAATGATCTGATTCATTCCGGCCTTGAAGTATATCGATTAAAAGATAAGCCTGATGGCACTACCGGGTTGGGGCAAGGTTCCTTTTTCATACCTGCCGGCCCAAAAGCAAAAACCATTCTCGATAAAGCAGCAACTGATCTTAGCCTGAATGTTAAATCAGTCAGCAAACGTCCGGTTAATCTGACCGGCAGTATGTCCCCGTTGCGTATTGCACTTTGGGATATGTACGGAGGATCAATATCATCAGGTTGGATGAGGTGGATATTTGAGCAGAATCATTTCTCCTTCAAAACCATATATGCCAAAGAGATAAATGCCGGTAACCTGCGAAAGAAGTATGATGTAATTATATTTGTCAGCGGTGCCATCCCACCCCTTTCTCAGACAGGTCAAGGTCCTTCCAGGGATACAACAAGATTAAAAGATATACCTGCTGAATACCAGGCACAATGGGGAAGGATCAGTGCTGATACATCAATTGCCTCCTTAAAAAGCTTCATGGAATCAGGAGGATCAGTAATAACCATTGGGAATAGCACAAATCTTGCGTACCATTTAAAATTGTCGGTTACCAATGCCCTTGTTGAGATGAAGAATGGGAAACTGGTTCAACTGACATCAGACAAATATTATATTCCAGGCAGCGTAATGCATGTTATTGTTGATTCTGCACAACCTGCTGCGTGGGGAATGGAAGCTGAAGCAGATGTTTTGTTTGATTCCAGTCCGGTATTCAGACTTACACCTGAAGCGCAAAGTAGCGGGAAAATAAAGCCCCTTGCCTGGTTCGGTTCGGCTCAGACACTTCGCAGCGGCTGGGCATGGGGACAGGAATATTTACAGGATGGGGTAGCTGCCTTCGAAGCCTCGGTTGGTTCAGGCAGGTTATATGCTTTTGGCCCTGAGATTACTTTCAGGGCGCAGACATACAGCACCTTCAAATTAATTTTCAACCAGCTTTATTCAGGGTATTGATTTTAATTGTCTTCTGAACAGATGGAATAAAACTTACTTTTCAAATCGGATAATTAGTGTTATTTTTGTAACAGTACATTTCTGAGAAACGGTTGACACTTTTTCGAAGCATGTACGGAAATATATAAACGCATATCCAATCCAAAAGAGATCTGATGGAAAAGAGAATTGGCACAATTACGATCTTAATAAAAGGCAAAACAGCAGTTCCGTCAGTAAACGCCTTATTATCTGAATACGGCGATATTGTTCTTGCCCGCCAGGGGCTGCCTCTGCATCATCGGAATATCAATGTTATTTCTCTTATTATCGAAGGTACCACCGAAACAATCAGTGCTCTTACAGGTAAGATTGGACGTTTAAAAGATGTTGAAGTAAAATCTATTCTTACCAAATACAAGGAGGAGCAAAATAATGAACAGGAGCGAACGGAATAAAGTATTCATTGACAGGGACAAATTATATTCATTAATAGAGGGGAAGACTCCTTCTGAAAGTCAGACAAACTCTATCCTTAACAAAGCATTGAAACTTAAAGGCTTGAATCTGGAAGATGTAGCTTCACTGTTGCGTGTCTCTGATCCATCTATTATTCATAATATTATGGAGACAGCACATACCGTGAAGGAAGAGATATATGGTAAACGGTTAGTGATATTCGCTCCTATTTATACCGGAAATGCCTGTATTAATAATTGTACCTACTGTTCATTCAGATCTGATAATAAACTTATTAAGCGCAAGGTTCTGACTATGGACGAGATTGCGCAAGAGACACGTTCTCTCCTTAAGGAAGGACATAAACGTATACTTCTTATTTGTGGTGAAAGTGCCCGAAACAATACTGATTATATGGTGGAAGCTATACGAACAACCTATAGCGTCAGGGAACACGGAGGCCGTGATTATATTCGCCGTATAAATGTGGAACTGGCACCGATGGAAGTTGAAGACTTCGCAAAACTGAAAGCTGAGAAAATCGGAACATACGTTTGTTTTCAGGAGACTTATGATCCGTTGTTATACAATGAGTTTCACCCTTCCGACACTAAAAAGGGAGACTATGAATATCGCCTTACCGTTATGGACAGGGCCATGGAAGGTGGAATTAATGATATTGGTATAGGAGCACTGCTGGGTTTAATTGACTATCGTTTTGAAGTTCTGGCAATGATGGAACATGCTCATCATCTTGAAAGTGCGTTTGGATGCGGTCCTCATACAGTAAGTGTTCCGCGTATAGAGTATGCAGTTGGTGCTCCTCATTCAGAGAACATCCCATCGAAGGTAAGTGACAACGATTTTAAAAAACTGGTAGCGATTATCAGGATTGCACTTCCATATACAGGTATCATCCTGAGCACCCGTGAAAATGATGTTATGCGAAATGAGTTATGCGATTATGGTATAAGTCAGGTTTCAGCAGGATCGAGAACTAATCCCGGATCATATTCCCATGAAGAAGAGCAATCCGGCAGCCAATTCACTCTGGGCGATCACAGGACCCTCGATCAGGTGATTTCATCGCTAGCCGACGGTGGTTACATACCATCATTTTGTACAGGCTGCTATCGCAAGGGAAGAGTAGGTCAGGATTTTATGGATCTCGCCAAACCTGGTCTGATCAAGCAATATTGCATGCCAAATGCCCTCTTTACCTTCAAAGAATATCTTGAGGACTTTGCCTCTCCTGAAACCATGGCAAAAGGGTTTGCATTAATAAATAAACTTGTAAGAGAAGTTGATAACAAAACTCTTAAGACGAAAATATCAGGTAACCTCGAATCGATCACGGAAGGAGAACGGGATATCTATTTTTAATAAATTTTATTTTCTTTCACAAAATATGCTACCTTCTCTATAGAGGTTATCATATCATATTCTTCGAGGTAGACTCCTGAAGGAACATTTAAAGGTATAGTAGTAAAATTGAGAATACCTTTTATTCCGAAACGGACTGTTTCTTCTGTTATCTCCCTGGCGAAATCGGGTGGAACAGTAAGAATGGCTATCCTGATATCAAGTTCTTTTATCATCCTTTCGATATCAGTGTAAGGATAGCATTTCACACCCGAGATAACCCTATTAACCTTCTGTGGATCATTGTCGAATGAGGCAACAAGATTAAGTTTTGATCGTTTTCCCTTAAAATAACCTGCGACGGCTCTTCCAAGGTTCCCGATTCCGATTACTGCAACATTCATGCTTTCTTCAGAATCAATGATCTTTCCAATCGTATCAATGAGCTCTCTCACATCGTATCCTTTTCTGAGAACACTCGAATAACCGATCAGCATCAGGTCGCGCCTGACCTGTACGGCTGTAATATGAAGACGGGCAGCCAGATCGTGAGAAAAAATGAAGTTTCTTTTTTCGTTAAGGCATTCCAGAAGTGTCCTTCTGTACTCGCTGAGCCTTTCAACAGTTTTTCCTGGTAGTTTCATCATAGTTTTCAGGTTAAGTTATTGTTTTTTTATCGTAAAATCACTCTTACTCATTTTTCTACAAATTTCTAAAAATTCTTTAAATCAAAGAGTTAATATGATAAATATGATTATTGTTAAATTATTAACATTGGCTTGGGGGTTGGAAACTTTCTTAAAGAAATTGAGTTTTGGATACATTAGCTTCACTTTTTCATCTTCATATATTCAATAGTTCTGTTAAAAAGATGTGGTTGAATATCAGGATGAGTCAGGTTTTCAGGAAGATGATCCAATAAAATAACTTCAGTCATTTTGGAAATATTATTAAACAGTTGCGAATGTAACAATAATCATGATAATTAATAATTGAGTACTTTTACACGCTAAATTATTTTCAATGGGATTCCTGATAATTCTTATCATAACTGAGGTTCTGACACTGGTGGTTTTACGGCAGCATTTTTACAGCGTATCAAAGGCAAAATATTTCATTTCAATCATTATTCATGTTATCCTTAGTATCTGGCTCTGGGTCCTGTTTTTTGAAATAAATTCTTATAAAAGTTTTTTCGACACTCCCCGTCATATATGGCTGTTGATGAATATGACAGGAATGATGTGTGCGGTTGTAGTTCCCAGAGCTATATTAAATATATTCCATTTCACCGGCAGATTAGCAAGAATTAAAACCAGTGGCCATTTAAGATGGTTAACTAATACTGGTCTCTCGATAATGGTGTTGATTTTTTCTATAATCGCTCTGAGTACACTACACGGAAGATTTAATTTCAAAACAGAAGCTGTTACGATCAAAATCAAAGGTTTAAATAAAGATCTTGACGGACTTAAGATTGTCCAGTTGTCGGATATGCATCTCTCAGGTTTCTATAATCAGGGAAAATTACTGCAAAAGATTATGGATGAGGTTAACACCTATAAACCTGACCTGGTTCTTAATACCGGTGATTTTGTCAGCTATGGATGGAGAGAATTTGACAGAAATGACACAATCCTTTCCAAAGTTAAAAGCAGGTATGGCAATTTTGCTGTAATGGGCAACCACGATTTCGGAACCTATCATCCATTTTTCACTGAGGCAGACAAAGACAATAATGTATTGATAATGAATCAATTGATAAGGTCTTCCGGATACAAAGTTCTTAATGATGAATTTACTATAGTCAATGTTGGAGATGCAAAGATCGGCCTGATAGGGATATTCACAAAGGGGCGGCATCCTGATATGGTACATGGAGATCTTGGTAAGGCAATCTCCGGGCTTGACAGTGTTGACCTGAAAATACTCCTCAGCCACGATCCTAATCAATGGGAGGAGGAAGTGACCGGAAAAACTGACATAGATATTACTCTATCGGGGCATACCCATGGCATGCAGATGGGTATTTTTACTAAAAAGTTCAAATGGAGTCCTTCAAAATATTTCTATCCTCATTGGAGTGGGCTTTACTCAGAAGGAAATCAATTTCAGTACGTTAATCGTGGACTTGGAGTCCTGGCAATTCCGTTCAGGATATGGATGCCACCCGAAATAACAATAATTACCATTAAACCGGAATAGGTAAACCCTGGATAAAAAGTTTTACTGACCTTTAGGAAAAGGAATTACTCTTGTCGTGATTCCAGTAACTTTCTTATATGAATCTCTTTCTGTTTATGAGTCAGCGTTTCAAATGAAAGTTCCGCAATGCAATCCCACAGAAAAAAATTCAGAATAATTTTTCTTCTGGCTTTGATAAAAATAAAAAATATTTGTAAATTTGACAATATTTGACAAGCCAAATAAAATACTACTAAATGACACATTTAGGGAAAAGAATCAGGGAACTCAGAGAAAAGCAAAATCTTCTTTTACGTCAGGTTGCCGCATATCTTGAAGTTGATACAGCTTTAATGAGCAAGATTGAAAGAGGTGATCGTAAGCCTTCAAAACAGCAGGTAATTAATATTGCTAAATTTTTAAATGCCAACGAAGATGAGCTTTTAACGCTTTGGCTTGCTGATAAAATTGAATCAACAATTGTTGAAGAACCTAAAGTGGCATATCAAGCTATGAAGATTGCTAATAAAAATTTGAAAAGATGAAGAATGGCATTAAACTAATTGACAATTCCTCAAACGAATATCAGATCGGCAGTGTTCTGAAAGAGTTAATTACAGATACAGCATATTCCGAAATTTCAATTGCGACAGGTTGTTGGGATTTGCCCGGAATGGTGGAAATTTATGATGAACTCAATACTTATTTATTAAGAGAAAATACCTCTTTAAGACTGTTGCTTGGTGAAGAACCATCTGTAAAAGTATATCAGGTTAAGAACCCTGCGAAACAAGACCCCGACTTTCCTGAAAAATATCTGAAGAAAGATTTAGAGGAGTTGCAACTGAAAGAGGAGTTTCAAAAAATTGCAGACTTGTTATGTAAATATATGAATGAGGGAAACGACGGTAAACTTCAAATCAGGGTTTACCGCAAAAATTTTCTTCATGCAAAGTGCTACATTTTTGGATCTGATGAAGAAAATGCTGTTGGCATTATTGGTAGTTCCAATTTCACCAGGCAGGGGCTTTTTGGCAACCTTGAATTGAATCAGCTTGAGGACAATAACGCCACTGTAAATTTTATTCGCAAAAATATATCGCAGCATCCATCGCACCGTACCTGGTTTGAGGAATTATGGAACGACAGCGAAAACTGGGCACAGACTTTCAAAGAAGAAATTTTGGCATTGAGTAAACATGGAGGACTGTGTTTCAGCGCGTATGAAATGTATATTCATGCTTTATATCGCATTTATGGCCAAGACTTGCAAGACGAGAAAGAAAACAAGGTTGATTTAGACGATCCGGCTTCAGGTAAGCCGCAATTGTTGAAATTTCAGATTCAAAATGCAAACAGCTTAATCAAAAAACTTGAACGACAAGGTGTTGCTATGCTTTCCGATTCTGTAGGCCTGGGAAAAACTTATACAGCTATTAAAGTAATCGAATATTACAAACAAAACTTAAATCAAAGGGTTGTAGTAATTGCACCTGCCGGATTGATTCAGCAATGGAGAAAAGCATTTGATGATTTCAGGATGATTCATATTCCTGAAATATACAGTTTGCAGGACACAAACAAGATCGAAGATATAAGAGAAAATTTAAGATCTATTCCGGTTGGTCTGTTCGTTTTTGATGAAAGCCATAACCTGAGGTCTGCCGGAGGTCAACGTTTTGATGTTTTCATTAAATGGAGACAGGAAAATGAAAATGCAAAAACACTCATGGTCACTGCAACTCCCATCAATAACCAGTTAGCTGACCTGACAAATCAGATCATGTTGGGTTCAGGTGGTGATATTTTTAAATTAGGGAGATTTTATGATCGTGGAAGACAAAAATATTTTACGCTGAAAGAAAGGCTGGAATTACTCCAAACCGACATGCAGAAGCAAATCCGTGAAAATAAATTTATCAATTACCAGCAAATCAAAGAACAACTTACACCATTGTTAAACCGTTTTATTGTAAGACGAACACGACAAGGTATTGAAAAAGAATACCCTGATGGTTTGGAGATAAACGGTAAACTTCAAAAGTTTCCAAAATCGTACCCCGATAATCTGGAGTATGAAGTGCCAAATCAATTCAAATCGCAACTGCTTAAAATGGCTAAGCAAAATTCAGAACTCACAAGAGCGTTCAATTACGAAATAACGAGTTTGGCGGAATTGGATTATCTTGCTCACCCGCTTGACCTCTTTGATCATTATACTGCAAGAGAAAAACCAATCAATTCATCATTGGAAATAATTTATACTGCCATATTGAGCCTGGGGTTTCCATGTTACCGCTATAATATATACCGGCATGCTTATTATGACAGAAAGAGAGGAGAATTGGAATTGAATGCTGATGATAACCGTGAACTGAGCAGACAGATAGGTATTTACGGAATTTTCAGAACGGTATTCTTAAAGCGTTTGGAATCATCACTTTTCTCAATCGACAAATCTATTAAAAGTTATGAGCATAAACTCAAAGACTTTCAAACCAAACTGGGAAAATTCAATAAAATCATTTCAGTTAAAAATCTTTCTGCATTGAATAAAGCCATTGATGCTTATAATGAACAGAATGCCGAAGAGGATGAATTGGATTTTGACATAGAATCGTTCGAAAAAACCGAACAGGAGTTTGTTACAATTATTGCAAGCGAAGGAGTTTTCAATGTTACTCAACTAAAAGCCGACATTGCTAAAGATCTTTCAATAATCGGCATTTTAAAAGAGCAAATTGCATTGCTGATAAAAAAGGATGATAAGATTCAGGTATTGGCTAAACACCTCAATCAGAATGAGGAGAGAAAAGTCTTGATCTTCACTTACTTTGCCGACACACTGAAATATCTGGCTGAAAAGTTGCCGGAATATCTGGTGAAAGGCAAAAACATTGAATTTGCTTTAGGAACAAGAAACGAGATTGAAAATTATGCAAAACGTTTTGCACCCGTTTCAAAAAAACATGAACTCAAACAAGGAGAAAAAGAAATTGATTTTCTGATAGCTACCGACAAGCTTTCGGAAGGACAAAACTTACAGGATTGTGGAATGATTGTAAACTATGACCTGCACTGGAATCCTGTAAGAATGATTCAACGAAACGGCAGGATAAACCGATTAGGGAGTAAATTCGAAGAGATCTTCATTTACAATTTCCGCCCGACTGAACAACTTGAAAGTTACCTGAAGTTAGTAAGTAAACTACAAGACAAAATCAACCTGATTCGTTACACCGTTGGAAGCGACCAAAGCGTATTGGACGAAGAACCTATACCACAAGACTTTACAGAGGATCTATATAGCCGTGATGAGAAGAAACGACTTGAAGCCTTCCGGAAAATATTTGAAACATCGGAATTATTGGCCGCTGAAGATTTATTTATGGATGATCTGAGAGAATTTGACCGGAACGAAAATTTTGAAAATACCTATAAAGAGAAAATCAGAAACCTGCCAAAAGGAAAGTGGGGTAAGGTGCAGATGAAAAAAGATGAAGATGATTATATTCATCTGGCTCATTTATCTGCAGGAGAAAACGAATCTTTTGAAGCCGGATATTTTTTGGCTTTCAGTAAAGACAGAATTGGCGAATTGTTTACCACCACCGAAGGCTTACTTTCGATAAAAGCCACAAGTGAACAGAATGAACGCTTTGCAGATAAGTTTAAAAACAAACCTGATTCTGAAGCCTACATTTTAGACTTTATTTTAAATAAATACCAATTTTGGGAGGAGGAACATCAGATAC
Organism: Bacteroidia bacterium; assembly: GCA_026391475.1. GTDB lineage: Bacteria > Bacteroidota > Bacteroidia > Bacteroidales > VadinHA17 > LD21. The sequence goes on along the minus strand of JAPLED010000040.1, from coordinate 6,391 downwards.
GTTACAATGAACCTCAAAAAACGGCAATACTTTTATTAAAAAACAGGATGATTGAATACGGCTATAATTTTGATATAATTGATAAAGTTGAAAATTGTATTAATCATTCTCAAAATGCATATATAAACAGAGAAAGCCTGAATCTTGTAAGATTGGTAAACCGGATGAATCGAAGGACAGAACATATTGGCAGTGAGATTATTGAAAAATTTATTTCACTCTCAAACCAATATAATCCCGAAGAAAAATCTGAAAAACCTCCATTAGATAACATAATACAAATATTTACATGACATTTTCTGATATTAATACAATACTATCGCAGATAGCAGAGCAAAAAACAAGAGAAAGAATTTTAGAGTTTTCTTTTACGCTTTTGCAATGGATGGGCATTACCCCAAATGCTGAGAATAAACCACAATTGCTCTCTACTCAGACACAAAAGCTGAAAGAGTATCTTGCAAACGCACCACAAACAGTTCAAGCTCAATTGTACCGTATGTCGGCAGACGGACAAAGTATTCGTGTTCGTTTTGCTGTTTTAAAAAAATTAAAGAAAGAATATATAAATCAGCTGGTTGATAACGACCCCGGACTAACAAGTTATCAGGCTTCAGTTAAGGGGATTATCAATATTCCGGGTCGCCCTCAGTATATCCCCTCCCAACCTTATTATATTCATTTTGTAACTACCCCCGATTACGATAAACTTGTTCTGATTTTCAACCAGGGAGAACAGAAAAGAATTGTTTCATTCCGTAACCGCTTAACAAATACTCAATACAACAAAATTATTCAGCAATGGCAGAACATCGGAATAAAACCGAAACCAGAAATTGCCGATCTTCTTTGGAAATCGCTCGACATAAAAGAAGTAAATAAGGAGTTTTACAAACAAATTAAAGAACGCTTTGATGCATTGGTCGGAATAGCAAAAGCCAGCGAGGTAAATGCTACCGAAAATCAGCTTAAGCAATTTACCGTTCGCTTAATTGGTCGTTATATTTTTTGTTGGTTTCTAAAGGAAAAAGAGATTGTTCCTGCTAAACTCATTAGTAGTGAAAAAATAAAGAATACACCTGAGTTTCACCAAACTTATTTACAAAAGCTATTTTTCGGCATATTAAATTCCAAAATTGGGGATAGAGATTGGTTGAATGTTGAGCCAATAGATGTAAAACATTTATTTGAGAAGATTCCATATTTGAATGGAGGTTTATTTGATAAAACAACGGAAGATGAAATGTTTGCTTCCCTTGAATTGAATAAATGGTTGATAAATTTTGTTGAGATACTTGAAAACTATGATTTTACTATTGATGAAAGCAGTAACCAATATCAACAAGTAGCAGTTGACCCTGAAATGTTGGGTCGTATTTTTGAAAACCTCTTAGCCAGTCAAAACCCCGAAACAGAAAAGGCAGCCAATAATGAACGTAAAGCTTTTGGTGCATTCTATACTCCCAGGGATATTGTTGATTATATGGTTGACGAAAGTCTGAAATCATATCTGGCAAATAAGCTCAGCATTAGTACTGACGAATTAAGTACTCCCTTTTCAACTATTCCTGTTTGGCCTGATAAACTTAATAACCGTAAACAAGAAGCCGATGAAGCATTGAAAAATGTTAAAATTTTAGATCCGGCTTGCGGTTCCGGAGCTTTTCCTATGGGTGTTTTACATCGGCTAATACAACTAAGAGAATTATTAAGTCTACAACCAAATACCTATCTTCTAAAAAAGGAAATTCTTTCCAAAAATATTTATGGGGTTGATATAATGCCTATGGCTGTTGATATAGCCCGCTTAAGAACATGGCTTTCTTTAATTGTTGAAGAGGATTATAAAGGTGAAAAAATCTCAAGTAATTTTGGAATAGATGCATTGCCAAACCTCGATTTTAAATTTATGCAGGGCAATTCATTATTAGAAACATACGAAGGGATAAAGCTTTTTGACGAAAAACTGTTACAGACAAAAACCAACAACAAAAAGCAAGATTTAATTGAGAATACAAAAAGGAAAATGAATGATTTGCAAAGTAAATACCTGACTTTGCATAATACCGGACAACTGAGAGGCACAGAAAAAGTCATAATTGAAAAGGAGCTAAAAGAGAGCAAGGATTTATTAATCAAAATCTCAAAATCAAAAGTAGAAGAACCGGCTACATCTTATGGTATGTTTAATAAGGAAGAAAGTGCGGTTAATATTTCACAACGGTTACAAGGTTTACAGAAAGATTTTTTCAGCATATCTGATAAAGAAAGAAAGAAAGAATTAAAAGCCGAGATTGAAACACTTGAATGGGATTTAATTGTTACCAGTTTACAGGAATCGGGTAAAACAGACAGGATTGCAGAACTTGAAAAACTAAAAGAACAAAATATTAAACCTTATTTTCTTTACAAACTTAACTTCCCAGAGGTGTTTACCGAAAAAGGCGGCTTTGACATCGTTATTGGTAATCCTCCTTATGTTCGCCAGGAAGCCATTGACCCATATTATAAACCAAAATATATAGCAAATCACCCTGAAGTAGGAAGTGGAACAGCAGATTTATATGTTTATTTTTTCGATTCGGCCCTTTCTGTTACAAATTACGGGGGTATTATCATTTTTATCACCCTGAATAAATACCTGAAAACAAAATACGGTACGGGCTTGCGAAAAAAACTAAAAGATAAAAACGTTGACCTGATTATTGATTTTTTTGAGCTCCCCGTTTTTGAAGCCAGTACCGATGTTGCTATCACTAAAATTATTAATGCGCCAGATACAGACTCTACACGTTATTTTCCTGTAAAATCTCTGGATAATCTTGATTTAAATAGTTTTACTAAAAGTGAACCATTTAAGGTTATAAAGGATGGAGCAGAGTGGAAATTTATAGATTCAAGTTATAATTCAATTCTTGAAAAGATTTATAAAGACTCCTTGAATCTAAAAGAGTTTACTAACGACAAAATATTTAGGGGCATAGTAACAGGAAATAATGATGCTTTTGTTCTCAAAAAAGAAATTGCTGAAAAACTAGTCAAAACGCCTAGCTCTATTCAAATTAAAAAATTCATTAAGTCCAAGAGTTTTGATAAATGGAATCTCAATATAATAGACTATTTACTTTATATCCCATGGGATTTTGAAATAGAGAAGTTTCCAGATATAGCAAAATACTTAAATAATTATAAAACTGAACTCTCAGAAAGACCAGAAGTTAAAGAAGGCAGATATCCGTGGTATGCAATGAGCAGATACGGAAGCAATTACTTTAAAGAATTTGATAATATTAAGCTGATTTACATTTACACTGCTAAAAAGCATGAATTTTACTTTGACACTTATGGTCATTATTTGAACAATAACTGCTATATGGTTATTACGGATAATAAATTTCTGTTTTTCTTCTTGAATTCAATATTATTTGACTGGTTCAAACGCATCAAGTTTGTAGCTTATGGCGATGCCGATGAAGGTGGCAGGGTAAAATTAGATTATAACAAAATGATAACTGTTCCCATCAGGCAAATAACCGAACAGCAATTAAAATGGTTCGAAAAGCAATATGCTGCTATAAAGTCTGTACTTGGCAATGAATCAAAGGTAAAAGCATTAGAACAAGAAGCAGAAATTATGCTCTTTAAAATATACGAACTCACTTACGATGAGGTAAAAATAGTTTGTCCGGCATTCTCGCTGAGTGAGGAGGAGTATAAAGCATTTAAAATATAAGGAAAGAACGCAAACCAGACAGATTGCAGGGATTTAGTGAATTAAATAAATAACAATGAAAATACCACTCAAAGAATTTGAGCAGCATATTGATGAAACTATTTTGCAACGTGGTTATCAATATTTTAAAAAAGGATTGGTAAACGAACCCGAAGAGATAGGACACGGCGAATACGAAGCGATTGTTGAAGGCACCAACCAATATACAGTTCAACTATCAATAAAAAACGATGTAATTACCGAATACGTTTGTTCGTGCCCTTACGATATGGGGCCGGTTTGTAAACATGTAGTAGCCGTTATTTTTCATCTTCAACAAAACGAATTAAACCTGAAAGTAAAAGCAAAAAAAAATAAAAGCGAAGTAAAGAAAACCAAAAAAAAGAAAACAGTTGCTGAACAAGTAGATGAACTTCTTGAAAAGTTGTCGCATGACAATTTGAAAGATTATATTAAAGAACGATGTGTTAAGGATAGCTCTTTCCGGCAACTTTTCTTAGCCAATTTTGCTTATTTGGTTATCCCTGAATCGCAGGCACTTTACGCGAAACAAATTCACGCAATACTTTGCACATCGGCTGATCGCAATGGATTCATCGGATATTCCGAAGCACGATTTGCAGGCAATGCAGTATATGATATGGTTCAACGAGCCGAAAAACTTGTTGAAATGTCAAATTACCAAACAGCTATGTATATGGCTTGTGCAGTATTGGAAGAAATGACAGAGGCCTTACAATATGCCGATGATAGCAATGGGGATATTGGAGGATGTATTGATCCTGCAGTTGATGTTTTATCTTCCATTGTTGATAAACCCGTTACAGAGCAACTGCGAAAGGAGCTTTTTAATTACTGTATAACTTCTTTTAAAAAAGAAATTTTTAAGGGCTGGGACTGGCATTTTTCAATGTTGGATCTGGCAACATCACTAATTAAAAATTCCGAAGAAGCCCAGCAGATACACTCACTATTAGACAATATTAAACCTTCTGATCCGGATTGGAATTGGGATTTCAAAAGCGCACAACGGATAAGGTTGGAGCTTATCAGCAAAATGGAAGGTGATGAAAAAGCTACTCAATTTTTAGAACAAAACATTGCTAATTCTGATTTTAGAAAAAAAACGATAGAAACAGCACTCTCAAAAAAAGATTATAATAAAGTAATTGCCCTGGCTGAAGAAGGTATCAAGCTTGACGATGAAAAAAAACCCGGACTTGCCAATGACTGGCGTGATTATTTACTTAAAGTATATATAAGTCAAAGCGATACAGATAATATTATAAAATATGCACGCTATTTGTTTTTAAATGCAAATCGTGAAAAAAAACCGTACTACTCTTTAATGAAAAAATTCATATCGTTGGAAAACTGGGACAATTTTGTGAAGCTGATCATTACAGATATTACAAATAAAAATCGATGGGTTGATTATTCATTTATTTCTCAAATTTATATTTGGGAAGAAAGATGGGATAAACTATTCGATATTGTAAAAAAGAATGCCTCGCTGGATAGATTAGATTCTTATGAAAAATATTTAATTAAAGATTATGCTACTGAGATAACCGATTTATACCAAACAGCCATTCTCAACTACATGGTAAATAATATGGGTAGAAGCCATTATCAAATTGCTTGTCGCTATTTGCGTAAAATGATAAAAATGGGGGTACGTGAAAAGGCAAATTTCGTAATAGAACAACTCAAAGTATTGTATCCGAAGCGAAAAGCATTGATGGAGGAGTTACAAAAGGTGTAAAATATTAATGATAACATAAAATTCAAAAGATTAAGCCAAAGCTAAAACTACAATAGTGACTGACGCCATCCTCAACAACATAAACCTTCAATCATTTAAAATAATTGAAGTAAGTTCAGGGGAAGTGGCAATGACTTTTAAGAATGTCACAAAATCAAAGCCGCTGGTACCTTTTATCAGTTGTTACCGACTTCCATTCACAGAGCTTAAAAAGAGCGGTATTTATAGAATTGTTGCAGGAAATGCTATCTCTCCCGATTTCCGGATTGCTGATGATGTTTATGATGGGACAGCTGATTTTCTGCTTAATTATATGAGGCAGCAAAGATGTGGATATAACCCATGGTTAAAAGACTCCTGCCATACAGATGACGGATATGAGATTTACGGGAAGTCTGCAGACTCGGCACATATTGATGTTACAGGGGGATGGCACGATGCCGCTGATTACCTGCAATATGTAGCAACTTCTGCGAATGCAACATACCAGATGCTTTTTGCTTATTCTGAAAATCCAGCTTCATTCGGCGATAAATATCTTTCCAATGGACTACCCGGGGCGGATGGTGTGCCTGATGTTCTTAATGAAAGCAGATGGGGTCTTGACTGGCTCATTAAAATGAATCCGGAACCCGGAGTAATGTATAACCAGATTGCTGACGACCGCGATCATATCGGATTCAGATTTCCAAACAACGATACAGCAAAATACGGAAAAGGTCGTGAAAGACCTGTTTACTTTTGCACAGGAGAACCACAGGGTCTTTTTAAATATAAGAACAGAACAACAGGTATTGCTTCAACAGCAGGTAAGTTCGCATCAGCCTTTGCAAAAGGTGCGGAAGTTTATAAGAGTGTAGATACTAAGTTCTCTAAGCTCCTTATGACCAAAG
>JAPLED010000126.1 GCA_026391475.1 Bacteroidia bacterium | reverse complement strand
GAAAGTCATCTCCGTCTTTTTTTCTGCATCAATAAGGCGGCTGTCGTATGTAAAATTATACCCGGTTTGCCTGCTTATAATGTTAAGAGCATTGCCTGTTTTTACTGAACCTGCCCTGAAGGTAAATGTAGAATCAAGAATACTTACCTGGCAATCCGCCTTCTGTGGCAGGAGCAGTAGAATAAACAATGCAATGGCAGGAAATCTTATAAATTTAAAGCCATTGAACGACAACATTTTTCAGCGTGTGAGCTATTTTTTTGCAAGATGGTAAACATCGCCATCTTTTGTATAACTCAGGTTAAAGCTACCACAAATTAAGCGAATTATTTTATCGTGAGACAGATTATCAATAGAAGAAGTCCATAGGTATTCAAGAATACCGGGATCATCAGCAATAATATCCATATTATAATCTCTTTTAAGATCGTTGAATACAATATCAAGTTTTTGTCCGCTGTAAATAAGCAGACCAGTATTCCATGACATGTAGTTTGGGTTATTATTAATTGTCTTTCCCGAAATTTTTGAATCCATTGTTCCCACAAATCCGGGATCGAGGATCATTGATTGTGATCCTGAATCATCGGAAAGCATCACTTTTCCTGTTTTAACATATACTTCAACTGCAGATTCTGCATTTTTTGTAATGACATTGAATGATGTTCCGACAACTTTTACTTTAACATTACCGGCATCTGCAATAAATGGTTTTGAGGCATCAGCAGATATCTCAAAAAAGGCTTCTCCTGTAAGTCTTACATCTCTTCTGTGTTTGCCGTAATTTGCACGGTAACTGAATTCAGAATTACGATTAATTTTGATCATTATCGGTAGCTACAGTGATTTTTTTACTGAAGGTGCCGGTATAATTCAGGTAAACCGTTGTTGTCCCGAGTGTTAATAAAATAACAACCGTAGCTGCAACTCTCATAAAGGTACTTCTCATAAAACTTATTCTGGCCGGGCCATTGTTTGTTTTGAGTCCATCCTCATTCAGCCTTGAATAAACACTATTCCAGGCTTTATCGACATTTATTTCCTTTTCACTACTCATATCCTTTAACTCTTTCCATTGTTTTCCGGTATTACAGGTGTCTTCAACCATAAACCGGCTGAGGAGATCTGTCTCTTCACTCTTTTCATCTGAAAGGAGGGAGGCAAGTTTCTCCCACTCTTTATCAGTAAATCTCTCTGTTTTATTCATCTTTTTCATTGTTCTGTTAATTCTTTCCGGAATTCTTTAAGGGCCCTGCCCATATTCGATTCAACTGTTTTTACCGAGACAGACAATTTTTCGGCAATCTCGGAATATTTAAGCCCTTCAAACCGGCTCATGTAAAAAATCTTTCCGCATCTTTCAGGTAGTCTTTCAAGTATTCCGGCTATTCTTGCCTGGAGTTCCTTGTAATGAAGGATATCTGCAGGATTCTCCTGATTGTCTGTCTGGCGGTATGACATCTCTTCTGCATGCCGCTCCACAACCCTGTTATGTTCGATATAATGCAGGCATCTGTTGTGAACCGACCTGAAGAGATAACCATTTAAAGAACTTTCAATCTTCATTTTTTCCCTATCATTCCAGAGTCTGAAAAACAGATCCTGTACTATTTCTTCAGCAGTATCGTGATCTTTTATCAGAGTCTTGGCATATCGTACCAGAGAAACATAGGAGGATCTGAAAAGCGACTCAAACTGTCCCACATCGCCTTGTCTGATCCTCCCGATTATCTCAGTATCCCTGATCATAGATCTAACCTTATTTATTCTCTTCCCTGTCGCTGAATTTAAGCTTTCTGCTAAGTCTGCGAATTGCTGATTCAATACTCTGGTCGGGTTCAATTACGTTATATTCTCCCCAGAATTCCGGATCAGTAAATGAACTGACTTTTTCAGAAAACACATCGTTGTACCTGATCTTATCTTTCCCTGCAAATTTAATAACTTCCTGGTCAGTACGGTCAGTTACGGCTATTTCTGACATGGTAGTATAATAAGTGTTGAAGAGTTTTTTCTTCCAGTCAACCTTAAATTTGACTTCAGCCCTTGAGTAGGCAAAATACCATTTACCATCCTGTTCACGGTATTTGGTCCTGTATGTTGCAACTTCCGGAGTTACTTCCATTCCAAGCGGCTTTTTCCTGATAAAAATTGATGCTGCTGCTGCTTTGTCTGAAAGGTTAAATCCAAACTCCACCTCAGTAATGGCATATGAATCAATTTCAATGTACAGTCTACCCATAAACAATGGCATGTCTACTGAGGGTTTCTGAACGAAGTCAATAACATAATGAGGTTTGTTATCGATTTCAATAACACTTGTAAGAGAATAGTTGTAATACTCCATTGCTTCATTAGTTAGAACGGATTCGGTGTTTTTAGCAATATCAAGCTGCAAAACGCTTACCGGTCCGCCCTGAAGTTTAAACAATACTGTGTCCATTTTTTCAACATCAGAGCTTTTTCTTCCTTTATATATCCTGGCGCCGTCAAAACGAATATCATTAGCATATGGTGCTTTGAATATTTCAACAACAGCTTCTCCAATAGATACATAGGTGCGGTTCTTTCTGATAGTCTCTCTGTAGAATGCTGTCATAAGATTTGGTACCTCAGCATAGTTTTTTCCTATGTTATTGATAGCTTTTTTGACGATATCAACAGGATCCAGAGGCTTTACAATAATCTCTTTGATAGGAATAGGTGCAGATTCCAGCGAAATAACATTTTTGTAACCATTATCCTTCATGTCACTAATCAGGATAGTCTTATTTTTATATCCCAGAAAAGAGACTTCAAGATTTTTTGAAGTTACAGGATCCCCTATTTTAAGAGTGAATTCTCCATCTATGTTTGTTACAATTGCGACATTGGATTCCTTTACGGCAACTGTTGCAAACACCAGAGGCGTTCCATTTTCAGCATCAACGACTTTTCCTTTAATTGTGATATAATTCTGCTGATCGTTTTTCTTTTTGCTGAAAATATTCCCGGCAGATGCATTCTGGGCCGTGAAGGCCAACAGAAGCACTGCTGCAATAAGAGAAATGTGTTTAATAGTTTTCATGGCATTGATTTATTTAAGTTAATAATACTCTTCATTTAGTTTTCGAATACTGTATTCTTCTCATTTCAACACTATGACCATTAAGTTGATATTTTACCCTATTATTGTTGTGATAAATATTGATAATTTCAGGAAAATTGTAAATTGAAACAAATTTAATCAACAGCGATATGAAGACATTAAAAACCATTTTAATCTCATTACTTGTAGTGGTAATAGTTGTTGTGATTGTTGGCTTGGTAGTAGTTACCGGTATAAAGCGCGGAGCCATACCTCAGTATAAAGGTGATCTGGTAATACAAGGGCTTGGTTCGGATGTTACTGTTTACAGAGATGAAAGAGGGATGCCACATATTTATGCCGCCAACGAACGCGACCTCTACTTTTCCACAGGTTATGTGGTGGCGCAGGAAAGGCTCTGGCAGATGGATCTTATCCGCCGTGCAACTACAGGACGATTATCTGAAATTTTCGGAGAAACATATGTGAAGACCGACCTGTTCCTGCGAAGTCTCGATATGACGACAAAATCAAAAATGATTCTCAGTAACGAGGATACTTCAATACTGGAATGTTTGAAGGCCTATGCAGATGGTGTAAATGCATATATTTCTGCTGCAGGCAAAAAACTTCCTCCTGAATTCAGGATACTTGGTTACAAACCTGACCCATGGAAACTTGAAGACATAGCTAATATTATCGGTTATATGGGTTGGGATCTTGCTTCGGGGAATTTATCAGCCGATATTTTCAATTACAGACTTTTTCAGAAACTGGGATATGAAAGGGCAAGTTCTTTAATTCCTGACAACAAGGCGGTAACCATAACTGCTTTTCCAGATTTCAAACTTAGTGATACAGCACTTAAAGATGCCCAGGACTTTATTTCTTCAACAGAAAAATTAGCAGCATTAGGGATAGTTTCATTTTCAGGTAGTAACAACTGGGCTGTCAGTGGAAAAAGAACTGAAACCGGCAAACCTCTTTTGTCAAATGACATGCATCTTGGACTCAATGCTCCGGGTATATGGATTCAGATGCATCAGGTAATACCGGGTAAACTTAATGTAACCGGTGTTGCTGTACCCGGAGAACCTTTTATTGTTGCCGGGCATAACAAAAAAATTGCCTGGGGAATGACAAACCTGATGGTCGATGATATAGATCTTTTTGCTGAGAAAATAAACCCTGACAAACAGAACCAGTATTATTTCAATAATGAATGGAAGAACATGGTAGTGAGGGAAGAGATTATAAAAATAAAAGGAGGTAAGGCGGATACGCTCAAGATCAGTTTTACCCACAGGGGACCCATAGTTTCAGAATACAGAGGGATTAATGATGCCACTTTGAGCATGAGATGGTCGGGCTATGATCAGAGTGATGAGTTAAAAGGAGTTTATAAAATTAACAGAGCTTCAAACTGGGAGGAGTTCAGAACAGCTTTAAGTTCGTTCAGGTCTGTAAGCCAGAATTTTGCCTATGCTGATGTCGAGGGGAATATTGGCCTGAATACAGGTGGAGGAATACCTGTCCGGAAAGGCTATGGTTCAATTATCAGAAATGGTGATACCGATGAATTTGATTGGAAAGGGTATGTGCCTTTTGATCAGCTCCCAACAAGCTATAATCCTGAAAATGGATATATTTCCTCTGCCAACAACAAAACTGTCAGCGACGACTATCCTTATTATATTTCATTCCGCTTTTATCCTCCTTTCAGGATTGGCAGGATAAGGCAGATGCTGGATGAGAAGAAAAAATTCGGAATTGAGGATTTTAAAAGGATGGTAACAGATCAGCACTCAGGTTATGCGGCCCTTTTAACTCCCGAAATTTTAAAACTTAAAGAAAAACAATCTGCAATGAATCCTGCTGAAACAGCATCTCTTAACCTGCTGGCCGATTGGGATTATGATATGAATGCGGATCTGGTGTCCCCGACGATTTTTGAATTTTTCAGGAAAAGCTTTTCAAAAAATCTTCTCGGAGATGAGTTAGGAGATCTTTTCAGTCAATTGCCGGGTTCTATAAACGATAATTACATTTACAGGATTCTGCAAAACGGACCGGATGAATGGGTAGATGATGTCAATACACCACAGAAGGAGTGTCTCGGGGACATTATACAAAAAAGTTTTACTGATTGTATCAAGACTATTTCAGAAACTTATGGGACTGATGTTAGCAAATGGACATGGGGTAGTATTCATAAGATAACCCTTGAACATCCGATGGGTAGTGTAAAAATCCTTGATAAAATATTTGGCCTGAATTCCGCTCAGTATGGCATTGGTGGCAGCAATCATACTGTCTGCCCATATACATATACCGAAGGATTTAAAGTTACTGACGGAGCTTCAGAGCGTCATATTTTCAACACTGCCGACTGGGACGAATCATATACCGTGATTCCTACAGGAGCTTCCGGAGTACCTGCCAGTGAGTTTTATCTTTCACAGACGAAAACTTATCTTGAAGGGAAGTTTTATAAAGATCCTTTTTCTGAAAATGCAGTTAAAGCTGCTGCGAAGTACACGCTGAATCTTAAACCAGGAAAATAAGAAGTTTTTAAACTGTCATAACATCCTTCTCTTTCAATGCCATCACTTTATCGATCTTTGTGTTGAACGAGTGGGTCATCTCCTGTACAATTTCAACAGCATCTTTTTCGAGATCCTCGGGCAGTCCGTCTTTAAGTAATTGCTTCAACTCATCGTTAGCCCATTTACGGGCAGTACGGATACTTATTTTAGCTGTTTCACCTTCGTTACGTACTTGTTTAACAAGCTGATGTCTTCTTTCTTCTGTCAGTGGTGGTATGTTTATACGTATAACCTCACCGTTATTTACCGGGGTGAGTCCGATATTTGCAGCCATTATGGCTTTTTCAATTGTCCCAAGCATATTTTTTTCCCATGGTTGTATCATAATTGTTTTGGGATCGGGAGTATTTATATTGGAAACCTGAGTCAATGGTGAGTTAACTCCGTAATAGTCAACTGTGATACCATCGAGCAGTGCAGGATTAGATCTTCCGGCGCGGAGTCTGGCAAGTTCATGTTCCAGATGTTCAAGGGCTTTTTCCATCCTTTCCCTTGTCTCTTCTGTTATCAGTTCAATTTCTTCGTTCATATTGTGCAGATTAGATACTTTTAACTGTTAACTATGTTCCTTTTTTTTGTTTTATCCTGATTTTTGTTACAGGTATAACAAAAATAGTAAAATAGCCGGAATAGCAATAATTCTTTCAGTTGGAGATAAGAGTCCCGATTCTGTCCCCGTCAACCAGCTTATTCAGATTTCCGGATTTATTCATATCAAATACTATCACAGCCATATTGTTTTCCCTGCACATAGTAAAAGCAGTGGAATCCATAACTTTCAATCTCCTGTTAATGACCTCCTCGAAGGAGATTCTATCAAATTTTTCAGCTTTGGGATCTTTTTCCGGATCGGATGTATAGACACCATCAACCCTTGTACCCTTCAACAGGACATCTGCACCGATCTCCACTGCTCTGAGGGCAGCAGCGGTGTCAGTTGTGAAGAACGGATTGCCTGTTCCTCCGGAAAGTATACATACTGTGCTGTTTTTAATTACTTCCAATACTCTGTCCCTGTCATAAAGTTCGCCAACAGGCTCCATCCTTATTGAAGTGAAAACCTTTGCTTTCCCTCCCAGCCTGGAGATTGTACTCTCAAGAGCCAGGCTGTTTATTACTGTTGCCAGCATTCCCATCTGGTCGCCTTTTACTCTGTCAAATCCTGATTCTGTACCACTCAGACCGCGGAATATGTTTCCGCCCCCGATCACGATTGCCACCTCGCAACCTTTTTTCACAACCTCAATAACCTGTTTTGCATATTCTTCTAAAACAGAATCATTTATTCCATGGTTTCCTTCCCCCGAAAGTGCCTCGCCGCTGAGTTTTAATAAGATCCTTGAGTATTTCATATAATAGTTTCTTTAATGTAAAGATAGAATAATAACAAAATTATTAAAATATTGGACAGTTGCATTTGGTTGACAATTTGCTTAACAGTTCCCCCTAATCCTCATGAACTCACCCCCTTGTGTTCCACCTCTCTACTTCGTAAAGAGGGGGAAAATAACTAATATACAGCATATTACGCCCCCTCTTTGCGTAGCAGAGAAGGGGATGGGGGATGAGTTCATGAATTTAATGGCAAAAAAAAGTGGCGCCGTTAAGCGCCACCTGAATATTGAAATATGAACCTACGTATTACAAATTAAGTGTAAAGCGTTTAAATTCTGTTACTGTAAGGTCTTTGTTGACAGATTGCAGATACTGTTTGATAGATATCTTGTTATTTTTTACAAAATCCTGGTTAAGCAAGGTGCTCTCTTTGAAGAATTTGTTGAGTTTGCCTTGTGCAATCTTTTCAAGCATCTCTTCAGGTTTCCCGTCACGTCTTGCCTGTTCTTTACCAATCTCAATTTCCTGGGCAATAACAGATTCAGGAACAAAATCTTTATCAACTGCTACAGGGTTCATTGCAGCGATCTGCATGGCAATATCTTTATAAACCTGTGCATCAATTCCTGATTTTGTAAAACCAACCAATGTGGCAAGTCTGTTACCGGGGTGAATATATGCCTGAACATGAGCAGCTTCGACTTTTTCGAAATATGAAAGATCAAGTTTCTCACCAATAATTCCAATATATTCAATAACTTTCTCGCCAACTTTACCACCATCCATTGGAAGTGATTTAAGTTCTTCAAGATTAGAAGGGTTTTTTGCAAGTGCAACATTGAGTATTTTGTTTGCAAGAAACAGGAAATCGGCATTTTTTGCAACAAAGTCAGTTTCGCTGTTGAGAACAATTATTGCTCCGATCTTTCCATTGGAAGATACTCCTGACAAAACAACTCCTTCTGATGCCTCTTTATCGGCACGTTTGTTAGCAACAGCCTGTCCTTTTTTACGGATTATTTCAATTGCTTTTTCAAAGTTGCCTTCGGATTCTTCGAGAGCCTTCTTGCAGTCCATCATTCCGGCTAAGGTAACTCTTCTAAGCTTGGCAACATCAGCAGCACTTATAGCAGCCATAGTATTTTCTTTAAAGTTTATAAATAATATTTTCTATAATTCTTCTTCAGTTTCGTCAATTATTTTGACAATAATATCATCTTCATCTGATTCGTGAGTAAGATCGTTATCAACTTCAACCTCTTCTTCTTCGTCTCCTTCAACGATAGCTTCAATAATAGCGGCAGGAATATCTTTTGTTTCAAGCTCCTTCCTCATTATTTTCTTATCTTTTTGCTGAGGTTCTTTGTCTTTCTCAATTTTTCTTTCATTAAGACCTTCCTCAATAGCCTGGCATAGAATTCCAATTATTAATGAAATCGACTTTGATGCATCATCATTTGCCGGGATCGGGAATTCAATATCTGAGGGATCGGAGTTGGTATCAACCATAGCAAAAACGGGAATTCCGAGCCTTTTTGCTTCTCTTACAGCAATATGTTCTTTGCAAACATCAACAATAAAAAGGGCTGAAGGCAGTCTGGTCAGATCTATAATACTTCCGAGTGTTTTTTCAAGTTTGGCTCTCTGTCTGGCAACCTGAAGTCTCTCACGTTTTGAGAGGTTCATGAATGTTCCGTCAATAGCCATTTTGTCGATTGACGACATTTTTTTAACAGCCTTACGAATAGTCGGGAAGTTTGTAAGCATACCACCTGGCCAACGTTCAGTAACATAAGGCATGTTAACCGCTTTAACTTTTTCGGCAACAATCTCTTTTGCCTGTTTTTTTGTCGCAACAAATAATATTTTCTTTCCTGATTTGGCAATATGTTTCATTGCCGAAGCAGCCTCATCAATTTTTACGACTGTTTTCTCAAGGTCAATGATATGAATGCCGTTACGCTCCATAAAGATATAGGGAGCCATAGCGGGATTCCACTTTCTTTTAAGGTGTCCGAAATGCACACCGGCATCAAGTAATTCTTTGAAATTTGTTCTGGGCATTTTTTTGGTTTTTAAGTTTACATTCTTTCAATCAATTGCAAAGTAGCTCCTGTTGAGGAAGTCTTTGCAATTTAGATACTAAACTTGCATCTATAACGACTGACTTATTAATTCCTAACGTTTACTGAACTGGAATCTCTTGCGGGCTTTTGGCTGGCCGGGTTTTTTCCTTTCAACCTCTCGTGGATCACGGGTAACAAATCCCTCTGCTTTAAGTGCTGGTTTACATTCAGCATCAATCATAATAAGAGCTCTGGTGATTCCCAAACGAAGAGCTTCAGCCTGTCCTTTAACTCCACCGCCATCAAGATTGCAATTGATATCATATTTATCAGCAGCATTCAAAAGAACCAGAGGTTGGGTCACAACATACTGAAGTGTTTCAGCTCCGAAATATTCTTTATAATCCCTGCCGTTAACAGTAATTTTTCCCTTGCCATCGCTTAAATATACACGGGCTACAGCTGCTTTCCTTCTTCCAAGAGCATTGATTGATTCCATATCTGTTGCTTAATATTTTTTAAAGTTCAATTGTTTTTGGTTTCTGTGCTTCATGAGGATGTGCAGTTCCAACATAAACATGCATGTTTTTATAAAGTGCACTTCCAAGCCGGTTCTTCGGCAGCATACCCTTTACGGCCTTCTCTACCAGCCCTATGGGATTCTTTTTCATCATCGCTTCAGCAGTTGTAAACCTTTGACCTCCGGGAAAACCTGTATGCCGGACGTATACTTTATCTGACCATTTTTTCCCAGTCAGATCGATTTTTTCAGCATTGATAACAATAACATTGTCACCGCAGTCTACGTGAGGTGTAAAGTTGGTCTTGTGCTTTCCTCTGAGCATAAAGGCCACAACCGATGCAAGTCTTCCAAGAATCTTGCCTTCGGCATCAATAATTACCCACTCCTTGTTGACAGTAGCCTTATTTGCTGATATTGTTTTATAACTTAAGGTGTTCACTTGTTCTTATTTTTAAATTGATATACTTCTATTTAATGTAATTACCCCATATTTTAGGGTCTGCAAAAATACAACATATTTCCTAAAAAAAAATAATATTAAGTAGAATTTATTTGTGTTATACAAAACTAGCCTATTTTTATATCCTGTAATCGTGAAAAATATTAATGATTCTTTAAGAATGGAAAATGATAAATTATTTCTCCTGAGAGCAGTTGAAATTGCCGGGAATGGGATTCAGAATGGAGGAGGACCCTTTGGAGCAGTTGTATCAAAGGATGGTAAAATAATTTCAGAGGCATACAACCGGGTGGTGCTGACCAGTGATCCAACAGCTCATGCCGAGATACTTGCAATCAGACAGGCTGCTTCGGTTTTAAAATCTCACGATCTGGGTGATTGTACTCTTTATTCTTCATGCGAACCATGCCCGATGTGCCTTGGAGCAATTTACTGGGCCGGAATAAAAAAGGTAGTCTATTCCTGTGACCGTACCGATGCTGAGGGTGCAGGCTTCAGTGATAAACTGATTTATGAAGAAATTATGCTCGATCCTGCAAAGAGGAAAATATCATTTCTCCGGCTGATTGATGCAGGAGGAAAGGAAGTTTTCAAAAAATGGGACGAATTAGAGACAAAAATCCCCTATTGATATAATGATTTCCGGGAAAAGATTATCAAAAGAGTTTTATACTCGTGACGTACTTGATGTTGCCCCTGAACTGCCAGGCAAATACATGGTCATAAGATTACCTGATGGAATATTTGGAAGGTTTCAGGTTATTGAGGTTGAGGCCTACCGTGGGGCTGAAGATAAAGCCTGCCATGCATGTAAGGGAAGAACACCACGAACAGAAATAATGTTCCACAAGGGAGGACGACTGTATGTATATCTTGTTTATGGGATGTACTGGATGCTGAATGTGGTTACCGGTGAGGAAAATATTCCCCAGGCAGTGCTTATCAGAGGTGTGGAAAACTATTCAGGTCCCGGAAGAATAACAAAATCATTCGGAATAGATCGTTCATTCTATGGAGAAGATCTGGATATCTCAGAAAGAATATGGTTTGAAGATACCGGAGCCAGGCCTGTTTTTAAAACCGGTCCGAGAATAGGAATCGACTATTCCGGTGAATTCTGGAAAACCAGACCGTGGAGATACTATATATAATATGAAGCTGTCAAGTTAGTGATTTTAACCACCCCGTCATGACCCTTCGGGCATGACACCCCTCCTTTAAAAAGGAGGGGAAAGTTCTGATATACAATATTATAACTTTCTCCTCCTCTTCAGAGGAGGAGTACCCTGACTGATAAGTCAGGGGGAGGTGGTAGGCTTTTGAGACAACCTTTCTTAATATCAATGCTTTAATGTCGCCAGTTTAATAAGCTTGTCAAAATTAAGGTGAAGCGTAATTGCATTATCCATCCTTTTTAAGCAGACATCATAATATGTTTCGAGCCCCAGGAACAGTTCAAGATAACTTTCAGGTAAAAGGGTCAGATACACGAAGTTTGTAATTATTCTCCGTTCAGGAACTACATAATTTGAATTAAGATCAATAACACTGGCGTAAATTGCATTACCGTTTGGGGCATAGAAATTGTGAGCTCTCCAGTAAGCAGCACCGATGTACAATGCTTTATATGTGTAATGTAATCGTAGCCACGATGCATTTCCATTCGATATTGCTGATGAAGGTCTTCCCGGAAGAACATTATTGATAAACTGAAGATACTCAATACCCGCCTGTCCGTATCTTTTCTGTGCCAGGTCGATGTTAATCCTCAGACCGGCAGCAAGATTAAAATATGTCTCAACATGTTCAGGATAGTTGCTTATTTGTCCGCCAAAGTGTTTAAACTGCACCTGCACAGGAATCTCAAACCGGAGAAAATCTGCAACGGGTGATGATGTATATTTGAATGATTCACCGAAAGTGAATACTTCCCGAGTTGAATCGGCTTTAAAAATGAAATTCTCCCAGCTTAACCATGTGTCGCTGAAAAGATGATCATTTGCGCTGGTTAGCTGAAAACCGTCTTCTGCATAAGCATAATACAACCGCTCCCTGTCAAAATGAGGATCAAAAAGTCTGTGCTTGTCACTTCCTGAAAGTGAACCAATAGTCAGAGAGGTCTTTTCTGATAAATTCAGGGTAGTGGAGAATACCGGTCTGACTTGTGAAAACTTCTTTGTTCCTGAATATTTGAGAAGGTGAGTCCCGGCGCGGAGAGTAACCTTCCCGGAGGGTGAATAAACTAATTCGGGTTGAAAAAAAAATCCGACTAAGGTGTAGCCCTCAACCCAGAGAGATTTGTCAACGAATCCTGGCAGGCTGGAAATCAAAATGAACTTTGATGTGCTGATATTGTTGAAATATTCATTATCCTTAACAAAGTTTATATTCTTTATCCTTAAAGAGAGATCTCCGTCATGGGTTACGTTCTCATCCTTGATTTGTCCGTATATATTCCAGACGGGAAACAAAAGTGAAATTATTATGATTGCCAGATACCTAGTCATATTTGAGGATTTAGGCAAAAGTAGCATTTTTCCAACAAGTTAAAATGATGTTAAATAGAATAGTAAATGAGGGCATATAATATTTTTTTGCGTTCTTTGTTCTATTAAAATAAATCAAAAACAATTTGTTTATGAATTCAATATGGGGCAATTACCGTCGGTGGAATAACCTTACCGGAGGGTTTCTGTTTGTCTTTTCAACAATAGTCTATTTGTTGACTCTTGAACCAACTGTCAGCTTTTGGGATTGTGGTGAATTCATTCTTTCAGCCTTTAAACTACAGGTTGGCCATCCTCCTGGAGCACCCCTGTTTTTGATGATGGGAAGAATTGCCACCCTTTTTGCGGGAAGCGACACTTCCAAAGTTGCAGTTACGGTAAACATTCTGTCTGCTCTGTGTAGCGGCTTTGCAATTATGTTCCTTTTTTGGACGATTACACATCTTGTCCGTAAGGTATTTGTTAATGGTAAAGCTCTTCAATCAAAACATGTTCCCGCAATTATCGGCAGCGGAATATTGGGAGCACTCGCATATACCTTCTCTGACACATTCTGGTTTTCAGCAGTAGAGGGAGAACTTTATGCTATCTCCTCACTGGTAACAGCGATTGTATTCTGGGGTATGTTGAAATGGGAAGAAGAAGCAGATAAGACTTACTCTGGCAGATGGATAGTCCTGATTGCCTACATAATGGGACTTGGTCTTGGAATCCATCGTCTGAACCTTCTGGTTATTCCGGTTCTTGTTTTTGTATTTTATTTCAAAAAATATGAAATTACTGCCCGGGGAGTAATTAAGGCACTTTTGTTTTCAGTTATTCTGCTTTGGCTGATGGTCTTTGTTTTAATGCCGGGAGTGCCGGAAGTTGCCGGCTGGTTTGAATTGTTTTTTGTAAATATTCTCGGATTACCTTATAACAGCGGACTTCTGTTTTATCTTGTAATTCTTTTTGGGGCCCTCGGTTTTGGTATAAATTACTCTTTAAAGAAAAAGAGGGTAATCCTGAATTTCATTCTGACATCTTTTACTGTGGTAATGATTGGCTATTCATCATATGCCGTGATAATGATCAGATCATCTGCCCGGCCACCGATGAACCAGAATGATCCATCGGATGTATTTTCACTTTCCTATTATATTAATATGAAGCAGTATGGCAGCTCTCCGAAATTCTTTGGGAACTATTATAGTGCTCCTGTTACTGATGTAAAGAAAGTTGTTGCAGGATATAATAAGATAGATGGTAAGTATAAACCATATTACCAGTCTGAATATAAGTACAGTAAGCAGTTTGAAACTGTTTTTCCGCGAATGTACAGTTCTGATCCGGAACATGAAAGTGCCTATAAATACTGGGGAAAGGTAGTTGGCAGAAAGTACACAGTTGGTTCTGGCTCGGGTAAAGAGACTATTGTTTGTCCTACCTTCGGTGAAAACCTCCGTTACTTTTTCCGCTATCAGATTGGATTTATGTATCTGAGATATTTCATGTGGAATTTTGCAGGCAGGCAGAACGACATTCAGGGAAACGGGAATGCTATAAATGGTAACTGGATAAGCGGGATAAAGTTTATTGATGAAGCTCGTCTCGGGAAACTCGATAACCTTCCGGATGATCTGAAAAACAACCCTGGACATAATAAATATTATTTTCTTCCGCTTCTGATCGGCCTTGCAGGAATGTTCTGGCATTACAAGGCTAATAAAAATGGGTTCTGGCTTGTTATGGCATTCTTTATAATGACAGGCGTTGCGATTATTTTCTATCTGAATCAGTATCCTAACCAGCCCAGGGAAAGGGATTACGCTTATGCAGGATCATTTTATGCCTTTGCAATCTGGATAGGAATTGGATTTATGTTTTTTTATGAAAAACTTCAGAAGTTTCTTGGTGACAAAGGATCTGCAGCTGTTACCTTAATAGCACTACTTGCAGCAGCTCCTCTTCTAATGGCAACGCAGAACTGGGATGATCATAATCGTTCAGGTCGTTATACCGCAAGGGATATCGGGGCCAATTATCTTAAATCGGTTGCCCCTAATGCTGTCTTGTTTACTTATGGAGATAATGATTCATTCCCGGTCTGGTATGTTCAGGATGTGGAAGAGGTGAGAACCGATGTCCGTGTTGCAAACCTGAGTTATATTCAGGCAGGATGGTATATTGAAATGATGAGGCAGAAAGCTTTTGAATCAGATCCGTTACCACTCACACTTGGACATGATAAGTACATTGAAGGTGTGAGAAATCAGCTACCGGTCAATAACAGGGTGGATAAACCCGTTGATCTGAAAGAGGTTGTTCAGTTTGCAGGGCTTGACGATAAGAAATACATGGTTGATCTGAGTGGCAGAGGTGATTTCCTTAATTATCTGCCTGCAAGCAAATTCATTATTGATGTTGACTCCGCAAAGGTGCTTTCGAATGGCACGGTTAAAAAGTATTTCAAAGACAGACTGGTTTCCCCGATGATCTGGGAATATACAGAAAAAGATGCTTTCAAAGGTGATCTCGCAATAATGGACCTGCTCTCGACCAATAAATGGGAAAGGCCAATTTACTTTTCAACCACAGTTCCTTCGAGTCAGTATAAAGGACTTGAGAAATATTTTATCCAGGAAGGCCTTGCTTACAGGGTAGCTCCTGTAAGAACAGATAAGCCTGAACAGGGCGAATTCGGAATGATCGATCCGGTTGTTATGTATGACAACATGATGAATAAGTTCAAATGGGGTAATGCAGAAGATCCTTCAGTTTATCTCGATGAGAATAACCGGCGGATGTTCAGCAATTTCAGAAGGATTTTCGGAACCCTTGGTAAAGACTTGCTTCTCAGGGGAGATACAGTAAAAGCTATTGAAGTAGTTCACCGGGGTCTTGAAATTGTTCCTGCAGAAAAGATGCCAAACGACTTTTTCTCATTGGGTCTGGCAGAAGTCCTGATCAAAGCAGGCAAGAGGGAAGAGGGGGAGAAGTTATTAAGTGAGGTCATTGGTTACTCAAAAAAATATCTCGATTATGCAATCAGCATAAAACCTGAAAAGCGGTTTGGCCTGGAATATCCTACAGGTATTAACATGCAATGTCTGCTTGATATTTATAATATGTCGGTTAGTTTGAAACTGAACTCAGTTACCGGAATTATTGAACCGGAAATAAATAACTACTACAGTAAGCTTTATTCAAAATAAATTCATATACGGCTTTTCAGACCTTGCTTCATTGCAGGTTGGCTTTATCCTGATTCTCCCTCTCAACTGCTTGATATTCTTGATAGGAAGGAATGCCAACAGCAGCCTTAACAATATCTGTGAACCCTTGATCGATCTCAAACTTGTTCCAATAACTTAAAGAGGTTTTGTCAAACTCCATTTGAGACTTAGTTATGTATACCTTCCACACAAATCTCTGACTGCAACAATTGAAGAATTTTTCGTATTCAGGATCTCTGAACTGTAAGTAATTCTCTGTCCCCCAAAAGTTTTTTACTTTAACTGACTATACGTTTTGTTTACTGTAGTAACAATTTTTAAATTGCAATATACACCATTATACAATAAAAAACAATAATAAACAGTATTGTGTCTAAGAAATTTATTATCTTTACAGGCAAACCAAAATTCTATTATTATGGAAAATTCAAATGAAGTGATGGAAGTATTTAAAATATTCCAAAACACAGAATCGTATTTCAATGAAAGAAGCAAAGAGCAATCAAACAAACTGATTATTTATCAGATCTTAATTATCTGTGTTTTTACCTTTATCTATGGTATTGTGATGGGCAGTTATCATAGTTTTATTCAATCTATTATAGCCGGATTGAAAGTTATAGTTCTATTTCTGAGTACATTAATTATATGTTTTCCTTCTTTTTTTGTTATTCAACAAGTTCTGGGTTCAAAAATGAGACTAAGGCAAATGATAATTATTGTCTTAAGTGGATTTGTACTTACGTCTGCTATAGCATTATCTTTTTCTCC
>JAPLED010000042.1 GCA_026391475.1 Bacteroidia bacterium | reverse complement strand
GTTAGACATAGTTTATGTTTGTAAAAATAATTAATCTGCTTGGAATAATTTGTCCGGATTTTTATTCTGTTGCAGATTAAAGTGTTTTAGTTTAATCCTAAAACCATCCCCCATTTCTTTCACATGCCTGGGTTTTTAGCATGGTAACGTTACCATACTAAGGTCGGAGAGCAGCGTCCGGAAAAAAAGGATTTTGGAGAAAATATTTATTCCTCCGGCATTTTCTTTTTCTTCATTATATGTCAATGGTCGTAGCAAACAGGTTACAGCAATATCATATGGCTGACTGTAGAAAAAAGTCTTTGCTGATTTTGAATATGCTATCGGCGCTCCCCGCGACCTTAACTCATCAATGAGTTCATAGAGACTGGTCCTGCTTACACCCAACTGCCGGGCAAATTCTTCAGGAGTTCCTGTCCTTTGCCTCGAAACAAGCTTATGCATCATACTTATGCGATCGAGATATTCAAATACTTTCATAATATTCTGAATTTTAGGTTTTTAATGTTTCCTGGATTTCAATTGTCTGGTGCATCCACATCCTGCGAAAATGTCCGTCAATAACAGACAATTCAGTAAAGGTGCCGTCCTGAACAACAGCCCCCTTCTCAAGCACGACGATTCTTTGGGCCAGATTAATTGTTGATAGACGGTGCGCAATAACAATGACTGTTTTACTCTCATCCCGAAGTAACCTTAAAGTGTTCTGAACAAATGTTTCGGCTAATGAGTCGAGCGATGAGGTGGCTTCATCAAGGATAAGAATCTCGGGGTTGCGATAAAGTGCTCTGGCAATTGCAATACGCTGCTGCTGTCCTCCTGAAAGTGCGGCTCCGTTTTCTCCCAGATATGTATTAAAACCATGTGGCAACTGCTCTATAAACTTTGTCATCCCCAGCTTATCACACACTTCAATCACTTTTCCCATATCTGGATTAAAATCTCCGACTGCAATGTTGTCCACTACATTCCCTGCAAACAGATCTATCTTTTGCGGAACAACTGAAACTACTTTTCTGAGAGATTGATTGGTAAGGTGCCTGAGATCATATCTTCCTATACGGATATGTCCCGACTGAAGCAGATAAAGATTCTGCAGCAAAGATATGAGTGTTGTTTTCCCCGAACCGCTCTCCCCGACAACAGCTGTTATATCTCCCTTTTTTATAGTCAGATTGAGCGAGTCGAAAACATCAACTCTTGTACCATAACGAAATTTGACATTCTCGAAATGAATATCATCAACCATATCTGGTTTCAGTTCAATTTTATTTACTTCATCTTCTATCTCCAGGTCAAATATTTCGAATAGTCTGTCAGCAGCTATTTTTGCATCCTGCAATGTGCGGTTGAACCCTATAATGCTGGTAACCGGTCCGGTGAAATATCCGACTACCGAATAAAATGAGAGCAATTCCCCCGGTGTAATCTGGGAACCAATTGCATACCCGGCTCCAACCCACAACACCAGAATTGTAATAAGTTGCGAAATAAGACTTGTTGTGGTGGATGAAAAAATGCCATTCAGTCCTGATGTATAAATAATTTCCAGCAGGCTCACAAATCTTGTCTCGGTTTTCAGATTGGAAAAATCCTCCAAACCAAATCTTTTTATAGTCCCGGCTGAATTGAGAGATTCAACCAACTGTGCCTCCAGATCAGCAGCCCGTTCCATAACCGTTCGTTGTACCTTCCTGTTCAACCTGTTTGAGATGAAATAAATCAAGGCATACAGAGGAACTACAATCAGCATGATCAGGGCAAGTTTCCAGAAGAAGGTGAACATCAGGATAAACGAAACTATCAGAATGAAGATATTAAGTATCAGGCTTATGGAGACATCATTTACAAAAACCCTTATCTTAACCGCATCACCAATCCTTGATATTATCTCTCCAGTCCTCATATTATCAAAAAAAGGCTGTGGCAGTTTTAGCAGATGCTGATAGTAGCCGAGAATAAGTGTTGCATCAATTTTCTGACCTGTTTTAAGGATGAAAATGGTCTGAAAAAAGCTAAGGATTAATCTCAGTATAATTATGATAATCATCGCAACTCCAAGCAGGTTGAGAAGGTTCAGATTACCTCCGGGTAACACATTATCAACCAGCTTGCCGACATAGATTGACATAGAAAGACCCAGCACAGAGAATACCAATGCGCCAATAAGAGATTGTAAAAGAATGCCGCGGTTGGGTTTTATTAATCTCCAGAAGCGTACCGGAGTTGAAATCTTTTCATTCCCGACAGTAAATTTCTCCCCGGGAGTAATAAGAACCAGTACGCCAGTCCATTGTTTTTTGAATTCTTCATGCGGAACCTTGTGAAGGTCTCCATCGGCAGGGTCCATAATTTCGATATACTTTTCTGTTGTTTTAATTAATACAACATAGTGCTGAAGTATCTCTTTTACAATAACATGGGCAATGGCAGGTTTGGGTATTTTAAATAAGCTGTCCCACTCGCCTCTTACTCCCTTAGCAAGAAATCCCATCTTCCCTGCAGCTTCAACAAGTCCTAAAACATTTGTGCCTTTCTTATCGGTGCCAGCAAGCTGCCTTATACGGGCAACAGGCAATGTCAGATTATAATACGCTGCAACAGATGCAAGACAGGCAGCCCCGCAATCTGTTATATCCCTCTGTTTTACTTTTATCGACATAAACCTCCTATTCCTTTGTGTAGGTGTATGGATTAAACCATTTATCTGCCTTATCGAATAGCAAATTGTAAAGGCTGCGCCGTATCACCACAATCCTTGTATTAAGACTCATCCCTTTTTTAATATATGCTTTGTGACCATTCCTTAATGAAAGGAATGTCTGGTTCGGTTTGCATTTAATTCTGAAATAAGCCATTGAACCATTTTCTACGATCATATCATCTGAAATATCAATGATATCCCCCTGCAGCATACCCCATTCATTATAATTAAACGCATCGACCTGAATTTTAACCTGCTGCTTTTCGTGGATCAGTCCGATATCGGCAGGTTTAACAAAGCAGGTGGCTACCAACTCCCCATCGGGTGATATTTCAGCAATTTTCTGCCCAGGACTTACAATGCTTCCGGTCTGAATATCTGAACTTTGAATTATCTCTCCGTCAATGGGCGCCAGCACCATTCTGTTATTTAACTCCTCTGCAAATTGCTCTAAATCAGCAAGCATTTTGACTCCTTCATTCCTTCTCAGGGCTAAATCGCTCTGCCATATAGATTTCTGGTACAATAATATCTGATTCAGATTATCTTTCTCCAAGCTAAGCACAAAAAGACTGTTTTCGTAATCAGTTTCCGGTATGATCTCCTGATTATAAAGAAGTTCATTCCGTTCATGTTCTGTCTTTTTCTTCTGGTATTTTTGAAACTGGATGGTTTGCTGACTTCTTAGATTTGCAAACTCAGCCTGATATCTTTGTGTAATTAGTCCCTCATGAGCAGGCAGATTTTCTAAAGAATCTATTTCTGTTAATTTCTCCAGATCGCTGATATATGCATCATTTTCAGCTTTCCGTTGTATCAGAGCAGCCTTCTGTGCCCGGATAGTTTCCGAATCAATCACAAGGAGAGTATCGCCTTTTGCTACCCGATCGCCGTTCCGGATTGAAGTGAAGACAACTTTCCCCTGAAACGGTGTAAAAACGACCTGCTTTTCAATATCAGATTGAAAATAACCCCTGGCTTGTACAGAAACATCAACATAAATAAATGGAAGTACCGCAATTCCAAATACCACCACGCCTATTATTATCCAATAAATAATCCTGCTCCTGGTTGCTATTTTAATCAGGTAGGTTTCCATGGTGTATTTTGATATTGAGAAGGGAATTATTTCCATTTTTCAATATGACTGCTGAAAACTTTACACGACTGAATGCAAGGCAAAGAAGATGACAAACGAAGAATGCCAATTGCAAATTTCGTAGTCCTTTCTTCCAGGATTCCACTAAAATTTATATTATCCACAACCAATAACTTTTAGCACTTAAATACTCCAGGTACTTTAGGCACTCCTAAATAAGAGACATAACTTCACAATTTAGAAACACAGCTGACCAAATTTAGAAAATATTTTTTAAACAAAAACCAAATTATCGGGATTTTTAACAGAAATATTTGAATAGCACCGGAAAAATTATACCTTTTCCTCCCATATTACACTTTCCTGAGAAACGCCAACGGTATTTTAAGTATCAGATTCTGATCGAGCCTGTCGATACGAACAACAACCCGGTTATGACTTCCGATTTTTATAAGCTCCCCTGTCAATCCGACAAGAGAGCCGCTTACGACCTCAACGTTATCTCCCTTGGCGAAATTCTCTGAAGAGACTTCAATTTCTGTATCGCTGTTAATCAGCAGCCGAAGGTTCTCAATCTGTTTCTCTGGGATGGATGCCGGGATGCCTTCGAAAGTAATGAACTTAACAACACCTAGAATTGTATATACTTTCACAAAATTATGGCTGTTTGTCTTAACAAAAACATATGAGGAAATAAGAGGCTTCTCAACCAGTTTCTTGCGGTCGCTCCATATCCTGTATACCTTATGCAGTGGAAGAAAGGTTTCAATCTCTGCTTCTACCAGGCGTTCATAAACCTGCTTTTCTGCCCTGGGACGGGTATAGACTGCATACCATTTATTTTCATAGCTCTTTTTCAGTATGATCTTTTTTTCTTCCCCCTGTTGAGTTTCATTCACAACCATTGTTTTTGGCTTAATAAAATGTTTCCAAAGATAATTTTTTATCTGTTAATTAAATTAAATAATCCATGAGTCGTGCGCCGTGAGTCGTGCGTCGTTAATTTCCTTTAGTTTTTTAATTAATAAAAAAACAATACCTTTGCCCGATATTAAAATCTTAAACGATGGCTGAAAAGACAAGATATTCGGATGGTGAGCTTGAGGAGTTCAGAAATATCATCCTCATGAAGCTGGATAAAGCCAAAAAAGATTATGAGATACTGAAGTCCAGCATCACTCACGAAGAGAGCAATGATAC
>JAPLED010000026.1 GCA_026391475.1 Bacteroidia bacterium | reverse complement strand
CTCCAGAATGGTGCAAGGGATTTTTGATGATCTTAATCCGGAAACTGTAAATAACTGGATCTACCCTGATACAAAAAGATGGGATGCTGACAGGAATACAAATGAATTTATCCTTAACATGGATAAATGGCATAGTTATGGTCTTCTTTCATTTACGATAAATATGCAGGGAGGCAGCCCCCAGGGTTATTCATCTGCACAGCCCTGGAATAATTCTGCATATACTGAAGATGGATCGCTCCGGCCTGAATATATGGCCCGCATTGAGAGAATTCTAAACAGAGCTAATGAATTGGGAATGGTGCTTATATTAGGATTATTTTACTTTGGTCAGGATGAACGGCTAAAAGATGAAAAAGCAGTCATCAATGCTATTAATAATATGATTGACTGGTAATTGAAATGGTAAAGAAAAGAGAGAAAAACGGATTCAGGTTTTATGTCGGAACAAGTTATGGCGGAGGTTTCATACCATTGCCAAATGTTGTCAAATCTTCAGATTTTATTCTAATCCACGGTAATGGCGTTACCAATCCCGATGATATTACCGCAATGGTTGATAAGACCAGAAAAGTTGAAGGGTATACACTAAAACCAATTTTATTTAACGAAGATGATCATTTTAACTTCGACAAAGAACATAACAACTTTACTGCTGCAATTAAAAGCTATGCTTCATGGGGTTACTTTGATTACCGGATGAAAGATGAATCATTTGTTGATGGTTATCAGAGTGTTCCTGTTGACTGGGGAATTAACTCAGACCGAAAAATTCAATTCTTCAACCTTTTAAAGGAGATTACAGGTACAAAATAATTTTTTTCTGCTTAGCCTTTTTTGTTAGCTTTATCCCGGCTTTACAGGGATTGTTTTAACCTGCGCTGAAAAACCATTCATCATTGAGAACTTAATATAAAAGTATATGAAAAGAAAATCAGTTTTAATCTTTATGCTTTTGCCATTTTTACTAATGAATTGCAAGACTAATAACAGTTTTCCTATCACCGATCTGCATATCCATCTGAAAGGTGACTTTAATATTGAAGATGCTGTCTTGAAATCAAAAAAAGAAAATATCAGGTACGGTATTGTAACAAATTGTGGTTTAGGATTCCCGGTTCACAATGACAGTCAGATAGATTCAGTATTATTCACTTTGAAAGATTACCCTCAGTTCTTTGTAGGTCTGCAGGCTGAAGGGAGAGAATGGGTGAATATCTTCTCCAGGGAATCGATGAATAAATTTGATTATGTATTCACTGATGGTATGACCTTCACCGATGAAAAAGGAAGGAGAAACCGTATTTGGATAAAGGGGGAGACATGGATTGATAATGAGGAAGAGTTCATGGACTACCTTGTTAACACGATTGTTAAAATATTGAATAATGAACCAATAAATATCTATGTAAATCCTACATTTTTGCCTGCCCAGATGGCTGACAGGTATGATTATTTCTGGACTGATGAAAGGATGGACAAGGTAATAAAAGCCGCAAAAGACAATAATATTGCAATTGAAATAAATAACAGATACAGGATTCCTTCGTTAGTATTCCTGGCAAAAGCTAAACTGGCAGGAGTCAAATTCACAGTTGGAACAAACAATACAAATAAAAATTTTTCCGGTGCTGAATATGCTCTCGAAGTAATAAAAAAATGCGGTCTGACTCAGAATGATTTTTACCAACCTGTTAATAAAAGACAGAATGGGAAGTTTTGATTTAGTACGAATTTTAAAATTTCTTCCTGGTATAATTCTTGGATTGACAGTACATGAATTCAGTCATGCATTCGTTGCTCACATGTGTGGTGATTCAACCTCAAAAGATCAGGGAAGGGTTACACTGAATCCCCTGAAACATATTGATCCTTTGGGTTTTATAATGCTGATAGTTGCCGGATTCGGATGGGCCAAACCTGTCCAGTTCAACGAGCAGAATTTGCATAATCCCAGGACTGATGTAATAAAAATCGCATTAGCCGGGCCATTGTCGAATGCAGTACTTGCAATGATTCTCTCGGTTTTATTTTCTGTTTTATCGGCAGTTTTACCTGTTTATCATAGTTCCGTGATGCAGGTGGTAACTGAAGTCTTTCTTTATGCCATTTACATTAACTGGGGTCTATTTATTTTTAATCTCATTCCCCTCCCTCCTCTTGACGGTTCACATCTTTTATTCTATCAGTTAAGAAGATTTCCTGTTCTGTATGAAGGATTATATAAATATGGATCATTTCTTCTGATCGGACTTCTTATAGCAACTACACTAACAAAAATAAATTTCCTTCCAATCTGGCCTCTGATACGATTACTTGGAGATGGATTTCTTTCTTTGGTCGGGTTCAGGTAGAGGCATAATGGCATAACGGTGAAACGGTATAACGGTGTAAAGGCGTAATGGCATAACAGTATAAAGGCCTTTCGGAGCATTTGAAATAAGCCCGGAATTTATTATCTTGCATGAAATAAGCGGATTGTGAGACTTACTGTGATTATATTATGTTTAATCATGTGGGAATATGTTTTTCCACAGGTTGATAAGTATATTGCTGCACGGAACAACATGGTTAAGATCCAGATAACGGACCGTGGAATTACGAATGCTGCGACAATAAAAGCATTGAGGAAAGTTCCCCGTCATCTTTTCGTTCCTAAAGAGTATGAAAATGATGCATATGGTGATTATCCCCTGCCAATAGGTTATGGTCAGACCATATCTCAACCATATATTGTAGCTTATATGACAGAGATAGCCAGGCCGACTGAAAAGAAAAAGGCGCTTGAAATTGGCACCGGGTCAGGTTATCAGGCTGCAGTTCTTGCAGAGATAGTGGACACAGTATACACAATAGAAATTATTCCGGAGCTGGCAAGTGAATCAGCTTCGAGATTTGAGAAGTTGGGTTACAAAAATATTATCGGAAAGTCAGGTGATGGGTACAATGGATGGCCGGAGCATGCTCCATTTGATATAATTATTGTTACGGCAGCAGCAAAGGAGATTCCCAAACCTCTTATCGATCAGCTTGCTGAAAACGGACGGTTGGTGATTCCTGTTGGAGAACCTGGCACAGTTCAGGAACTGTTGTTACTCGTAAAGAAGAATGGTAAAATAGAAAAATCCCGTCTTACGTTTGTCAGATTTGTTCCGTTCAGGAGATCAAAAA
>JAPLED010000025.1 GCA_026391475.1 Bacteroidia bacterium | reverse complement strand
AATAAAGAAAAAAGTTCGATTAAATTGAAAGATTTGTAAGTAATAAAACATTTGAATAAAAGAACTGATATTAATTTAATCTTATGAATAAAATGGTGGAAGTGATTTGTAAGCGGTTTTTTAAGCCTTAATACTATTTTGGGAATGTTTCGGTTTATCGGATTTTAGGGGCTTGTTTATTTTTAGTTGGGCAAATTATTGGGCAAATAAAAAAGTGCAATAGAATAATCACATAACCATCACATAAGCCCCGGAACTAACAGCCGGGGTTTTGTTTTTTTAATCTATTTTTTTATTATAGGCAATTTCTATCTCAACCGCTTTTTTAATATATGATTCCTTTTCTAAGTCAATAGATTTTAAAGAATCTAATAATTCTTTCTTATTCAATCTTTTAAATGGGTACTTATTCATATATTGATTTGATCTATTATTATATAAGTCAATTGCGATATCACTTAATTTTTGTGCTTTCTCTATTAGAGGTCTTATTTCTTCTTGAATTTCTTCGGGTGTGTGATATACATAGTCTGCTAACTTGAGTTCAGTGCCATAAAATTGATGAATTAATTCCACAATTTGTTTCTTAGTTGATGGAGTATTTTTTGGAGTTTGAATACATGATGTCAAACATAACACTATCATCATAATCATAAATGTTTTCATGGTGTTACGATTATTAATAATTTAAAAGAGGTAGTATATTTGAAGTCTGCAACACAATTCTTTCCAAAAGGGAATGACACCTCTTGAATGCAAGTTAATAAATTAATAATCAATAGTTGCAAATGTTTTAAAGATAGACCAGTTTCAGATTTAGTTGCACCATGGTCGCACAATTAGACCTGCTAAAAAATGTTAAGCCCCTGTAAATAAGGGGCTTTGATGTTTTCATTTGCGGTGCGGACGGGACTCGAACCCGCGACCCACGGCGTGACAGGCCGTTATTCTAACCAACTGAACTACCGCACCAATTGTTAAAATGAGTTGCAAAATTAACCTAATTTTTAACTCCGCAAAATAAATTTTATTAAAAATTTCGTTTTTGGTTCGGATCTTACCCGATTCAAAGGCAAATCAAAGGGGAAAAGATTTTTAAGGCATTATTAACCTGCAAATTGATCAATAATAGAATACATTTACTATACCATTTAAACACACAGGAATGAAACGTTTTATTTTTCTTATACACATACTTTTTTACCTAAGTAACCTATCTTATTCTCAAACATTTACAGATAGCAACCTTCCTATAGTAATACTAAATACTGACGGAGGAGTGGAAATACGCGATACACCAAGGGTCCTTGCCACTATGAAAATAATTTACAGGGGAACAGGTGTTCGGAATTACCTTACTGATCAGAATACGCCTGCATATCTAAACTATAATGGCCGTATTGATATTGAAATCAGGGGTTCCAGTTCACAGGTGCTGGCAAAAAAACAATATGGTTTGTCGACAAAAAAAACTGATAATATTTCCAATAATAATGTAAGCTTACTGGGTTTACCGAGCGAAAACGACTGGATCCTCAACGGACTGGCATTCGATCCATCGCTGATACGCGATTACCTTTGCTATAATTTATCACGGATGATTGGTGAATATGCAAGCAGAACTGTCTTTTGCGAACTGATGTTAAATGGTGTATATAAAGGGCTTTATGTCCTTCAGGAAAAAATAAAACAAGGATCCGACAGGGTTAATATTAGTAAAATCACCTCAGAAGATAATACTTTCCCAAACGTCACCGGAGGATATATTACAAAAGCAGATAAAACGACCGGAGGCGATCCCATTGCCTGGACAATGTCAAGCTATATAGGAACAAACGATGTTGCATTCATCCATGAACTGCCAAAACCTGAAAATGTAACAACCTTTCAGAACACCTATATTCAGTCTGAATTTGAAAAGCTGAGCAGTACCGTATCAACCGGTAACGTATCTTTCGAGAATGGGTATCCTTCAGTAATCGATATCCCATCTTTTGTCGATTACATGATATTAAACGAGTTGTCTGCAAATGTCGATGCTTATCAGTTCAGTACATTTTATCATAAAGACAGGAACGGGAAATTGCGGGCAGGACCAATATGGGACATGAACCTGACCTATGGAAATGATTTGTTTATCTGGGGATTTGACAGGAGCAAAACCAATACATGGCAATTTTCCAATGGCGATAATGAAGGTCCCAGATTCTGGAGAGATTTGTTCAATAATCCGGAATTCAGATGCTACCTCTCCAAAAGATGGAACCAGCTTATTCAGCCCGGCCAGCCTTTAAATATTTCAAGTATTGAATCCTTTATAGACCAAACTGTTGCGACTATCAGTGAGGCTGCGGTTCGGGAAAATGCACTATGGGGCACAGTAGGCAATCATCCAAATGAGATAATTAAACTAAAGGCATTTTTAAATCAACGAATCCCCTGGATGACAACTTTAATTGGACCCTCATCAAATTGCAGTGACGTCGGAACTCCTTCGCTGGTAATTACCAAGATCATGTACAATCCGAATACTACCATTGATTTTTCAATAAGCAATGATCAGGAATTCATTGAAATAAAAAACACAGGAAATAAGACAGTTAACCTGACAGGGGTTTATTTCAGCGGGACAGGATTTGTTTACCAGTTCCCTGTCTATTCCCAGATCTTTCCAAATGCAACAAAAATACTGGCAAGCAATGCGACAGTTTTCAGGGCAAAATATGGTTTCCCACCTTCGGGGCAGTTTACAAGGAATTTATCAAATTCAGGTCAGAACCTGGTCCTTGCCGACGGTTTTGGAAATGTAATTGACAATGTTCAGTACTCTAATCTGTCGCCATGGCCAAATGCATCTGCCAACGGGTATTTCCTGGAATTAACTGATCCGTTTTCAGACAATAGTATAGCAACCAACTGGACTGCCTCTATCTCGGTAATAGTATCTGTTGAAGATACTGAAAACGATCAATCGATGAAATTTTATCCATCACCTGTAAAAGACAATCTTACAGTTGAGTCGGCAGACAGAATAAATACAATACAGCTACTGGATATCCAGGGATGCATATTACAAACAATCAATGTTAATACTGAAAGGTATAGCATTGATATGACCTCCTGTTTACCGGGTACATATCTGATTAAAGTAATTAAACAAGATAGAAGTTTTGTCCGAAAAATTATAAAGGAATAAACCCGGATTCCGGATTCAACGAAGCATCTAATGGTCTGAAAAAACTAAAATTCACTCCTCCGTAATTACGATGCTCAAAAAATAATTTATGACCGGTAAAACTTAAGCCCTTCGGATGCTCAAGTACAAAAAAACCATCTTCATTTATCACCCCGGCCTGTGTAACAAGATCCGGAAGTTCTTTGAGCCATTTAAGATCATAAGGAGGATCGGCAAACACAATATCATATTTAACTGAACAGGTCTTTAAATATGCTTTTACATCAATGTGTATCGTTCTGATATTTTCGAGAGCCAGATCCCTTATTATACGTTTAATACCTGAAATATGTCTCGGATCTTTTTCAACCAGATGTACAAAAGCAGCTCCCCTGGACGCAAATTCATAGCTTATACTGCCTGTACCGGAAAAAAGATCTAACACGTTAATAGTTTCAAAATCAACTCTGTTATTCAGGATGTTGAACAGCCCTTCACGTGCAAAGTCAGTAGTCGGCCTTGCTTTTAAGTTTCCGGGAGGAACAATCCTCCTGCCTTTATATTTCCCACCTATTATCCGCAATTTACGACACTGAAAAGATTAAGAAACCGGTGAAGATCAATATCATTAAATACATAACTGAAGGTGAAATTACCTGATGGTTCGGCAAATTTTATATTTCGTACGTATATCGAAAAATTAGAGGAAAGATCATCATATTTTTCTGTCAGACCACTGAAGTAAATTGTCTCTTCCTGTTTGATATCCAGTTTTTTAAATACATTCAGCACGAAATAGAGGATGTCAGATATATTTCTGTAATTAAATGTATTACAGAATTTTAATAAGTTATTGTTAAAAATTATCAGATTAAAGAATTCCCTTTCAACATGAATATGAATACAATTCCCGTTTGCACTTTTCCTGCTGTGAGAAATATGGTTGAATAAAGGTTTAATATGATGATATGTGTGTACTCCGGGATAGAAACTATTTATCAGATCGTTAACCGGTTTTGGTACAGAGAACACAAGATATGCATCAGGATCATTTATTCTATTGGCAACGATCATATTACCATCTTCCTTAATGTGATTGAAATTGAAGTATTCATCTTTCTTAGCCGGGTCAAAAAGAGGTACCGGAATTAGGGTAAACTTTTTGGAAGGCATTACAACATTGACTTTTTTATATCGTTTTGTAAGGAATTCATCTTTGCTCAGCAACTCATTTATCTTATCGGAATTGAAGTATTTATTCTCTTCAGGTTCAAATGCACGTATCAGAACAAATTTGTTTCTTATTGCATCGAGAAGACAAAAAGAGAATCCGTCAGGGCTTACCTGAATTGATAACTCGTAGTTTTCAGTCGAGTTTATATCGAGTGTCTCATCAAAGAGTTCAATATTCGGTGCTTTCAGAGGACTACGGTTTTTATTAATCAGAAGATTGCTTAAGTTTACAAACAAAATTATAAAAAATATTCATGTAGCAATTGAAGTTGTTATCAAATAGCAATGCGCGATACCATTATCTATAATCAGTTGTGTAAAAATCTGGGGAATATTCCAACGGATGATCAATCTGCCGCACTGAAGAAAATAGCCGGATATATTTGTGATTACAATAACGATGTAATTTTTCTCATGACCGGATATGCCGGGACAGGAAAGACAAGCGTCATCAGTTCAATCGTTAAAACCCTCGATCTGTTAAGGATACGGTCGGTTCTTCTTGCCCCTACCGGAAGAGCTGCAAAGGTACTTGCATCCTTTTCCGGCAGGCAGGCTTTTACAATTCATAAAAAGATATACAGACAGAAATCCTCAAAAGATGGTCTGGGAAGTTTTACACTCGACAGAAATCTTCATAAGGATACATTTTATATTGTAGATGAAGCATCGATGGTCTCGAACAGTTCAGGTGATTCATCCCTATTTGGTAGCGGCAGATTACTCGACGACCTGATTGAATATGTTTACTCGGGAACTGATTGTAAACTTATCATTGTCGGGGATACTGCCCAGCTTCCTCCGGTCGGGTCTGTCGTTAGCCCGGCTCTCGATCCTTCCGCACTCGGAGAATACGGGTTTGGATTGATCTCCTGCGAACTGAAACAGGTAGTACGACAAAGCGAGACATCCGGAGTACTAATGAATGCCACACGTGTTCGTCTGCAGGTTGCTGAAAATGATCTTGTTCACCCGTCTATTGATTGCATTAACTATAAAGATACTATCAGAATAACCGGCGAGGAGCTTATTGATGAGATCTCGGCAGCGTATGGAAGTTGCGGGATGGAGGGGACAATTATTGTTGTGAATTCAAATAAGCAGGCGAACCGTTATAACCAGGGGATCCGTAACAGGATATTCTTCAGGGAGGAGGAGATAAGTACGGGCGATATGGTGATGGTGGTGAAAAATAATTACTCTATTATTGATGAAGAGGAGGGTGGGATAGGGTTCATCGCAAACGGGGATATTGCTGAAGTAAAAAAAATCAGAAAATATGAGGAGAGATATGGTTTCCGTTTTGCCGATATGGTTCTGAAGTTTCCTGACTATAATCTGGAAATAGAGTCGAAGGTTATGATGGATGTACTTCATCTTGATACACCTGCATTACCTTCAGAGAAAAACAAGGAATTGTATCAGAATGTTCTGGCTGATTATCTGCATATTAAAGCAAGAAGGAAACAATTTGAGGCCGTAAGGAATGACCCGTATTTCAATGCTCTTCAGATAAAATTCGCTTATGCTGTCACCTGTCATAAAGCCCAGGGCGGACAGTGGGAGAGAGTCTTTATCGATCAGGGGATGTTCAACAGGAATGAAATTACCATTGACTATCTCCGTTGGTTTTATACAGCGATAACGAGGTCAACAGATAAGGTTTATCTGGTGAATTTTTCGGAGGAATTCTTTAAGTAAAAAAACAGTCTTGCTCCCTGCGGTCGCTTAACATGATTTCTTGAAATCTTTATTTTCTTGTTCATTTTTTGCTCGCCCAAAAAACGAACCAAAAAAGGGCGCCGGAAATGACAAATTCAGTCCGTCCGTGCGCCTGCTACACAAGCCTTAAGGGGCGCTACCGGCCGGGCTGAATTTCGCACCATTTCCGGGTTGCCCTCGCACTGCTATTTACAAAATACAGTAAACATCATGAATACCTTTTGGATTTCAAACGGCCTCAGAGAATTTTGGGAAATAGTGACTGTTTTGAAGATTGCTGCAAGGGCCTGATGCAAGCAATACTGTCTGAGCGATCCGCCAGTTGGCGGAGAGCGAGTTGTATTGCGTGGGCAAGCTGAAAAACAGGAGCCCCAAAATTATCTGCAGCCTTGATTTTTTTTGGTTACTTTTTTGCATCAAGACAAAAAAGTAACTGGGATTTGGGGCAACGCCCCATTAAGACAGCCTCCTGCAATTATCTTTGGTGATGAAAAACCGATGTCGACACTTTTGAGGTACGTTATATCTCTATTTTTTCACCATATTTTATTATATGACTGACAATTGGCATATTATCATCAAACTCATCTTTAGTAAAGGCATGAGGTTCAATTAAAGTTTCATCTCCTCTGCGAATAACCATTAACATAACTTCGGTTTCAAAAGTATGATTGACATTGTCTTTGAGGACAATTGCTATATCAATATCACTATTATCATGCTGATTGCCTTTTGCGTATGATCCGAATAACCAGGCTTCCGAAAATCCCAAATCAGAATTTTGAACTCTCTGCAAATATCCTTTACTTATTCTTAAAGCATCGTTTTTATCCATAATCGACATTCTTTAATTTTATCAATCCACTTTTCATACAGTATCGAAATTCAAAGTCAATGATACAAAGGTATCAAATATTTCATTTCAAACTACCTTTTTGCCCCTCATTACAAATAAGTTAAATCCATTTTATTCTCAATCGATCGCAGTTTCCTGCAATTATTTTCAGCAATGGATTGGAAGGGTAGTGTTCTCGTGGACAGAGTAAAGGACGGCAAGTATAGCGTGAAGACTTTATAGACAATAATTTTATTCTCCGATAATCTTTAACACTGTTTACGACTTTTCCCGGTGAATCCGCCATAGAAGATCTGTTCCATCTAAATTGAATCGGAGGGTTATCAGGAGAAGGAATGAAAAAACCATTATGTCATTTCAGAAAAGTGATTACCTTAGCTTAATAAAGTTAAATTTATGCCTACTAATTGGAAAAATCAACTCTACTTCGGTGATAA
>JAPLED010000020.1 GCA_026391475.1 Bacteroidia bacterium | reverse complement strand
AGGTCTCTATGTAGATAACGAGGTAGGCGCTGCCGGTGCCACAGGACGAGGTGAAGATGTGATCAAGTCCTGTGCCTCCTATTATATTGTGCTTAAAATGAAGGAAGGACGCACACCACAGCAGGCTTGTGAAGATGCTTTAAAAATGATCGTCGATCGGTATAGAAAAGTAAATCCTGATTTCTACCCAAGTGAAAAGTTCGTTGCAATCAACAAGTACGGCGAATTGGGCTGTGCTACTATGAAGGGAAAACGTAATCCGCAGCTATCGATAAGAACAGAGAAAGGGTATAACAGGTACGATGGTGTTGTTTCATATCCGGAGAAATAGATCAATGGCTGCTTAGGTTATGAATCGCTTTCAGTTTTTATTTTTGAGTAGTTGAGCATAACATACTTACATCTGTTACAGTACCACTTATTCCACCTTTTGATATTGATGCAATCCCAAGTACTTTATTTGACCGGGTCATTAGCAGAAGCTTAAATTCCTCAATATGTTCTATGGAATCCAGTTCCCAACTTTCCATAAAAATGTCAAATGCATCCTTTGAGCATTTAATCTGTTGTCTCTCTGAAGCTTTAACCTTAGTCCTATAGACAAGTCTTACTTCAGATATATTAGTCTGTTGTGTTTTCATGATGATTTGATTAATGATTATATAGAAATAGAAAAGCCCGGTCCCAAAGTCTCAGGCTGTACAGTTGCATAATTAATATGTTGATATATAAATAATTAGAAAATAGTACAACTACATCAAATGCCCTAATTAGCTGTTTATAAGCGTTTTAATGTATTGTTGTGTTTCGTTGATGCAGAATACTATAGGGGTAATGAAAGTGACTGAGAAGGGCTAGAAATAGCCTTAAACAGGGTTGTGGTTGTGCTGTATGTAATTGATATACTGTATATTATCTAACAGTGGGGAATTGGGGTCAGAATATGCAAAAACAGTGAATTGCAGATTGCTTATTCCGATTGGATATTGGAAGTGCTTCTTTTGCTCTTAAGGATGTGCCTTCCGATATTAGCACACATCTTCCTTCATAGTGACTTGAACTTGTCAGATAAAACAATGTTCTGTAACAAACTGTACGACGCTGCTGGTGCTGTCCTTGATGACGGATGATAATAGTCAATCACTTTTGATTTATTGTGTTTGCCAATTAAAATATCATAGCCACTCTTTTCCCACTTAATGTTTGGAAAAAGTCCGTCACGCAATTTGTTCCAGGATAGTCCTAAAATGAGAATTTCAGGATCAATAATTTCAATTTGCTTATGAAGAAAGTCAAAGTTCATTTTTAAATGTTCGCTCATCCTTTTGAGTTCAGAATTGCCACCACCACCAGATTTTTTAATATTCAGAAAAGCAATCTGCTGAATTGCATTGTGAGTTTGTTTCTCTTTCCACACTTCATCATATTCGGGAAAGTTATTGAGTAGCCCGTAACTCCACTCTGCCAGGCGATATGAAAAGGCATACTTTATTTCATTTTTCCACCATTCTCTAAAATCACCTGATTCTTCTTTGGGATTATTCGGTTCTTTTGTAATGAAAAGAATTTTTGTTGATGCAATCTGATATAAATTTTCGTTTATAATTCCGTCCCTTACAAATTTCCCTTTGTATTCTGAAACAGTTTGCTCCCACTTGTCAAAAAGGGAATTGAGTTGTATAGTCTTGCTTTGCATCGACGATTGATTTAGCTTGGGAAATTCTTTCTCATTATCTTAATGTCTGCTTTATACTCTTGCTCAACGATGAAAACCTTTACATCGGCTTGATATTCCTGTTTCACTAATTCTCCTTGAGAAATCAGCTGCGCATTTTTTTCTTTGTAAGATTGGTCAACAAAGAATACTTTGTATTTCGCTTTGTATTCTTGTGGAACGATGAATACTTTTGCTTTTCCCATTGTCTGCAATTATTAATTTATCACTTACTATAGTCAGCCTGCCATCAAAATTAAACCTTATTCTTTCTGAAAACAATTTTATTTTATACCTCCCAAAGTCCCACCTGGATGCAGGTCTGAAAGAAATACATTAAGGTATTATATTGATATCCAGACACATATAAATTTGTCAAAAAATAACATGCTTTATATGCTGATTAACTGCGTTATGTGTAACCTTATTGAGAATAATCATACAACAATTTAATAACACGTAACAATGAAAATACTGAAAACTAAATTCAGGAAGAATGATCTATTTTATACTTTAATCTGCAGAAATGATAAGGTTGCATTATATGAAACACGACAAGAGGAAGATATGACTCGTTGTCATTATGAAGTAGCTAGAATTTATATTAAACCAGCACACACAGCAATTGGTGTAGAGTTTGAAGAAGCAGAGGTATTAACAAGAAATGAGAAATTCTTTTATGATGGCAGCGGGGCTTTTATTAAAAAAGATAATGCTATAAAGCATTTTAATGAATTATCAGCAACCCTTGCAAACATTCAGGATAAACGTACACGTATGCCAAAACAACCCCTCCTACCAGGAGTTGACCTCCCTGAATAGGATAGTGCCAACCAGTAGGCGTTAATTGAAACGGGTATAGCTGTTTTAGGATACGTGTAGTCAGATTTAAGGGGGGTTGAGGTATCAACTATAATATTTCTTGTAATTTATTCCTTTAGGCTTTTTGGTAACGGTCGCGGGTTGATGCTGTTGCCGAAAATTGAAACACTATCTTATCAAATTACACAAAATCCGAATTGAAACAGAACCCCTGAAAGCCCCACTGCATAGGCAATTGCAACCACCCGCTGTTATGCACAGGTTTTCTGTTTATTCCTTTATTATTTTCATTAATGGTTTTTGAAATACTATTATTTCTTCATTTTTTCTTCAAATCCGTTGATAAAAACATCCACGCAATCGTTATTGGTTTTTGGATTCACTTTTTTAAATTCATCCCAATGGGAATTTAAAAGCCCCCTCATTGCAATCTCTCCTTTATTGTTGAGAAGACAATAATGGACTGCAATGACCGTTGAATTTTGCCCCGCTTTTAAAAATTCTGGATAAAGAATATAAGTATCTTCCGGTAGATTATTCTTTTTGACAAATTCAATAAAAAGGTTTATACTGATAGTCAATATTTTGGCTTCATTACCTCTCCATTCATTGTTGGCGGGTGGACATAATTGGGTTACACTTGCAAATGCATATTTTTTTCCATTGATATAGTCAACTATCTTTTTTGAACTTATAGTATCATATAAACTCTTTTGATTATCCAAGATATGAACAGGACATACAAGCACTTTTGTTTTTCCTGAAATAAATTTTCCTAGCACTATTTTATTTTCACTTGCACATGCAAATAAAAAAGTCATTGCAGTTATTAACCCTATGATTGTTAATACATTTACGGAATGAGTTTTTTGAAGATTTTTTTTCTTCATATAGTGACTCACAATAAAAAGAATCCCCACAATAACGAATGGAAAAGTAATCATCAGGATGATGCCGAGACTCATGCCAATAGAGTGGTTCATATTATAATTGTGCTGAAAGATAAACGGGCTCAGCCCAAGTCCTATTACCGTAAAGATGATACCGCCAATTTTTTCCCATTTCCATGCAACGATAAGGAAGGCGAGTA
Organism: Bacteroidia bacterium; assembly: GCA_026391475.1. Classification (GTDB taxonomy): domain Bacteria; phylum Bacteroidota; class Bacteroidia; order Bacteroidales; family VadinHA17; genus LD21. Next base: position 13,583 of record JAPLED010000020.1, on the reverse strand, counting down.
AAATAAAGGATGGAATGAGATGGATGAAGAAAGCACCAAGCTGTTGCCAGATGGTAAGCCCGGGTGCAAAAGCATCGGCTGCGAATAAACTTACAAAAAGAATAGCCAGAATGCAGATAACCCGAGGTAACCAATGAAATACTCTAATAGCTGTTTTCATTTTATTTCTGTATTAAATTTTGTCCTACTCGTATGGCTTTTCGGAGTCGCCCCGTTTTTTTGAGTGGTCGCTGGTCTCCACTCAAAATCAAATGTACAACTTGATTAAGAGGAAAACAATTATATTTCAATCAACTATTTTACCTTGGACCCAATACCTTACAATAAAGAAAATATATCATTTGTCTTACAAATGGCTTCCCAAATACCTTCAATCAAATTCAGTCTGGCGCGAGTCGTCGCGAGTAGCAAACCTTGCAAACCCACGAGTGCCGATTAAAATTGGATGCCTACTGAAATGGCCAGGTACTAAGATAAAATTTGAAAATAAATGAAATTGCAGTTTACTTTTTTAACACAGGCAACAGGATATTACTCGCATTCTTTGCATCATGATAAATACGAATGGTTGCCTTCTGGAAATCTTTCTGACCAGCCTCATAAATATTGACGAACTTTTGAGGGTTCAGGTCCACCAGAGGAAACCAACTGCTTTGTATCTGCACCATAATGCGATGGCCTTTTTTAAATGTATGTGCTACATCTCCGATATTGAATTTTACATTTTCAATTTTGTCCGGCACAAATGGTTCCGGTTTTTCTAAGCTTTTTCTGTACCGGCCCCTTAAAACTTCACCATGAACCAGCATCTCATAACCGCCCATCGGGTATATACTCAAAGGATCTTTATCGGAGTATATATTCACGTTATTGTAAGATAAGCTATCAGGAAAAACATCAATCAGTTTAACCACAAAATCAGCATCTGTTGACGAAATAGCGGTAAGCAGGTCGGCTGTTACAACACCTGTTACGGTAACATCTTCAGGTAAAATATCTGTTTTAAACGCGAGCACATCTGGCCTGCGTTCAGCAAAACGCTGGTCATCGGTCATGTACTCCCTTGTTCTTACAAAATGGACATCCTCGGTATAAGGAACAGGTTTTGACGGATCACTTAAGTATTCACTGAAACTAGTCACCGATTTTGGCCTGGTCCAATTCAACTTCCCGTCTTCCTGAAAATACAAAACCTTATCTTCTTTAGCAGCCGGAGGCCACTGGTCAAACTGCCTCCATTCATTGGCGCCTGTAAGAAAAATATTGGCTTCGGCAATTTTTGAAACGTCACCAATGCCTTTTAAGAAGTAATTGAAAAAAGGAATTTCCATATTCTGCTGATACCAAATGGAAGTGTTACTTCCAAAGCCAATATTACCCAGATGTGTACCATCGCTGTTTGCCCATTGTACGTGATACCAGGGGCCCATTATCAACTTATTAAATTCTTTGCCGGGATTATTTTTTTCGGCCGCCTTGTATGAATTCCATGCACCCCAATTGTCTTCTGCGTCAAATAACCCGCCAACCCATAACATGGCAGGCTGTAATTTTTTGGTTGCGTTTCGCGCATCACGTGCTTTCCACCATGCATCATAGTTTGGATGTGCATATAAGTCCTTCCAGAAACTGACACTGTCGCCCATTAATTTCGAAAAGGCAGGTAGAGGACCCGTTTCAAGATAGAATTTGTAGTTATCGTGAATAGGAAAGTCAATAGTATTAGGAGGAACGGAAGTTGGGTGCGGATGTGGTAAGCCAAATCCGCTACCCAGGGGGGAATAAAAACTGAATCCGTCCATAATAAAAAACGCTCCATTGTGGTGGAAGTCATCACCAATAAACCAATTGGTGACAGGTGCCTGTGGACTTACTGCTACTAACGCAGGATGATTACATGCTGCCGCCATTGTGGAATAAAAGCCGGGGTAAGAAATTCCGAATACACCAACCTTCCTATTGTTGTGCGGAATATTTTTTATTAACCAATCAATGGCATCGTAGGTATCGCTGGCTTCATCAATGTCTTTGTTTGTTCTTTTGTCTGGATTAAAAGGTCTGACATTAACAAAATCGCCTTCGCTCATCCACCTTCCACGCACATCCTGGATTACCATTATATAGCCTTCTTTAAGGTAGGCTTTTTGATAAGAGTTCCAGTAATCTTTCCACTTATCTTCTCCATAGGGTGCGCAGGAGTATGGGGTACGTTCTATTAGTATGGGATGATAATCCGAATTGTCTTTTGGGACATAAATGGAAGTAAATAATTTTATGCCATCCCTCATGGTAATCTGCCTCTCCATTTTGATGTAATTATTTACAATCCAGATGCTGTCGGCATTTTGGGCAAATAAAAAAAGACACCAGACGTTAAAGGCTATGAAAAAAAGGAGTTTTTTCATTTGTTCAGGGTACTAAATTGTCATTTACTGATTAAATTGTGATAAAGTTATGAAAGTCTTGAACCCGAAGCAAATAATAGGAGCGCAGCGTTTATCGCGCTGTTATATGCTGGTTTGCGCTTATTTAATAATTTTTTAATTTGCCGATATTTCTTTAAATCTTATATCAACAGGAGTATTTGGGAAATTTTCCTCAGAAGAAGTTCCTAAAAAAGCCGCAAATCCGGTTTTTCCGGATGTAAAATTAGTACCAGTAAAAGAAGCTTCTTTTGTACCATTAAAATAGAGATCAAAATTTCCGCCGCCGGTTGCTATTACTTTTATTTTATTTAAATCCCCATACTCAACATTTAAATGAGTACTTTTTGGATAGACAAAAGAATTATTTCCCTGCCACGAATTAGTATTAAAATTATACCAGCTATAAACTCCTGAAATATTTCTAAAAATTTCATAATATCCATATGTATCTATTAAAAATCTATAATAATTATTACCATCTGTATAACAAAATACAATTCCATACATATAATAACTTCCTGAATTTTTTATGACTTCTGTCTCTACAGAATGAAATGGAGTATAATTAGTAATATTTATATAAAAATAACTTTTGCCTCCTATTGTAGAACAATTTGCAACATCATTGGTATAATACTGTAAATAACCGGCGCCATCATCAACATAATTAATGGTTTTAACCGGTAAATTTGGATCTAATTCACCTGGCATACAGCGAACAGAAAGGCCAGTAGTTTTACTGATATCGCTTTTGCTTATACTGTTGCTACCGTTAAGCAAGTACCGGTACCTGACATCGTCCCTACTGCTCTCGGAAAAACTCCACCAGCCACCGATGCTCCCAATGAGTGCGAACATCCCATTATTATCGACACGGCCGCCCCCCGGAAGAGCTGTAAAGCCAGTTTCGTTAGTCGCTTCGGTGATTGTTCCCCAATGGTTTGTGCCTGTTTCTTTTAGTTTTACACCTGCAACACATTCACCACCCGCATAAGTTGTCAGTGCTGTCCATTCTGCATCGGTTGGCACATGCCAGCCAGTTGGGCAAAGTTTGCCGGTTCTTACTGTATACCCGTTGTACAATGCCCCATAAGTAGCTTTATTGGTAGCTGCATCATTATTGTACCAGCAATAACCAGGTGAAGATAATACTGCCCAGGCTGCTCCGTCTGTTACTAATGGAATAGCTGTACCGTCGTTGTATTTGGTGGTTTTCAGGTTCTCTGCCATCCAGGTTTGAGAGCCAATGGTTATGGTTTTATACACATTACCGTCAATGTCGGTTACTGATCCATAGGTCAGATTTGGATTAAATATTATCCCTATTTGAGTTGTAAACGATATTGTACTTCCATATTCTGTGCCTACATTGTTGGTTGCATAAGCTCTTACAAAATAAGTTGTGCTATGTGTTAAACCTGTTATTGAACTTGTAAATATTCCTATGCCTGTGCCATCTGTGGTTTTAGTGCTTAATGCAATCGTCGGATTTGCTGATGTGCTCCAACAGACTCCTCTTGCGGTAACAGAACTGCCATTATCCGTTGTTATATTTCCACCAGAAACAGCAGATGTTTGTGTAATTGAAGTTATTGCAGTTGTTGTCAGAACAGGAACTAAAACTTGGATAGTAGTAAATGTCACTTGATTGCCATAACCTGTACCAGCAATGTTAGTTGCATAGGCTCTTACATAGTACGCTGTTCCTGCTGTCAGTCCGGTAAGCGAGCTGTTAAAACTTCCGATTCCTGTTCCATCAGTGGTTTTACTATTTATAGTTGTTGGGTCAAGAGACGTATTCCAACAGACACCTCTGGCGGTTACAGAAGCTCCTCCCTCGTTTGTCACAGCTCCTCCTGAAGTAGCAGTTGTATAAGAAATTTCAGAGACAACTGTTGTTGAAATAACAGGAGGTGTGGGCTTATCTTTCTTACAGGATTGAATTAAAAAGATTGATAAGATTACCAGGATTACTGCTGAAATTCTAAATATATGTTTCATATAGGATCATATTATGTTTAACTTTCTCAAAATATATTTTATCGAATTTACAATTTGTTCAAACCAAATGCAACTTTAAACAAAAATCCACCCACGCAAGTCCCCTTTTGAGGGACCAGATGGATGGAATTAGCACTGTTGATTTTCAGGGGTTCTTGAGATTTTTAAATTGTTCGACATCAACTCTCTCAATGCCACCAGGTAGCTGACGACCAATTAGGGTTTTAGCAACAGTGGTTTAGAAAAAGTACCGATACCCCTGGATGATGGGGGCATCTCATTCTATGAACATCTGAGACCCCTTTAATAATGACAGCAAAACAATTATGATAAAAGCATATATGGAATCGCTCAGCTAAAAATATTATATTTGTTAAACAACTTTTTTAATATTGTGAAAACAAATAAAAAAATAGCAGTTTTCGTACTAACAATAGCTTTTAGTCTCATTATAATCATTGACTCGGTTCAATCTAATCAAACTTATGCAATTTTTGAAAAATCTGACTTTCTATTGCCCGAAGGGAAGAGCAGATTTGTACAAGAAAAATCAAAATACCATTACGTCGGTATAGAAAAATGTGCTTCGATCTGCCATAATAATGAAGAGATGGGTTTCCAGTATAATATTGTGAAAAACAGTCCCCATTCAAAAGCTTTTAAAATCCTCGCTTCTGAAAGGGCTATGCGTTATGCGAAAAATGCCAATGTAAAAGAAAATCCTCAGGAAAGTTCAGTCTGTTTAAAATGCCACGTTACAGGAGGAGGTCTTGACTCATCATCCTTTACAAGTACCTACAAAAAAGATGATGGAATAACTTGCGAAGCTTGCCACAAAGGAGAATACATTACAAAAACCTTCCTGCCAAAAGAAATAGACTGCTTAAAATGCCATAACGATTCTGTTCATAAAATGCACAAATTTGACTTCAATGATAAATGTGCAAAAATAGCCCACCCGCGACCAAAAGCTAAACAGAAAACTCTCATCAGAGTACTTTCCTAGATTAAAGTGCATTTAAATATCTAGCTGCATTTCCCAAGCAAAATCCAGATGACTACAAAAATTACAATAGTGCCTAAACAACCACCACCTAATTTCACAGCTCCGTATCCTGAAAGTAGTCCTCTAAAAAGATTATTCATAATTGTTATTGTTTGATTTAGAATGCAAAGGTGGAGACATACAAGATGATAAGTGTTACATAAATAATGAAATAAATTACATGATTCCCACATTTGTCCGATACAAGGATGTTTTTACTGTTTTCTAAGGTGCAGTACTCAAGGCAATTAACCATACCGGTGTGTTAGGTTTTTTATCATTTGTACTACAAATGGCACCCCAAATACCTTCAACCAAATTCAGGCTGGCGCGAGCCGTTGCGAGTAGTAGACCTTGCAACCCGAACACCAAGTTCCATCCTCAATTCTCCTTCAAATGTGATTTCTTATGTTGCTGTTTTTCAATCAATTCTTTCTGTTGAAGATAGATTTTAGCGTCAGCCGGTGTTCCCAAAAGTATTGCAAGCCATCGTGTTTTCTCATTCTGTTCCAGAATGATTTTAATGGTCATAGTGAAGGGAGCTGACAGGAACATACCCACCATTCCCAGTGTAAATCCCCAGAAGAGAAGAGACAGGAATACAACAAGTGTTGACAGGCCTAAACCTTTTCCCATGATCTTGGGTTCAATAAAGTTTCCAAGAACATTGTGGATAAGCATACACGTGCCCAGAGTCCAGAGTGCACCACCTAATCCGAGTTGTACCAGGGCAAAGAGAACTGTTGGAATCGAGGCGATGAAGGATCCAATATTCGGAATATAATTCATCAGACCTGCAATCAATGCCCATAAGAGAGGATAATCAACCCCAATGATAAGTAATGCTAAATAGATAAGAATTCCTACTGATAAACATAATAAGGTTTTTATCCCAAGGTAGTGACGGATATTTTGTAAAATGGTAGAAAAATAAGAAATGGATTTATCCGATTCACTCCGAATTGCTTTAGCTTTAACAGAAAAACTCCCGAATTCCATAAGGATAAATAAAATGATAAGGAAGATCAGGAAGGTAGTCCCCACCATATTGAACAGTGTATTTAAAGCGCTTGCTGTAAATTCCAGGATCTTTGCCGGTTGGACAAGATTAGATATCTGATTTTTGGGGATCTTTAAACCTTTCTCATTTAAAAACTGAATAAATGAGTTGCTGATCGTTGTAAGGGTAGATTCATATTCTGAAAGGTTGCTTGAAAAGGATGATAATGTTCCTCCGATCAGGAAAGAAAATCCTGAAAAAAGTATAATCATTCCCAATATTACAATGATAAGTGCAAGCCATCTGGGGATTCTCTTTTTTTCTAGCCAGGTAATGGGTTGTGCACAAATGATACTTATGAAAAGTGCAAGTAAAAAGGGAGTGATGATCGATTTTGCATAAATCATTCCTGCAAAAATGATTATTAATGCAGCGATATTTACAACGGGCGAACCCTCCATTGATCCGATAATCTTGTTGTTCATTTCAGAATAGTTTTATGGAGTTTATCAGACAGCAATCAGATTGTTTTCTTAAAACTCCGTTAATTAACTTGAAATCATGTATATCATACAAGTGCACAAGCTCGTCAGGTAAATGTGATTGCCAGGACATAATTTTTTTACTTAAAATTAGTAAAATTTCTCCTATCAATTTACCCAAACTTATATATTAATAATTCACTCTCCCAAATCCCCCTTTCGAGGGACTGAGTAAGTGAAATTAGCACTGTTGATAATGGAAATTTATATAATTAAGAGAGCAACCTGAACACCTATTACCTGCTATCGTTTGATTGCCAGTTATTTTCACAGCATCAGGAGATGTTTCGGCAGTCTTTAATATTACCCTTTTATTGCAGATTAAATCCATCCATTAATTACTTGTTAAACGGGCAAAACGCCGGTTCGACTCCGGGAAATCAACACCAGATGCAATGGCAACCAAAATACCCATTACTATTGCCAGGAATAATGATTCAATATTGGGTTGGAATAACAATACTCCACTATTGGGAATAGCTGAAAAAAAAGCTCCAAATAAGATATTAATTATCGCAATCCATTGATATATTCGCATCCCTGCCCAATATGGAGTTTGAGCTTCCCCACGAAATGATTCTTCCACAAATCGGCCTAACCCGTTCAAAATTAAATATATTCCAATAATAAAAGAAGAAGACATTCCAATGTTGAATAACCTGATTAAAATTAAGCCTGCAATAATATTAGTACCTATTGAATAGAGTTGTGTCGGGTGCAAGGGAACACCAGATAGCCCTGATATCTTATTTACACGTGAATAAGGATGTGTAAAACGAATCCCAATATTATCGTTTGAAGGTCTTCCGTGACAACAGCCTTGAACTAAACAACGAAGACGTCCTATGCTCTGAATCCATGGGCCTGCCATTGCAAATGATGCAAGTAAAGTGTAAAAATTTATTGAAAATATAAAGGAAGCTAATGTACTTGCTACTATTCCTCCGATTAAACCTCCATAATAGCCGTATGGCCTGAGCAATTTGGAAGATCCTTCAATAAATTGAGCCCATAGGCCAGCTCCAATAATAACAAATATCATTATAATAAAACCGACAATAGCATATTGGTGACCCAGGAAGATACCTGCCAGTAATGTTCCTGCAAATCCAGCAGCCCCTCCATAGAAACCATGATTAATTAATCTGACAGGACCCCATCTCCATTCATGCCAACTATTTGAGAGACGTTCAGATTGCAAGCGTATGTAGTTCCAGATTTGCAATCTATAAACAATTATAAGGAACATACAAAAACCTGCAATTACATCAAGCAATGAATGGTTACCCGTTGTTATGCAACTTATAGAAATCAAAACTGCCAGAATATACCATATCCAATTAAATCGTATGATACTTCTGCTAAAATATCTTGCAGCGAGGAATGCCCAAATCACATGAAAAGATGGCAGGGCAGCAGTTTCTCCGTCCAGTGAACGTTCAAATAGTATAAGCTGCCCAGAAAATGAGTGTGGAATGAAAACTCTTTGTCTTACGATAAACGGAAATACCAGATAAATAATACCCACAATAATTGTAGCAAACCACAAGTCAATTATAAAACACCTTAATTGCTCCTTGGTTTTTATTACTAAAGGGACTAATAAAGCAAACAGGTACGTGAATGAATAGATGACTTCTGAGAATTCCCATATTGGCAAATGTTCCTCAAAAGAAAGATTTGTGCAGATAGCATCCCTTGGTGTGCCGATATATATGAAAGCCTCGTAAATAATTAACCACGGAACAAAAACAAGAAAATATGATGATATTCTTTCAATAAATGACGGTGAAATGCTGGAAGCGGTTGGCAGTGATAGAAACGGTTTATAATCCTGTGCTCCAAAGATAATCTGTGTTCTTTCATTTTCAAATCCAACAACATATGCGACTATCATCAGGGTAAATAACGGACTTACAAGCCAGAATCCGGATGCCGATTGGGTAACAACCGATAATCCAAAACTTATCATCACAGCACCGGAATAGATGGGATGTTTTGTAAAAGCATAAATGCCATTTTTAACAAATCTCTCTGGTGGGAAAGCAGTCATAGGTAATCCATTACCCAATCTCCAGAGATACCACATACCGGATAAGACAAATAATGCTCCTGCAATTAAGAGTATATATCCAAAGAGTAAATTTCCCGGAAGAGGTAACTTAACAATCTTATCGGTGTACCTTGCCCAGAGAATCAGAAGAAAAGGAATTACTGTTACAAATAATAAACCGTAAAAAACCTTGCCTGTTATTGCTTTTATTTTCCCCATGTTACAATTTCAAATAATGACCAATCATTTGATAAGAGGATAGAATTTTTGCTTAAGGTTGTTTTTGCTTTATACTTTATCTCTACTGTATTTAAGATCCTGCGATTAAAGAATATTTTTAACAATTTCATTTTTGAAAATAATCCTGAAAGCCTGCCCTCCCTGATAAGCTGAATCTCTGAAAACTTCAATTGATATATACCATCACCAAAGATAATTATATCGTTTTCAAAAATTGCATCATTATATTCGATACTATTGAAAAATATTTTATTTACAGGATACTTTCCCTTCCAGTCAATCCAGATCAAAGTATAAGAATCTGATAAAAAACGACCCCATCTTAGTTCATCTATCGGCAGATTCCATGGTTTTATCGGTGAAAACAGCGTTTCCGCATACCCAAAACCTTTATAGATGTTGCCATTGTATATTATTTCAGCTAAAGCCTTCGGATGATGGCAATTCCATATTAATTCATTTTTTTCACTGTCCTTGTATAACGACCGGATAATTGGATCGTCAGTTCTTTTTAAGCTTACTCCAATCTTTAAAAATTTATGATTAAGGTTTATTGTTCCATTAATTACTGGCTTTTTGGTCTTTCTTAATGTAGATTTTTCAGTTGTAAAACCTTCCGCATCACAAAATATCAACCCGGAATAAACAAACCTCATTAAAAAGAATTCCACTTTTGCCCAATAAACAATAAAGCAATTTCCCAGATTGTCAATACAATCCAGGTACAATTTTTCTATTTTGAAACTTGTTTGTCTAATTATGAAAACTTATTAAAAACTTAATTTACTACTTAGATTTTCATTTAAGGAGATATTTCTTTTTTTATAAAAACAGAAGCAAGAATTGATATCAGAAGAATGGAGATAATTATTACCAGTGATAAAACTATCGGGATCTCAAAACTAAAATATGCGACAAGCATTTTTAATCCGACAAAGGTTAGAACAAAAGCCAAACCGACTTTCAGGTAACGGAAATATCCCATCATACCGACTATAGCAAAATAGAGTGAGCGTAGCCCCAGTATTGCAAAGATATTTGATGTATAAACGATGAATCTGTCCTGGCTTATTGCCAGTATTGCGGGGATGCTGTCAACAGCAAAAATGAGATCCGACGACTCAATGATCAACAGAACCAGAAACAAAGGTGTTGCATATAACCTGTTATTTTGCCTGACAAATAATTTGTCGCCATGTAAAGAATGTGAAACAGGAAGGAACTTTTTGAAAAATCTTACAATGGCATTCTTTTCAGGATCAACTTCTGTCTCTTTTTGAAATAGCATCCTTATCCCTGTGAAAACAAGAAAGCCTCCAAAAATAATAACTATCCAATGAAACCGGTTAATGAGGGCAACCCCGGCAAAAATAAATATTCCCCTCATTATAAGAGCACCAAGAATCCCCCAGAATAATATTTTGTGCTGGTACTGGCTTTTAACCGCGAAATAGGAAAATATAAGAATGAATACGAAAATATTATCAACACTAAGAGAATACTCAATTACATAACCTGTTAGAAATTCAAGAGCTTTGGTTTTTCCGAATTCAAAGAAAACGAACAGATTAAATAGTAAAGCAAGGGTGATCCAAACCGCGCTCCAGATTACTGCTTCTTTTATCGGAACTTTATGTGTATGCTTATGAAAAACGCCCAGATCAAGTGCAAGCATAATGAATACGAAGACATGGAATCCTATCCAAAAATAAATGCTTACTCCCATTAATTTAATATCAGGCTGCAAACTTATAAAAATATTCCCTTAAATCTTTATTAACTTTACCGTAATGCAAATCATAAATTGAATTCAACCTTGCTATGAGAAAACTTCATATTTGTATAATTGCCATGACTCTGGCTGTGATGGCTCCTGTTTCTCTTTACTCCCAGAAGAACCAAAACTCTATAAATCAGATAACTTCATCAGATCTGGAGAGTTATGTTACATTCCTGGCCTCACCACTTCTTAAAGGAAGAATGAATGGCGAAGAGGGGCTTGAAATTGCCGCTCAGTATATTGCATCACAGGCTAAATTAACAGGTCTTAAACCTGCCAACGGAACCAGTTATTTTCAGCCTTATGCTGTTATGAAAAAAACAATGGATCCAAATAAAACCAAGGTGCAGATTATCTCAAATGGCAAAGATACCGTAACAGTAAAAGAACCTATGTTCCAATTGGTCCCAACCGGTCCTGCTGATTTCACACTTGATGGAGAGGTTGTATTTGCAGGATATGGTATAAAGGCAGATAAATATAAATATAATGATTTCGATAACCTCAAAACTGAGGGTAAGATCCTCCTTGTAATGGACAGGGCCCCAATGTCGGAAAATGGTGAAAAATGTCTGTTTGAAGAACCAAACTGGAGCTCCGCAATGAGTTTCCAGATGAAATTGACCACTCTGATTTATTCCAAAGCAAAAGCTATTCTTTTTGTATCAGACCCAAAATCGGGATTTCAATCATTTGATGAGTCAAATCCCGGCATCGCAGGTTATTTAAAGTCAACTGTTACTTTAAATAGTGAAAAACCAGAAATCGTAAATCAATTCATGGCCGGGATGCCTAAGGTGATATTTATCCACAGAATAGTTGCAGATGAGCTCCTGAAAGGATCGGGACATTCGCTTGAGGAACTTCAGAAAAGTATTGACTCAACACTTCAGCCTCATTCTTTCACAATAACAGACAAACTGTTAAAAATCAACGAAGTGTCGCTTTTGGAAGAAAAGGTACTTAATAATGTCGCGGGATATATTGAAGGAAGCGACCCTGTCCTGAAAAATGAAATAGTAGTATTTTCGGGTCACTACGATCATATTGGTGCTTCAGGAAGTAAAGTAAATACAGGTGCCGACGATGATGCATCGGGCTGTGCCGCACTCCTTTCTATGGCCGAAGCTTTTCAGAGTCTGCAAAAGAAACCTCTGAGGTCAATTTTATTCCTCTGGGTTTCAGGTGAAGAGATCGGTTTGTATGGTTCAAAATCATATGTTGATAATCCTCTGTTTCCACTTGAGAAAACTGTTGCCGATCTGAATATGGATATGATAGGAAGAGTAAAAGGAGTTGCCGATTCCACTAAAGAAAATCCGATGACTGGCCCTAACACTGTCTTTGTCATTACGGACAGCCAGAGTAAGGACTTACGGTCCATAGCAGATGAAATCGACAAGAAAAGCCCGCTCGATTTTGATTACAGTCTTAGCGGAAGAGATCATCCGTTGCAGCTTTTTGCAAGAAGCGACCATTATAATTTTGTTAAGAAAGATATTCCTGTTTTATTCTTTACTACTGGTCTGCATACCGATTATCATACTCCCGGAGATGTTGTTGAAAAAATCGACTTCAAAAAAATGGAGATTATAACCAGAACAATGTTCGAGATCGGGTTAACTATTGCCAACAGAAAAACCAGATTAATTGTTGATAATCCATTCAGTTCATGGGGAAAAAGCAAATAAATCAGTTTATTTAGCATTTACAGGGAAGAAACACTTCACCGGACCAATCAAAGCCAGCCATTCCTTCCCCTCCTGAACTCCTTCTCTGTTTTCATCCATATCAATTACGGCGGTTTTCATATCTTTAACCTTATTCCCGGCAAAATCTTTGGGTACAACATTAATCAACCCGAAGCTCATCTTTTTAATGATCCCAATAAATTCAAGCATATACGAATTAGCTGTAACAGAATACAAAGATTTATTCTTCTTAGAAAAATCAACATTTACTACATTGCCATCAGGATGTACTATCTCAATCTTTTTTATCTTCTTGAGTAACCCCTTTTCAGGATTATATTCAACTCTCAGACCGGAATAATAGCAATAGTTATCCGGACTCGATTTATAAGCAACCTGCAATATTTCAAGAATGCTTTTCAACTCCTTTCCAGTTACATACAACCTCGAAAGCGGATAACCCGGAACATCATCCTTCCCTGAACCAAGTGGCACTACCCTGAAAAGATCAGATGCAGTCTGTATTCCCGGTAATATTTTGTCGAATAACACTCCCGCAGCAACCATGCTGACATTTGTCCCTTTACCACTGTGACTATTTACATAAAAATGGATAGCATCGGCAACAATGGGTCCGAGATTACTATTCACATAGTCTCCCACGTCATTGCCTTCGAGTATAAAATCTGTTTCAGCTACCGTCTTATCATAGTCCAAACCGAGAGGCTTAAGAATTTCAGTTGATATCCTTTCTTTTTGTTCTTCAATGAGTTGATTTATTATTTTATCACCCAAAATTTTATCA
>JAPLED010000015.1 GCA_026391475.1 Bacteroidia bacterium | reverse complement strand
TTAAATCTGCTTTTTTAAACTGCGACAGCAGTATAATAAATATTTCTAAATTTGAAATATATACTGATTCATCCGCTTCATTTAAAAGATTCACAGAAAATGTAAAACTTGATATCCTGCTTGAAAAATCACTCATAAATACTTCAGATCTGCAATATTTTATTCCTTTTGCAGAAGGGATAAATGAATCGGTTTGGTTATCAGGCGCAGTATCCGGAACAGTATCGGAATTAAGAGGCCGCAATATCGAGTTATCTTACAGGGACTATACTTATCTTTATTGTGACTTTGATTTTTCCGGTCTCCCCAAAATTGAAAATGCATTCATATATATAGGTGTTAAAAGCCTTAAAACCAATGCAAAAGATGCTGAGAAGATCAAAATACCCGGAAAAGGGTATATAATTGTCCCTGAGGTTCTTTACAAGCTGGGAAATATCTCATTTGATGGCAGCTTCACCGGATTTATAACAGATTTTGTAACATACGGAGAGATCAGAACAAGCCAGGGACACATTCGTACCGATATATCGCTCCGGCCTGAGGAATCGAAGAAATACAGGATAAAAGGCCTTCTCACCGGAAGTGATATTAATATTGGTGAACTAACCGGTAAAACTGAATTACTGGGGAAACTCAGCATGCAAACCAATGTTGACGGCTATGCTTACTCATTAAATAAGTTTGCCGGAAATCTGACAGGTAAAATTGACAGTATTGAGATAAACAGATATATATACCGGAATATTACCCTGAATGGGCTTTTTACGGAGAAAACCTGGGACGGAAGTGTAAAGATTGCTGACGATAACATAAAGATGGACCTTCTGGGTAAGTTAAATTTCAGCGGGAAGCTTCCCGAATTTGATTTTACATTAAACCTTGCAGAAGCTAATCTGTATAAGTTAAATATTGACAGACTTGATACTACTTCATCACTTACAATGTTACTTACTTCAAATTTCAGAGGCAGTAGTATTGATAATCTTGATGGCGAAATAAAATTTCAAAATTTCAACTATAAAAAATATAACAATAACCTTGAGCTTTCTGACTTTTCAATCAGGTCTTATACAGACAATAACAAGCCTATGTTAAGTCTGCGCACCGATTTTGTGGATGCGGATATAATTGGCTATTATAATTTTGCTGCTCTAAAAGCCCTGACTAAATCAACCCTTGCAACCCTCATGCCTTCTCAATTTCCTGTGCCGGCACAACGCAATGAACTGAAAAAGAACAATTTTACTTTTGAAATTAACTTTAAAAACACTGATAAGATTAATAAATTTTTAAGGACAGGATTATTATTAGCGGATAAAAGTTATATCAAGGGGGCCATCGTTCCCGACAGTGCAATCAGGATCGGAGGAAAAGCAAAATTGCTGACCATAAAAAATAATGTTGTCAAAGATTTTTCTCTGGATGCAAATATCTCAGGATCTGAATTATCAGTTGATATTAACAGTTCATCTCTTACAATTATGGGACAAGTTGAGCTTAAAGGTTTCTCTCTTGATCTTAAAACAAAACCCGATAATTTCATTTTTACTGTTGATTGGGATAACAAGGATAAAAACCTGAACCGGGGAAATTTAGTTGCAAGGGGCACAATTGCAAAAAATACCAGCGGAAAAGGAAATGCGATCCTGACAGTTGACATTGATTCCACTCATATTTATTCAAAAAATACCCTATGGAAGGTCAGTCACTCATTTATCCTGGTCGATTCAAATGCAATAAGTATTAATGATCTTTATATCAGAAATAATGACTTTTATTACCTTATTGATGGTTCTGTTTCAAAGAATCCGGCTGATACATTACATCTGGAATTTAAAGGAATTGATATTGCTCCTCTGAACTACCTGGGAAATCAGAAAAATTATAATGACCCAAACAAGATTCCTCTCAATATTAAAGGTTTTTTAAATGGAAAGATCCTTCTGACAAATGTTTACAGTGACTTTTTGCTCGAAAGTAATATAATTGTGAACAACTTTTCTATACTTGGAAGTGAGTATGGTAATATTTCGATTGTCTCAGCCTGGGATAAAGCAAGAAAAGTTGCAAAGATTAATGCCGGGAATAATCTGGGTGGTGTAAAAATGTTTGATATTTCAGGAATTTATGATCCTGCAACATCAAAAATAAACCTCGCAGCCAAAGCAACAAAATTACCGATAGCCTTTCTTAATCCTTTGCTTAAAGTATTTGCTTCGGAAATAAGCGGATTAGCTTCAGGTAAGTTGAATTTATCGGGAGAAACAAATAATCTTGTTCTTAAAGGAGCGGTAATGGCCGAAAATGCCTCAATGAAGATCAATTATCTTCAGACAAAATACAAAATGAACGACACTATAAGGTTCGATAAGAACGGGTTTAAGTTCAATAATATCAGGCTCACTGACGAAAAAGGGAACATTGCAATTCTCTCCGGTTCAGTTAATCATAAGAACTTCCATGATTACATTGCCGATCTCATAATATATATGAATACAAACGAATTTCAGGTATTAAATACACAACCTAAAGACAATGAATTATTTTATGGTTCCGTTCATGCATCTGGAGTTACAAAAATAAAAAGCGGACCGAATTCACTCTCATTCGATATTATAGCTAAAACAGGGAGAGATACTAAATTTTCTATTCCTTTAAATAGAGGTCTTTCTGTTTCGGAATATTCCTTCATCACCTTTGTTGACTCCAGTTCCGGTAAAAAAGAGGAACCCGGTATTGATGGCATCAGGCCAACGCCTGCTCCTGCAAAACAAACCGGGATGGATCTGAACATCAATCTTGAAGTCACACCGGATGCTGAGGTACAAATTATTTTCGATTCAAAGATAGGTGATGTTATGAAAGGTCACGGATCAAGTGAAAATCTGAATATAAATCTTAACAAAAAAGGCGATTTCAGGATATCGGGTGACTATGTTATAGAAGACGGGGAATACACTTTTACTCTTGGCAATATTTTAAATAAAACCTTCAGTGTAGAAAATGGAGGGAGAATAACATTCAATGGAGACCTCGACAATACAGATATTGACATCAATGCTATCTACAGTTTGAAAACTTCACTATTTGCGATCCTTCCGGAGGAAAGATTCAATAAAAGAATAGATGTAGAGTGCCATCTTAGTCTGACCGGGAAGCTGTTCAATCCGATAGTCGGTTTCAGTATTTATCTGCCATATGCCGATGAAGAGACCAGGGCATACCTGCGAAATGCTATTTCAACGGAAGAAGAATTAAACCGGCAGTTTTTTTCCCTGCTGATAATGAAAAGTTTTATATCATTGGGTGCGTCGTCAAACTCAACAACTACAACCGGAACTTCAGCAATGGCGGTTACAACTACTGAAATGCTTTTTACCCAGCTTAGTAACATGTTATCACAGATCAGTAACGATTTTGACATCGGATTTGGTTACCGGCCGGGAAGTGGAAATAAAGATATTAATCCACAGGAGGTTCAGGTTGCTTTATCCACTCAGTTGCTGAATGATAAGGTATTAATAAATAGTAATATTGATGTAAGAGGGGCTGGTAATACTTCTAATAATTCTAATCAAATTACCGGAGACTTTGATGTTGAATATAAAATCACAGAGAAGATAAGGTTCAAGGTCTTTAACAGGTATAACAATCCATATACCGGGAAGCTTGAGCCCTACACTCAGGGTATCGGGATTTTCTTCAAACAGGATTTTAACAAGTTTTCTGATTTATTCAGGAAAAAAGTCAAAGCTGAAATAAAGAAGGAGGATGAAACAACGATAAAGGAAAAATAATTTTGCTATAATTCAGAATTTTTAATGATACTCATAGTTAATAAATTTTTTACCATTGTTATTAACCCGGCATAATAGAACTGGGTATCATTACGTTTTTTAATAACTTCGCACGTGAAAATAACCTTTAAATGATCTTTATTGAACAATTTAGAAATTAATTAACAAAAAGAAGAATATGGCATTTATACAGCTCATTTTGCAGGGTGGCTCTGTTCCTGTTGAAAAAGCAGGCGAGATGAAACTAACACTTCTTGACCTTGCTATTAAAGGAGGATGGGTAATGATACCTATTATACTTTTATCATTTGTGGCAGCCTATATCTTTATTGAAAGATATTATGTTATCAGAAAAGCCTCTAAAGAAGACATGAACTTTATGAACAGAATAAAAGACTATATTCATGATGGTAAGATAGATGCAGCAGTGGCTCTGTGCAAATCGACTGACAGCCCTTCGGCACGAATGGTTGAAAAGGGAATCAGCAGATTAGGAAGACCTTTGCAGGATATCAATACTGCTATTGAGAATGTTGGAAAACTGGAAATATCGAAGCTTGAAAAGGGATTTCCCACGCTTGCAACTATAACCGGAGCTGAACCCATGCTGGGATTCCTCGGTACAGTAATCGGGATGGTTCAGGCATTCTATGCCATGTCGCAGGCAGGAAATAATATTGAAGTGTCTCTGCTTTCTGATGGAATTTATACTGCACTGATCACTACTGTCGCCGGACTTATTGTTGGTATAATCGGTTATTTTGCATATAATACGCTGGTGGTCAGGGTTGAAAAGGTTGTATTTAATCTGGAAGCAACACTAACGGAATTTATGGATATTTTAAATGAACCGGTAAAAACTGAACGTTAAAATGGCAATTTCTCAAAGAAACAAGATAAGTGTCAATTTCAGTTCAGTAGGAATGACAGACGTTGTTTTCAATCTGCTGATTTTCTTCATGTTAACATCTACCCTCGTTCATCCTAATGCACTGAAATTACTGCTGCCTAAAGGAAGTAACATAACATCGGCTAAACCATTGACTACTGTCTCTATAACCAGCGACCTTAATTATTATATTGAACTGCAGCAGGTTAACATAGAAGACCTTGAAAGAATGCTGAAACAAAAACTGGGAGATAAGCCTGACACTTATATTTCGCTTCATGCTGACAAGAGCGTTCCTTTTGAATCTGTTGTAAAAGTTCTTAATATTGCACAATCAAATAATTACAAACTGATAATTGCAACCTCACCCAAATAATGATCTTCACAAATTCCCTTCCGAAAGAGGGAAGGGGATTCTCGGTACTACGTTAATACACGTTGTATTATTCGCTTTCCTTATTCTTGTTGGCTTTTCTGTACCTCCACCACCGGAAATGGAAGAAGGTATCCTTGTCAATTTCGGAACTGATGAGACAGGTCTGGGCATGATTGAGCCTTCTCCACCCGCGGTACAGAAAGAGACCTCTCCTCCTCTTCCATCCAACACCGCTGTCAAAACTGAAGAAGACCCTCTTCTTACACAAAACTCTGAAGAGGCGCCTGAAGTCAAAAAAGTTGACCCGGAAGCTGAAAAGAAAAAATTGGAGAAGATTGAAGCTGACAAAAAGATTAAAGTACAACTTGAGGCTGAAAGAATCCGGAAAGTACAGGAGGAGATTGAAAGAAAAAGAGTTGAAGCAGAGCAACAGCGGCAGTCAGATATAATGAACCGGACCAAAAATGCTCTGGCAAATTCAAAAAATGCAGGTACTAATTCTGCCGGGGAAGGTGTTGCAGGTGGACCGGGAAACCAGGGTGTAACATCCGGATCAATTGACTCTAAAGTGCGTGGTGAAGGTAGCGGCCTTGGCGACAAGGGTATTTCATATGATCTTCAGGGCAGGGGTTTTCAGGCGCTTCCACCTCCCAAATATGATTATCAGGGAGAAGGAAGAGTTGTTGTTGAGGTAAGTGTCGACAGAGTTGGGAAAGTTATCCAGGCTGTTCCCGGCACGAAAGGATCAACAACACTTGATGAATATCTGCTCAAGGCTGCTAAAGATGCTGCCATGGAAGCCAGGTTTGAAACAAAACCTGATGCTCCTGCTATTCAGAAGGGCACAATTACTTATAATTTTATTCTTAAATAGGGTTCATAATTCAAATAATTTAACCAGAAATATTCATGAAAAAAATTTTGATCATTGATGATAATAAGTTGATTCTTAAAACCTTAAAGGCGACACTCAGCAAGGCTGGATACGCAATTATTGAGGCAGAAGATGGTGAGGCGGGCTTACATCTTGCTCGTTCAGAACACCCTGATCTTGTAATTACTGATTATCAGATGCCGGGAATAGATGGACTGGAAGTACTTTCGGAAATCCACAAACTGAAGATCAACTTGCCGGTGATCCTGCTTACCGGATTCGGCGATATTGTGCTTACCATCAAATCCATTCAGCTGGGTGCATTCGACTATCTGGAAAAACCCTTTAGCCCTGTACAGCTATTATCCACTATTCAACTTGCGCTTAATTCCGTAAAAAGAAGCAATAGCCTGAGTGAGGTTTTCCGCAAGGATAACTTTAGCGAGAGCATGCTCGAAGATAATTTACTGGTAGGCAAAGCGCCCCAGATGAAAGAAATCTTCAAAAACATTGGACTTATCTCAATGAACAAGGTTAATGTGCTGATTCAAGGCGATACCGGCACCGGCAAGGAACTCATTGCCAGGCTCATCCATTTCTCGGGAATTACGCGCGATAAACCATTAGTGGTCGTAAACTGTAGCGCACTTACAGAGACACTGCTCGAGAGCGAACTTTTCGGACATGTTAAGGGCTCCTTTACTGATTCCATACGCGATAAAAAAGGCAAGTTTGAACTTGCCGGAGAAGGCACCATTTTCCTCGACGAAATTTCTGAAATATCGCTCAACACCCAGGTGAAACTTCTGCGCGTTATCCAGGAACTGGAATTTGAAAAAGTAGGTGGAGAAGCTACCATTCCTATGAAAGCACGGATTATAGCTGCAACCAACCGTAACCTTGAAAAACTGATAGAACAGGGAAAATTCAGGGAAGATCTCTATTACCGGCTCAAAGTATTTACAATCAGCCTGCCACCTTTGCGCGAGCGCAAGGAAGACATACGCGACCTTGTAATCCACTTTTTGTATAAACTCAACAAACGGTTTAATAGAAACGTGATTAAGATTGGCGAGGACGTTATCGAAATGCTTCAGAAGCATGATTGGTATGGAAATGTGCGCGAACTTGAAAATACCATTCTGCAAGCCATTATTATGTCCAAAAACGATGTACTGGAGAAAGAAAATATCACCCTTAATTCTCGTCTGCATCATACTCCAAACGAGCTGCAAGTACCTCAATTCCGGTCGTTGTCAGACCTGGAGAAATACCACATCAAACGCATACTTGATGAAGTAAAATGGAACAAACTGGAAGCTTCCCGGGTTCTTGATATTACCCGGCCTACCCTTAATGCCAAGATCGAAAAATACAATCTTGTCCAGTAAGCTAATGAGTCGTTTTTGCGCTTGAGACTGAAGACCTGCTCACTTCCGTTTTCCTGCTGTATATGTGGTGATAAAACATTGCTTCCAACCAGTTTTCATAATAATCTGCAGTAATTCCCTGGCCTCCGAAATACCAATGAAGGCTTTGGAGCTATAATAGTAGTATAATCCATCTTCTCCTTTCAGTTCCTCTATCGTTAATCCCGGAACATCGGCCAGCAGTTGTTTGAAATAATCTTTAACGTTTATAGGCTTGCGCACGGCCAACAGTTGCACTCTATAAGTAGTGACTGGAACATTAAATATCGTATCTTTTATGATCGGAACCTGCTTCGATCGCGACACAAGTCCATTTACCACATCGCTATCTAAACCGGCAGGTTTCGTCGTTTTTGCGCGATTGAGTCTGAAGACCGGCTCATCCCGTTTTTCTGCCTTATAAGTGGAAATAAAACATTGCTTCCAACCAGTTTTCCTGATAATCAATAGTAATTTTCTGGCTTCAGAAATACTAATGAAGGCTTTGGAGCTATAATGGTACAATCCATCCTCCCCTTTCATTTCCTCTATCGTTAATCCCGGAACATCGGCCAGCAGTTGTTTGAAATAATCTTTAACCTTTATCGGCTCGCGCAAGGCCAACAGCTGCACTCTATACAAGGAAGTGGCTGAAACATTGACCATAGTATCCTTTACGATCGGAACCTTTACGACCATATCCTTTATGATAGGAACCTGCTTCGATCGCAACACAAAATCAAGCCCATCTACCACATCGCCATCAAAACCGGCAGTTATAGTAAATGGCACTGATGAAGGTGAAACTGTCATATTCACTTTGTTCAATTGGGCAGTATCTATCCCGGCAACATATTCACCCGGCGCCAGTCCCAGGTAACTGAAATAGCCATCAGCTTCGGAAAGTGTACGTGCCGCCAGTCTTGAATCGCTGCTATAGAAATTCACTAAAATGCGCCCCTGTCCTTTCTTTCCGCCGCTACCGCCAAGGTAAACTGTTCCCGATGCTTCCCCAAATACCGCAATCGGAATCTCAATCAATTTGAACAGGTTAGGATCGATGGCGACACTTATAGCTTTTTTCTGTATCTGCCATGCGATGTTATCGAAACCGGTTTCGTCGAGCGTAACCAGATAGTTGGTATACGGTTCCAGATCGAACACGCGGATGGTGGTATCCTTATCATTAAGTTCAGTACGTCCTCCATTGATATGAAGGTTAAGTCCGTATGCTTTGGGCTCGTCCGGTTCGCGCCGGCCATTACAATTCAGATCGAGGTAAGGTAACAGCGTAATGCCACCTTTGCCCACACTTGCGCGACTATTTGCTCCTATGTAGTTTGTTTTTGCATCTACTATCACGCTTCCACTGGCCGATTGCACCAGTGTAGTGGTATTGTTGCTCCTCCTGGCTGATAAACCGACCTGGGCAAAAGAGAAATCGTAGCGTAATCCCACTTCCATATTGCTGAAATTACTTCTGAAGTTCTGTTCGTAGGACAAATTCATAAAGCCATTTTTGAACAGATGTTTTTCTAACCCACTCTTTATCGATATAAATTCAGCGTGATTGTAGTCGAATTGTGCTTGAGGCGTAAGAATGAAGGCACCCGGAAGTCTGAATGAAAGAGAAAGGTTGCTATAGGTATAAGGCTTAGCGAGATCAGAGAGCAGGGAATAGGTAGTGAAGTTGGTGTTTACCCCTGATATTGCGCCCGAAAGCAATAATTCGGCAGTGGTGTATTTCGTCGCAGGCATGATAATCTGATTGAGCGTGAGCCTCGAAAATGCGGAAAAATTCGGGCCCCGTAGGGGCACAGAAACAGCAACCTTGCGCTCTTCGAGGTAATTATAGTTAATGGCCTTCTGACCTTTTTTATATTTGGTATAATTGAGCTCAAACTGCACATTCGACGGCAGTCGGTAACTCAGAATACCTTTTGCTCTTACGCCATAAGTATATTCTCCGGATATCAGCAGGCTCGAAGCCAGCCTGAGCGAAGTGTTCACGAATGGCATTATATTGCCCGATGTTACCGACGAAAGATATTCGACACCGCCACCAACCGTAAAGCGACGGGCGACACCGTAACTAAAATTGGCCCTGGAAAAGCGGCTATGAAGACTATCTTCAACCATGCCGGCGCTAACCTTATATTCGAATTCGCCCACAGGTAGAAAGTTGAATGGAATACTGATATTCTGCTCTTTGGAACGCTCTTCACCCCATGGTCCGTAAAATTGCAGTTTCACGCCCGAGTTACCGTAAACTAGGGGAACCTCAAAGGTGAAAAAACCCGATGCATCCGCCTTTATATAATCCACCAGCACATTATTCACATAGAGCTCCACTAACCATCCCGGTTCCGTGAAATCACTCAATGTATATGAACCGAAGGATCGCCGGTACGTGGTGGGCGTATTTGTAAACTGAACCCCCACAACCGGTGAATATAATGATGATGTGGCGCCCGAAGATATCTTACCCGCCAACACCTGCCTTAGCGCCCGGTGATCGTTATTGGCATATCGCCAGAGATAATATTGTTGCTTTTCCCTGAAAGGTGTATTGTTGTTGTAGTTGAGTGTTACATTCGCTTCACCGCCTGCCAGAATGGAGCCAAGAGTAAGCACGAGCCGGGTATCAGTGCGGCCTTGCAGCTGCTGCGAAGAGATTACCGACCAATCGGCCATGCCAAAATGGAACAAAGGGTAGCTCCGCTGAATAGTCGTATCGGCTTTTATCTCCCCTTTGAGCTGGCCGATGTTTTTGCGCATTTGTTCCTGCCGCATTTCGCGGATTATGGGTAGTTCAATTTTTGTATTCAACGTTACTGACATGCTGCGGAAACTAAAGGTACACTGCAAGCCGAATACCTCACCGAAATAAACTGATTTCAGGTACAGATTGGTTTCTGTTCTGATCATATCACCCGGCTTCAGCTCAAATACTTTTTTCTGATAGACAATGCGGTTGTTCAACCTGTCGATGAGATATGCAGCCTGCTGGTTGATGAAAAAACCAGTAATCGAATCAAGTCCGGGCGAAAACGTGTTTTTAATCTTCAAAAAATCGAAAACATCGGTAACTGGCAGATACAGTACTTCATCGCGGATAACAGCCGGAAGGTCGGCACCGCCTATCCTTGGGACACTAAAAAAAACAGATATTTCATCGTATTCTGGTTCATCCTGTGCAGAACTCCGTTCAGGAACAAAAATCCCCATCAACAGCAATACGGCTGTAACATACCGGACGGCAACACCTTGCATGCACTTTGTATGTAAGAGAGTTGAGCAGGTATTATTTTTTGTCATCTGATAGTATTCTTCTATGGATTTCTACAAATGTTATACTACCTCGCATTTAGTTAGTTAAATCGGGTAGCGTATCATTTGTAAAATCTTTGACAAAGTTACACTGGGTCAACACAAGAAGAATTGCAGACTATTAACAAATTGGCAAGGGTTATTAACACTATCAGTCAGAAGTCAGAAGTCAGAAGACTGAAGACAAAAACTTCTGAGTTCCAACTGATTTCCTGTTTTACGCACTTTTTAAAAATAGCTTCTGAAATCCGCAATTAATGGGGATTGATTTTAGAATTTGGGTGTTGCAAGCTATCTTTATGGCATGTTTTTACGAAAATTAAAATGTTAAACACAATGGCAAACACTTATACTCAATGTTATTTCCATTTGGTATTTGCAATAAAAAACCGCGATGCCCTGATAAGAAAAGAATGGAAAGATGAATTGGAAATGTATATTACAGGAATTGTCCAAAACCATAGGCATAAAGTACTGGCAATAGGGTCAATGCCAGACCATATGCATATCTTAATCGGATATAATGTAAATCAACTTATACCAGATTTGGTAGAAGAAATTAAAACATCATCTAATTCATGGATTAAAGGGAAAAGGTTATCAAAATTTAAGTTTGAATGGCAGAAG
>JAPLED010000107.1 GCA_026391475.1 Bacteroidia bacterium | reverse complement strand
AATAAAGTCTTTTTGTTCTTCATCTTTTCTTTAGTTACAACACAAATTTAATAATAGAAACAATTTTTTCTCCCTCTTAAGGGAGATCCCGGCTTGCCGGGAGAGGGGGCAAATTTAGTCAAATTTTGGAAATCAAATTCCATTGTATTATGTCCAAAACAATTATAAAGCTTCAATCACCGGATATTATTAGTTTTCTGAAGCCAGGGTCAATACCGTCTGCCGATACCCGCACCAGGGAGATCCTGCAGAGAAAAAACTTTGCCCGAAGTGCTGAGTGTGCAGGAGGTAAACGTTACAGTCAAAGCTTAATGGGACATGCAAGCAGTAAAACCACTAAGATTTATACCCACGTAACCACCAAGGGTTTCGATCAGATAAAAAGTCCGCTTGACACATTAGATTTTTGATTTTAAATAGTTATGAGTCCAAAATAGTTATAAATTTACTACATGAAAGAAAACAACGAAAATGACACCATACCCAAGTCAGAAATAAACGCCACTATGGCGTTTACTCAATCGTTGGGTGAAAGGGTATGAAAACTTCTACAATCATGATTTTCAGTTCAAAATAGAAAAATATTATCTTTGTAATATTAATTTGATAGAAAATGAAAGCACAAGCATTACAGAAGAAATGAAATAGCCAATAATTATAAAAAGGCACAAGAAGAGCAGAAATCAGGAAAATTGAAGTTTTCATCAAAGATTACTGAACTCAAAAAAATGCTCTAATGGAAGTTTCATTTAGTAATACATTTAAGAAAGTTTTCAGAAAAAGAATTACTTCAAAGGAAGTTGAATCTGTGTTTTGGCTACGATTGTAATTATTTATTGAAAACACTTTCAATGCAGAACTTAAGACACATAAATTGTCAGGAAAGCTAAAAGATTTGTGGAGTTTTTCAATAGAATATGATTTAAAATCTATCTAGGCTTCGTCAAATCTTGTTCCCAAAGATCAACATGTTTAGTTTAACTAAACATAATTAATCTAAAAACATCACTGATGCAAATAATGAGTACAAATGTAAAAGGCTTCGTGTAGTCGCTTTTCGCGACCTAACATGAAGCTGTGTTGCACGAAATCCTATCTGCACAAGGCGTTCAGAAGTTGATCTTTCTATGGGAATTCAATAAATCAGATGTATTTCAGAATAGGAGTCAGCGTGTAATTTCCCAGCATCTGACTGCCCGGCAATAGGTAAGTGCCACACTATACATGGCTGTGGGGGACAGCGTGATCAGTATTTTGTGTAGTTATATGCAATAGTCTATCATGTCCTTCGCAGAACGGGTTTAATGATTATTTACGATTTTACAAAGAATTCCATTAAAGCAGCCGGAGGCAAAGGTGGTGGTCGTGGGCCAAAAAACATCTCAATGGTTACAACTTATATTTTGTGGATTTAAAAAACACATCTATTTCTTCCAGAAAAAACATCCTGCTGAAATGAGTCATACAGAAATAAATCAGTTTTTATCAAATCTGGCAACTGAAAAGCATTGTTTTAACTTTGCGCCTTCTTTAAGTTTGAAAGGATCAGATTTTTCAGATTTGCCTTAACAAGGGAATGTAATAAACTGATATCAAGATTAATTCCTTCAACGGTTATTTCAGCACGGTTATCCCATTTTTCCTGTTTTCCGCATTTTTAAAAAAAGCTTCTGAAACCCTCTATTAATGGGAGTTGATTTTTGAAATTGGGTGTTGCAGACTATCTTTGTGGCATGTTTTACGAAATTTAAAAAGTTAAACCCAATGGCCAACACTTATACACAATGTTATTTCCATTTAGTATTTGCGGTAAAAAACCGCGATGCCCTAATAAAAAAAGAATGGAAAGATGAAATGGAGATGTATATTACAGGAATTGCTCAAAACCATCGGCATAAAGTGCTGGCAATAGGTTCAATGCCAGATCATATGCATATCTTAATCGGATATAATGTAAATCAACTGATACCAGATTTGGTAGAAGAAATAAAAACATCATCTAATTCATGGATTAAAGGGAAAAGGTTATCAAAATTTAAGTTTGAATGGCAGAAGGGTTACGGTGCTTTTACCCATTCCAGGTCACAAATTGATCCGGTAGTAAAATATATTTTATCACAGGAAGAACATCACAAAAAAAAGCCTTTCAAAGAAGAATATTTAGAAATGCTGGAAAAGAATAATGTTGAATTCAACCAGGAATACCTGTTTGAATTTTTTAGTGATATTTATGAATGGAATTAAATATTACGGTGCTCTGCACCTATGGTTTTATTTTTCAAATACATTTCTACAAATATTATGCGGCTCTGCCGCTTTGTATTAGGCACCAAAAGGTGCGGAGCACCATAATATTTGTAGATAAATGTTTGTCGTGAATGTAAATGATGCAGAGCGCTTTGCACCTGTGGTATTGTTTTTTAAATATATTTCTACAAATATTTTGTAGGTCTGCTGCATTGTATTAGGCACCAAAAGGTGCTGAGCACCATAATATTTGTAGATAAATATTCGCAATGAAAGTTAAAGGTGCAGAGCACCGTAATATTTGTAGATAAATGTTTGTTTTGAATGTAAATGGTACAGATTATCGTAACCTGCACTGCCAGCAAACAGGTATTTGTATTAAATAATTGAATTTCAATATATTTACAAAGCAGATATTTAAGGTTTTACAATATAATATTGATTTAGGACTATTATTCGGGTGTTGCAACGCTGAAAATTAGGAGGAAGCTCCCTACTGCTAAATGGAGACAACCTACTGCAAACCCGACATGACACTACAACAGAAAGACAAGAGGGCTGCCTATAATAAATAGGTCTTGCTTCTATAGTGGGGCATTCAGTGCATTTTAATTACAAAATTTAATCAGAGATTGTGGAAATCAGATGTTCAGGCTGGACTTAACAAGGGAATATAATAAACTGATATCAAGATTAATTCCTTCAACGGTTATTTCAGCGCGGTTATACCATTTTTCACGCAAAGCGAGTTTCTCTTCAATGAAACCCAGCAGACTCTCTTCGTCTAAATCTTTTATCAATGGCCTTTTGCCTGTTGATTCTGAGAGCCGGCTTTTCAATTGGCCCGGGGTCAGTTTCAGGTAGAGGGTTAGTCCCGTTTTAAGCATGTAATCCATATTATCACCATGGCATGGTGTTCCACCGCCGGTTGATATTACAATGTTTGTCTGAGACATAAGATTTTTAAGAACTTCTGCTTCAACATTACGGAAATAGTCTTCTCCCTGTTGTGAGAAAATTTCAGGAATTGTCTTGCCGGCTTGTTTTTCAATTCTTTTGTCAAGATCGATGAATGACCAACCAAGAAGAGAAGCCAGTTTTTTCCCGGCAGTTGATTTGCCGCTTCCCATAAAACCAATTATATATATTCTGTTGCTGTCGGGCATCACAACTCTAGCTTCATCTGTGAGGGATCTTCATGAATAACAGGCTGTTGGGGTTCCTTATTAGCTTTTTTTACAACAGGTTCAATCTCCCGGATATTTTCCACCATATAACTGGTCATTCTTTTCCCTTTAGCTTTATAACTCTTTACACCAATAAATTCAGCTACTTCAATTATCTCATTTTCCCTGTCCTTATTCTTACCACCGAAATGAATTTCAAAACGAGGATATTCAACCTCTGTAAGGCTTACAAGTTTCGATTCGGGATATTCATTTATGAAACACTGTGGTTTCTCCGACTCCTCAATTGTGAACCGTTTAACATAATAAAACTTCTGTTCAGCATCCCAGTATATAACTGAATAGACTTTCCCGGGCCTGAATTTCTCAATTATCAGGATGTTGTCTTCAAAATGGTTCGACAGATCAAATCCTGCATTTCTGAAAAATCCGTTTTTCGTAATTACAAGTATCTTATCATCAGCACTGAACTCACCAAGGAAAAGTCCCCTGCCGTCGACATTAAGTCTGAAAACTGCATCATCGAACCAGATCTTTCTTCCGCCAAGGGTTGAGAGCCCTTTCTCTTTCAGGCTGATCTTATGTACTGCATTCTTGGTAAGAATATTACCCATGGAAGATTTCCCCTTAATATTCATCTGGCCGAAATCAAATTCAAAGACAAGTTTCTTAAGTCGTGCCTTGGGTTTATGGTGGACCTTTATTACCTCAGCCTCCCCATTTGGATTTGCACTGAAATATACTATTTTCGAACCAGGTGTTCCCCTGGTAAGATTATACTCTTTATCGCGGGTGAGACCTGAAATGGCACATCTTTTTGCAAGCAAAGATCCGTCCTTACCATCCTGATAGACAATATTATATATAGTTCGTTCGTCGTTTTTAAGAAAGACCTGGGCATACAGAATATCATTTCCCACAAACACTTTTTCGGCCACCTTTGTAATAAGATATGCACCATCTTTTCTTATAACAATAACATCATCAATATCGGAACAATCGCATATAAACTCATCTTTTTTCAGACTTGTTCCAATAAAGCCTTCCTTATAATTAATATAGAGCTTTGCATTATTGGCAACCACCTTTGTTGCCTCAATGGTATCAAAGCTCCTGATCTCGGTCTTTCTTTCCTTTCCTTTTCCATACTTTTTCTTTATCTGCCTGAAGTAGTTAATAGCGAAAGGAATTATATTTTGAAGATGATTTTTTACCTCTTCCAGTTCAGTCTCAATTCCCTTTATATGTTCATCAGCCTTTTTGACATCAAATTTCGAGATTCGCTTGATCTTTATTTCTGTTAACTGGATAATATCCTCCCTTGTAACTTCCCGTAACAGCAGCTTTTTGAAAGGAGTAAGCCCATTGTCAATTGCCACAATCACAGCCTCCCATGTTTCACACTCTTCGATATCGTGATAAATCCTCTTTTCAATGAATATCTTTTCGAGCGACGATATATGCCACTCCTCCAGAAGCTCACTCTTTCTGATTTCAAGTTCATTGTTAAGAAGCTCAACAGTTTTATCAGCAGAATGCCGCAGTATGGCACTAACCCCCATGAATGAAGGTTTATTGTCTGTTATCACACAGGTATTCGGAGATAATGAATATTCACAATCGGTAAGTGCATAGAGTGCATCGATTGTCTTATCGGGCGAAACACCGGGAACCAGATGTACCACTATTTCAACATTTGACGATGTATTATCATCGATCTTTCTGATTTTGATCTTTCCCTTCTCGTTTGCCTTGATTATTGAATCAATGAGGGTAGTGGTCGTTTTTCCAAACGGTATTTCAGTGATTATCAGGGCTTTTTTATCAACTTTCTCGATCTTTGCCCTTACCTTTATTACCCCTCCGCGTTGTCCGTCGTTATATTTTGAGACATCGACCATACCTCCTGTGGGGAAATCGGGATAAATTACAAAATCCTTTCCCTGGAGGTAATCGATTGTAGCATCAATAAGCTCATTAAAGTTATGAGGAAGAATTTTTGATGCAAGGCCAACTGCTATACCCTCTACTCCAAGTGCTAGAAGCAAAGGAAACTTCACCGGAAGAGTAACAGGTTCCTTGTTTCGTCCGTCGTATGATAACTTCCACTCGGTTGTTTTGTGGTTAAATACCACTTCAAGCGCAAACTTTGAAAGTCTGGCTTCAATATATCTTGGAGCCGCAGCGCCATCACCTGTCAGAAGGTTTCCCCAGTTACCCTGGGCATCGATAAGAAGATCTTTTTGCCCGAGCTGAACCAGGGCATCACCAATAGAGGCATCACCATGGGGGTGGAACTGCATTGTATGGCCGATAATATTAGCCACTTTGTTATAACGCCCGTCATCCATCCTTTTCATAGAATGGAGTATACGGCGCTGAACAGGTTTCAATCCGTCATGAAGATGCGGTACCGCCCGTTCGAGAATAACATATGATGCATAATCGAGGAACCAGTCCTGGTACATGCCTGATAAAGCTGTTACCGAATGCAGTGCAACAGGGCCCTGTGGTGCCTCTTCTTTACCTTCTTTATTGCTAAAATCAAGATCTTTTTCTTCCATATAAAAATCCGCACTTCCTGATAAAAATTCTTCTACTTTTCCTCTTCGATTATATCTTCTTCAACTCTCAGGTTTTCAATTATAAAATCCTGTCTGTCAGGTGTATTCTTGCCCATAAAAAATTCCAGGAACCCATTTACCGAGTCGTTTTTCTTCATCCTTACAGGTTCAAGTCTCATATCTTTTCCAATAAAGTTCCTAAACTCGTCAGGAGATATTTCTCCCAATCCCTTAAATCGTGTTATCTCGTGGGTTGGTCCAAGAGCGGCAATGGCTTTTGCTTTCTCTTCCGGAGAATAACAGTATCGTGTCTCCTTTTTATTCCGTACCCGGAAAAGTGGTGTCTGGAGAATGAAAACATGGCCTTTTCTGACCAGATCGGGAAAGAACTGAAGGAAAAATGTAAGCAGAAGCAGCCTGATATGCATTCCATCGACATCGGCATCGGTAGCAACAACCACATTATTATATCTCAGATTTTCAATTCCATCCTCAATATTAAGTGCTGCCTGAAGAAGATTAAACTCCTCATTCTCATAAACGATCTTTTTTGTAAGCCCAAAAGAGTTGAGGGGCTTTCCACGTAGGCTGAATACAGCCTGGGTTTCCACATTTCTC
The DNA here is from genome assembly GCA_026391475.1 of Bacteroidia bacterium. Taxonomy (GTDB): domain Bacteria; phylum Bacteroidota; class Bacteroidia; order Bacteroidales; family VadinHA17; genus LD21. The sequence goes on along the minus strand of JAPLED010000107.1, from coordinate 11,313 downwards.
GATTTGGTAATTGAGCCGCTGGCCGAGTCTCCCTCAGTTATGAAAATTGTTGAATCAAGCTTATTCGTATCATTAGTGTTATAATGTGCCCTGCAATCCCGAAGTTTTTTATTATGCAGACTCACTTTTTTTGCCCTGTCCTTTGCCAGTTTCTGGATCGAAGATATAGCTTTTCTTTCCTTCTCTGAATCCTGTATCTTTTTCAGTATTATCCTGGCTGTTTCAGGGTTCTTATACAGATAATCGTCTAACTGTTTTTTTATGAACTCACTGATGAAATTTCTGACTGATGGTCCCTCGGGGCTCATATCTTTCGACCCCAGTTTTGTTTTTGTCTGCGATTCAAAGATCGGTTCTTCAACCTTAATATTGACAGCAGCAATTATTGACGATCGGATATCGGAAGGGTCATAATCTTTTTTATAGAAGTCCCTGATAGTTTTTACAATCGCTTCCCGGAAAGCAATCAGATGTATTCCCCCCTGAGTGGTATTCTGCCCGTTAACAAAACTGTAGTAATCTTCCCCATACTGCAATCCATGAGTAAATGCGACCTCAATATCCTCGCCTTTCAGGTGAATTATCGGATAAAGACCCTCCTTGCTCATGTTCTCGTTTAGCAGATCGACCAGTCCGTTGCGGGATAAGAATTTATTCCCGTTAAAGTTTATTACCAGTCCGGCATTGAGGTATACGTAGTTTTTCAGCATGGTATCTACGTATTCCGATATGAAATAGTAGTTCCCGAACATCCCTTCATCGGGCTGAAAGATCACTTCAACCCCATTCTCTTCATTTGTGGGTATCAGAGGGTAGTCTTTAACTGTTATCCCGTGTTCAAACTCACTGGCTTTAACCTGACCTTCACGTATTGACCTGATTACAAAACTGCTTGACAAGGCATTAACTGCTTTGACCCCGACTCCGTTAAGACCAACTGATTTTTTAAAGGCTTTTGAATCGTATTTTGCCCCTGTATTCATTTTGGAAACAGCATCAAGTACCTTCCCAAGCGGGACGCCCCGTCCGTAGTCTCTGACTCTGACCTCTTTGCCGTTTATAGTGACATCAATTTTTTTGCCATAACCCATCATGTATTCGTCAACGGCATTATCCATAACCTCTTTGAGCAGAACATAAACACCATCATCCTGCGACGACCCATCTCCCAGCTTACCGATGTACATACCAGGCCGGAGCCGGATATGTTCTCTCCACTCAAGGGTTTTTATATGCTCTTCAGAATATCCAACTGACATTTTGCAGAATTTTGCGCAAATATAACCATTTAGAATTGGCCTTTTTTGTCAATTTTTCAACAATTGGCTCAAATTTTAACTCTGCAAAAGTCGCAAAAAGAACGGATATAAAATATTTATCTGATTGATTGATAATTACGCTTTCAGGAAAAGTGTTGATAAATGCCGGGCTCTTAACTCTTTCAATTCCCTGGTCATTAATGAACTGAGTTTTATGGCAAGATCTTCCGGATTGTCAGTAGTAAATGAAGCAGGCTGAATGGGATCAAGTACCCTGATACTGATGTGATAGCCACTGCCGAAGATCAGACCATGTTTGGGAAGTATACCACCGGTTCCGTCAATAAGAACAGGCAGGATGGGGACATCAGCTTTTATTGCAATTTGGAAAGCTCCTCTCTTAAAAAAGCCTATCTCTTTATCCGGGGATCGGGTTCCTTCAGGAAAAATCATAATAGAGATCCCTCTCTTGAGATATCTGTATGATTTCTCAATCATCTCAACCTTGCTCTCTTCATTGCCCCTGTCTACAGTAATATAACCGGCCATTCTAAGGTACCAGCTTTAAACTTGTATCTGAGACAGTTCAACAATAGTATATCGAGAATAGACTGATGGTTTGAAATGATAACATATGTTGTTCCCCTGACAGCCTTTTCTCTGCCTTCGATCTCTATTTTCCATATTGGGAGAAGTCGAACCAGGAGCATACCCTGATACACCAGCAACCAGTGAATAACAACCCGTTCCCTGTCGAATGGAAGAACCAGTAACCAGATAATAAATGTCAGAGGGAACATAATCAACATGAAGCAAAGACCTATTATCCAGACTATTATAGATTTTAAAATTTCCATATATCAAAATTCATTTTATTAACCCTCTGTGTAACAAAAAATATCTTAAAAAAACCTAAAAATCTCAATATCGGATATTGAAATATTTTCTTCCCGGAAAATTTCCAACATATCTTTAACCATATGCCGACAGCCCATCAGTTTTTTATTGGCGTCCGCCATTTCATCTGACCCTTCAATTTCACATTCCCGGATTTTTCCATCCTTAATAAACAACCTGCAGGAATGCTTTTTTCCATTTATCTGAAAGCTATTATTAAAGGTATATTCAGGACCGTATGCATAATTCCACTCCCAGGTCTTATATTTTGTAGCTGCAAGTGATTCAGCTTCTTCTGTTTCTGAAGGAGAAAGCTTATAAATTACTGCATTTGACAGGTTCTTAAGAAAATAATTCATCATCTCCGACCTGAATTCATAAATATCCCGGAAACGATTCAGTTTTTCAATCAGGTTCATCACTGAAGATGGGTTCGATTCAACAGCTCTGGAAGTATAACAAGATGTATCTTTCCGTAAAGAATTTCTAAGCACATCAAGAGAAGTGCTGAATAGTAGTGTGCCATGATGCAGGACCCTGTTCCGATGAACATATTCAGCATTTCCCGATATCTTTAATCCATCCACTTTAATGTCGTTTTTTCCTTCAAATTTCGCCTCAACCCCCTGTGACAATAAAAATTCTATGACCGGCAGTGTGTATTTCCTGAAGTCAACTTGCTTGCCGGCTTCGCTTTGCCTGATAAAAGTAAAATTCAGGTTGCCCTTATCGTGAAACACTGTTCCTCCTCCTGAGATTCTCCTGATGACAGGTATATTATTTTCAATGACAAATTTTGTATTTACCTCCTTGTGGAGTGATTGATGCTTTCCAATAATCACAGAGGGGTTATTGATACCAAGAATCAGATACTCTTCTTTACTGTTTTTAAGGAGCAATTCTTCAATCGCAAGATTAAAGAACGGATCGGTCGATTCCAGAGTTATGCAAAACATAACATTGGTTTACTATGTTTCGGAAGGATTAAAAAATTTCCTGTGGTGAAGAATTTTGTTGTCGGTTAACTCATATAATTTATATATGCTCCATCCGATTAAAGCCCCCAGTAGCAATCCGCAGATCACATCGCCGGGGTAGTGGACTCCAAGGTAGATCCTGCTGTATCCAACAACTGATGCCCATAGGATAATGCTTATTGTATACCACCTCTTCTTAATGAAAAGCAGGCTGATGAGAGCTACATTAAATGAGTTTGCAGCGTGTGAAGAGACAAAGCCGAACCTCCCTCCGCATTCGCCATTTACAAGGTGAATAAGTCCTTCAAGTGAGGGCTCGTGACAAGGACGCAACCGTTGAACAAGATTTTTAAATAGTACAGATGTCTGATCGGCCAGAGTTGCAGCCAGAATTATAAAAAGGAGAATAACAAGAAATTTTCTCTTGTACTTTATTCCCAGGACGATAAGAATGGCCAGGTACAATGGAACCCATATTACTTTGCCACTGATGGCATGCATCACCTGGTCCCAGAAAGGAGAATTTAATGAGTTAAGAAAAAGGAAAAGCTGTTGATCAAGTCGTTCAAGCATATAATATCAATCATTCATTGTTAAGTACTTTCCATATCATATCCTTCAGCGTGATTATTCCCTGGCCTGTCAATGAGGAGATAAATATCCTTGGAATATCGGGCAGATCTTTCCTTATCTCATCAATAAGTTCTTCATCGAGCATATCGGATTTTGAAATTGCCAGAACACGCTTTTTATCGAGCAGTTCAGGGTTGTACATCTTCAGTTCATTTATCAGGATTTCATATTCCTCTTTAATGTTTTTGCTGTCAGCCGGGACCATGAACAGAAGCATTGAATTTCTTTCAATATGCCTTAAAAATCTGATACCAAGGCCTTTGCCCTCATGTGCCCCTTCAATAATTCCGGGAATATCGGCCATTACGAATGATTTTTCATCCCTATAGCTGACTATTCCAAGGTTTGGGACAAGAGTTGTAAAAGCATAGTCGGCAATCTTTGGCCTAGCGGCAGAAACTACCGACAGTAGTGTTGATTTACCTGCATTCGGGAAACCGACAAGTCCGACATCAGCAAGAATTTTAAGTTCAAGAATGAATTCTTCTTCTATTCCAGGTTCTCCGGGTTGGGCATACCTCGGGGTCTGGTTTGTTGGGGATTTGAAGTGAGTATTCCCCTGGCCTCCCCTGCCACCTTTTGCCAGGATCTTCTCATCACCATTACTTGTAATCTCAAAAAGGACCTCTTCTGTTTCGCTGTTTTTAGCTATTGTACCCAGAGGAACCTGAACTGTAATATCTTTCCCATCGGCTCCTGTTGATGTTTGTCTGCTTCCCCCGACACCATTCCCTGCAAAAATATGACGCTGATACTTTAAATGCAGAAGGGTCCACATCTGATCATTACCTCTCAGGATTATGTGTCCTCCTCTGCCACCATCACCTCCATCAGGTCCGCCCTTGGGTTCAAATTTCTCCCTGCGGAAATGAGCCGATCCTGCGCCTCCGTTACCGGAACGGCAGTAAATTTTCACATAATCAACAAAGTTTGATCCGGACATAAAGTTGTGATTTCTCTGTGTCTCTCTGTATATTCTCCGTGTCTCTCTATGTAAGTTCTTTATAGTAACACAGAGGTCCACAAAGGAGTCACAGAGTTACACAGAGGTATAAATTAACTTTTTCATATAATCAGAAAGTCTTATAAAGATATCATCAATGGTTCCCATCCCATTTACAGGATGATATATTCCTTTCTCGTTGCAATAATTAATAATTGGTTCTGTTTTCTCTCTATAAACTTCAATCCTGTTTTCAATAACAGATGGATCCTTATCATCAGGTCTTCCTGATAATTCAGCCCTGGCTATTAATCTCTTAACAAGCTCATCATGGTCAACATTGAGGACTAGCATCTGGTCGATTTTCATGTCTCTTTCATTCAGCATTTTTTCGAGAGAAACAGTTTGTGCTACTGTGCGTGGGAAACCGTCAAATAGAAATCCGGTCGACCCTTTACTGTTATCAATCTTATATGCAATCATCTCAATTACAACCTCATCGGGCACCAACTCTCCTTTCGACATAATAAGACTCATCTTTTTACCAAGCTCAGTACCTGCAGTAATCTCAGCGCGAAGCATATCGCCTGTTGAAAGATGAATAAGATTGAATTTCTCAGCCAGCCTTACCGACTGTGTTCCCTTGCCTGAACCGGGAGGACCAAAAATCAGAAAATTAACCATGGAATAAATTAAATTATGAATTACGAATTATGAATTATGAATTACGAATTATGAATTACGAATTATGAATTATTTAATTAATGTATAAACGGATGACAGATTACGACCGTAACCATCATAGTCGAGACCATATCCAACCACAAAATCGTTTGGAATTTTAAAACCCACATAATCAATAGGGATATCTTTTGTGTATGCGGCAGGTTTATAGAGCATTGCAGCTATTTTTATTTCAGATGCCTTCCTTATAACAAGCTCATCCACTATGCGTTCCAGAGTATTTCCTGTATCCACAATATCCTCAATAACAACAATGGTCTTGTTTTTAATATCCTCATTCCATCCTATAAGCTCTTTGATTGACCCGGAGGAGCTCGTTCCTTCATATGATGCAAGTTTCACAAAAGATATCCGTGCCTGAAGGTTAATCCGTCTGAACAGGTCTGCCGCAAAAAGAAACGCTCCGTTAAGAATTCCAAGGAAGACCACATCTTTTCCTGCAAGGTCGTTGTTCATCTGCCTGGCAAGTTCATCTATCCTGCAAAGGATGGCCTTTTCGGTGATCAATTCTCTGAATGTTTTATCAAGTATCCGGATTTCTTTCATGACGGCAATTTTTGAAATGTCAGCCGGTGCGAAAATATGAAAATAATAGCTTATTTTTGTCCTTATCAGCAAGTTAAATTAAATTATTTTAAATGAAACCGATAGTAAGCATCATAATGGGCAGCACGTCCGACCTGCCAATAATGGAGAAAGCAGCAGAGATTCTTAACGATTTCAGGATACCTTTTGAGATGAATGCTCTTTCGGCACACAGAACCCCTGAAGAGGTTGAAAAATTTGCAAAAAATACCGCTTCCCGGGGAATAAAAGTGATTATTGCGGCAGCAGGTATGGCAGCACATCTTCCCGGCGTAATAGCCGCAATGACGCCACTTCCTGTTATCGGAGTACCTATTAAAGCTTCACTTGAAGGACTGGATTCCATTTTTTCCATTCTCCAGATGCCTCCGGGAATACCGGTCGCCACTGTGGGTGTTAATGCTGCACAGAATGCAGGTATCCTGGCTGCTCAGATTATTGCCACCGGTGATGATGCAATTATGAAAGAGGTGGTAAAATATAAGGAATCTCTTAAAAAGAAGATCGTTCAGGCCAATGAGGAACTGAAGAATGTAAAGTATCAATACAAAACGAATTAAAATTCTTAATTTTTTTATTCAGAGAATACAATTTTTTGTATCTTGGTACTATAATTTTTGAAACAGTTGAGCTCGCTGCACAAGATATCTGTTTCTGTATTTTGCATATTTCTCTCTTTAACCGCTTCCGGTGGAGATCGTTATCGTCCATCAGCCGGAGCCGGTGAAGCAGGAATGGGATACGTTTGTATTATGAAGAACGGGTTCTGGTCTTCATTCCATAATCAGGCATTACTGGCTTATAATAACTCTTTTTCTTTCGGATTAAACTACGAAAACAGGTTCAGTATCAGGGAACTTGGTACCCGTTCAATCGGTATGACAATTCCTACCGGAAAAGCCTCACTTGGAGTTGTTTATTCACATTTTGGGTATACCGACTTTAAACGGGATATGGCAGGACTGGCTTGTGGGATTAAACTCTCAGAGAAAATATCCGCCGGGATACAAGTCGACTATTTCTCAGAAAGAGCTTCAGGGGAGTATGGTAATAATCAATCTGTTACGTGTGAAACCGGACTACTTGTCATGCCCTCAGAAAATATCAGGATCGGGGTTCATCTGTTCAACCCTGTACCCAATTCAATAAGAAAAACCTACTTGCCAACAACCCTCAGGGTTGGAGCAGGAACAGACCTGAATAAGTTACTTTTTGCAGGGGTTGAGGTTGAAATGAGTTCCGGAAGTAAATTGATAATCAGGACGGGCTTTGAATATGAGGCAGCAAAAAAACTTTGGATCAGGAGCGGCTTCAGTACCAATAACAATTCATTCAGTTTCGGGTTGGGATACCTTGTAAAAATTGCGCAGATAAATCTCGGTTTTACAACTCACGAAAAACTGGGAGTAACCTCCTCCGTTTCAATAGTATTTAAAATCCATTAACCACAAAATGCAACAGAAATCCATTAACCACAATGGTCGTAAAGTATGGGATAACCAGAACCTAAAGAAAAACATTTTGAAGAACTTACACAGAGTTACACAGAGGAGACACAGAGTTACACAGAGAACTGAAAATTAGAAAATTATGGAATTGAATGAAATTACTCAGAGAATTATTGGATGTGCAATAGAAGTGCATAGAAATCTCGGGCCAGGATTGCTTGAATCTGCATATGAAGAGTGTTTAGCATATGAACTTATTAAGATGGGTTTAAATTTTAAAAGACAGCAACCAACCCCGGTGGTCTATAAAGAAATAAAATTAGAATGCGGCTATCGTATAGATATTCTTGTTGAAAATTTGGTAGTTATTGAACTAAAGGTAGTTGACATAATAAATCCTGTGCACGAAGCACAAATACTTACATATATGAAATTTGCAAATAAATCAATCGGCTTATTGATAAACTTTAACGTGACCGTTCTTAAAAATGGCATTAAAAGATATAGAATGTAATCTCTGTGGCTCTCTGTGCCTTCTCTGTGGAACTCTGTGTAACCAAAAAAATATTAACAGTAAAATGAAGTTAACAACCTGACTAAATGGCAAAATATATTATAACCTTTTTTATGATTTTCTTCCCTGTCTGGAGTTTTAGTCAGGAAACAAACCAGTCAGAGAAATTATCGGAGATTATCATTTCAGTAGCGGAGGAACTGGCAGCCGATGACTCTGACCCGGAGGCGGCTGCTACTTATATTGAGAGGCTCTACGAACTTGCAGAAAATCCGGTAAAAATTAATTCAGCCGGTGAAAATGAGATTTCAAGACTATTCTTTCTTTCTGATTTCCAGGCAAAAGCATTGGCAGATTATGCCCATTCTTCGGGCAGAATCATCTCCGTTTATGAATTAGTAAACATCCCGGGATTTGATAAAGAAACGGCAGAGATGATGATACCATTCATCACCCTTGATAGTAAAACGACCGTGAATTCAGATTCAGTACACTGGAGGAATACATCGATAACAAATCTGTCCATCAGGTCCGGTAACGATGATACAACATCATTAGGTTCCCCATGGAAAATACTCACAAAATACAAGTTTACAGCAGGCGGCTTTTCCGGAGGATTTACAGCTGAAAAAGATCCCGGAGAGAAGTTTTTCAGTGCCAATCCTCCCCTGCCTGATTTTCTGTCAGCCAACCTTACATATAATGGAAGTGGTCTGATCCGAAGGCTTATTGTGGGAGATTATTCTGCACGTTTCGGTCAGGGTACAAATATTAATACCGGAATCAGGACAGATCTTTCACTTACCGCACCGGGGTATATGTCGGCCAGTGATGAGATAAAACCATATACATCAACCGATGAAAACAATTTTTTCAGGGGAGTGGCTGCTGAATTTTCTTATGAGAACCTTGGATTGACTCTATTTTATTCAAAAAACTATTCAGATGCCACTCTTGGCTCATTATCAGGTTCTTCGAAAGATTATATTGAAAATTTCTATTTGGCCGGTATCCATAATACCTCTTCTCTGCTGCAAAAAAAAGATGCAATTTCTGAACTGGCCTATGGAATAAATCTTTCGTATAATTTTAATAATTTGCGGATTGGTTTCACCTGGTCAGGTGACAGGTTTTCACTTCCTGTAAAAATGACAGGGAATGACCCTGTGGATATTTTTGATTTTGAAGGCGATAGAAACAATCTCTACACTTTTTCTTATAACGGCCTCATTAAAAGAATTTTGCTCTACGGCGAATTTTCAACAAATGAGTATAAAAAATATGCATTAGTACAAGGTTTGTCATTCAGACCATCTGACCGGCTAACCATTAATTTCTTATTCAGAAATTATAGTACAGGCTATATCAGTTTTCATGGCAAAGGACCCGGAGGTGGTTCGGCAAACGGCAATGAGCAGGGTATTCTCGGGAATTTCACCTTTGAAGCAGCTAAGCATCTCTTCATAAGTGGTGGTTGTGATATTCAGCAATTCCAATGGTTAAAATACCGTTGCAGCTCTCCCTCATCGGCAATGAGGCAGGAAATAAGAGTCCGATTTACACCGACTGAAACACTAACAATTGATGCTTCATATAATAACAGGAGTTCAATGTTCAACAAACAGGAATCAATGGGCATTCCGGGTCAGGTTGAATTAGAAAGCAGAACTGTGAAGGTATCCGCAAAGTACACATTTAGTGATAATCTGACACTTGCGACACGACTTGACTACAAAGTTGTTGATCCATCCGGTAGTAAAGGTATATTATTATTACAGGATATGGTTTACAGGTTCAGACAGCTCCCGGTTACATTATGGTTCAGGTATTGTATTTTCCAGACTGATGATTGGGATTCAAGGCTTTATACATATGAGAATGATTTACTTTACAGTTTTAGTATTCCTGCGTTGTCAGGAGAAGGGAGCCGAAGTTACATAATGGTAAAATGGGAAGTCAGCGATATTGCAGAACTTAGAGTCAAATATGGCCTTACATCGTTGATTGAAAGTGGAACGAGTACTAAAAATAACAAAGAATTAAAAATCCAGTTCAAGATACAGTTTTAGATCATTTGCTTCATTTTATATCACACGAACTCACCCCCTTGTGTTCATTAACCCGGTGTTTTTATATCCCTGATATTAAGCTGGAGGTTTTTATTTCCCCTGAACTCGTTCATTTCCAAAGAATAACAGATATCAAAAGGATTTCCTCCCTTAATATATTCAAAATGGTTCGCCTGGCTGAAAGCTATAGCAGAGAAGCTTTTCTGGCCCGTTGACTCCTGGCAAAGATCCAGTTTAAGATGTTCACCGCTTGATCCAACCATACGTCCTGCTCCGGTATCAAATACGTTTCTTGAAACAAATATGGGTGACATGTTTTCAGGTCCAAATGGCTGAAACTGGCTCATTGTTTTGAAAAAATCTTCATTTATCTCAGAAAAGGAGAGTTCAGTATCAATAAAAACACGTGGGACAAGTTGTTCTTCAGTTATTGTGTTGTAGACATACTGCTCGAACCGCTCCATGAATGGTTGGATATTCTCCTTTTTTAGTGTTAATCCTGCTGCAAACATATGCCCTCCGAAACTCTCGAGAAGATCGCTGCATGCCTCAATGGCCTGGTAAAGATCGTAGCCCTGGACAGATCTGGCAGAACCAGTGGCAAAACCATTTGATTCTGTAAGAATAACTGTTGGACGATAATATATCTCGATTAATCTTGAGGCAACAATTCCAATTACCCCCTTTTTCCATGTTGGATTATATAGCACTGTAGTTCTGGAGTTTACAGTTCTCTGATCTTCAGAGATCATCCGCATAGCCTCTGTTGTGATTATACGATCGATGCTACGTCGTTCAATATTGAAATTATTGATCTCCTTACTTATTCCTGTGGCAATTTGGGTATCGCTGGAGACAAGCAGGTCAACAGCTTTGCTGCCTGTTTCCATTCTTCCGGCAGCATTGATTCTCGGACCTATCTTGAAAACGACATCCTCGATTGTGAGTGCCTTGGTGACTTCAGATTCACGGATTATCTCTTTAAGCCCTGTGCGAGGAGATTCATTAAGCTGCTTCAGGCCGAAATAGGCCATAACTCTGTTTTCTCCGGTAATAGGGACAATATCTGATGCAATACTGACAGCTACAAGATCGAGATAATGGTAAATTGAACTGAAAGGAATGCCATGAACTCTTGAATAGGCATGAACCAGCTTGAAACCTACTCCGCATCCGGATAGTTCTTTGTATGGGTAATTGCAGGATGGTTGCTTGGGATCAAGGACAGCAAGCGCTTTGGGTAT
>JAPLED010000007.1 GCA_026391475.1 Bacteroidia bacterium | reverse complement strand
TAAGAATTACTTTTTTTGCACCATTCTTCAGGTGATCGCCATAACCGCCTTTTGGGCTCTCTTTTGATGTGAAAATCCCTGTTGATTCAATAACAACATCCGGTTTTTCTTTCCATGGGATATTTGCAGGATTTTTTTCTGCAGTAACTTTTACTTTGAACCCATTGACAATGATATTTTCACTATCATGAGTGACACCTGCAAATCTTCCCTGTGTTGAATCGTACTTAAGCAGGTGGGCAAGTGTTTTTGTATCAGTCAGATCGTTGATCCCTATAATCTCAATACCTGGTTTTTCAAGAGCAATTTTAAATACATTGCGGCCTATTCTGCCAAAACCGTTAATAGCTACTTTAATCTTTGACATATCTTTATCATTAATTAGTTAATAAATTGGACTCACAAAAGTAATATTTTCCTGGAAAAAGCCAAGAGGTAAAAAAGATCAATTATTCTTTTTCCTTCTGAAGATATTCAAAAGTTTATTTGATTCAGGATCTAGCGGATCCATAATCATTCCGAACCTGTAACTGACGAATAATGAAAAAAATATGGTTTTGTTATCGGAACTGGCCATGATTGGTATCTTCTTTGGAAAAGCGTTAATCTGGGCTCCGACCTCAATTGCATGTATTAACTTATACTCTTTACTATACTCGAAATTAAATCCGCCTTTTAAAAATAATCCCGGTAACACTTTGGCCTCATTAAGTCCTTTTGTAAAAGAGGCTCTGCTGTAAATCCGGTCCCAATTTAAGGAATTGAATTTTTCATTTTCAAATTTTAATATAATTATTCCTTGTATAGTATCTACCGGATATGGTATCTGATAATAGTTGGGTTTATATAAAGCCAATACAGGTCCGGCTGAATAAAAATATCTTATGGCTATTCCGCCAAGATCAGCTTTTTTGAAAATTTCATGCTGATGACCAATCGATCCCCTCAGGTAAAAAGTGGAATTGAGTTTGCCAAATACAAAAGAACCACCCTGAGTGTATGGATTGGATTGTTTATATTCTTTAGGATGCTTTAGTGTTCCGGCTTCAATCTCGAGGAGACGCTTATTAAGAAAATCAATTCTTTTGGCGCCACGGTAGCTGACTCCAATACCGTCAGTATTAAGGAGAATTGCAAAAGATCTTTCATTACGGAAAAATACCTTCTGCTGCTCATTTAATTCACCCTGGGCATACAGTGAAACTGCACCAAATATAAACATTATCGCTATTATAAGCAGCTTCTTCATTTTATATTGCTAACTTATAAAAAATTAGAGGAATTAAAAGAGCAATCCGGAAATCAGACATTCTGCCCTGTCTGCTCTGTATCGGTCTTGGAATAAGCCGGACATTCCTTTTGGCTGCATGAACTGACAACCAGAGCCGCAATAAAAGCAACTATTAGTAAAACAGCAAACTTTTTCATACTGGATATTATATTTAATTATTTACAAAAATAAACTTTTCATTCTGAATACAATCTTTGTGCCAAAAATAAACTTAAAACAAATTATACTTGAGGTTAGAAATCAATATTCAACCTTAAAACTATATAATTAGAACAAATAAATATATTAAAGGGTTTATATCTGAAACTTTTTTATTTGATATTTGTTATTCATTCAATAGAATAGCAAAAATTATGAGTGTCAGGAATCATGAATAAAGAAGAATTAAGGACTAAAGCCCTATTCTTAAGGCCGATGAATAACCCCGGACTTAAGTCCGGGGTTATTGATAATGAGTTGATTGTGGACTTTAGTCCAAAACATGTATTATCATTATCAAAAATTTTCTGATTTTATTAATCAATACCGATACTCATTATATAATATTAGTATGAACAAGAGAGTTGTGATAATATTATTAATTACATATTTTGCTATTATGAGCGATGAATCTTATTCTCAGGAAAAATTAAAATACTATGATCTCACAAAAGTGGAATCAAATGTCATAAATAATAAAGGTACCGAATCTCCATTTACAGGTAAGTTTAACAAATACCAGGAAAAAGGTACTTATATCTGTAAAAAATGCGGAGTTGCACTCTATTATTCCTCTGACAAATTTGAATCAGGTTGCGGGTGGCCGAGTTTTGATAATGAAATAAAAGGGGCTGTTAACAGGTTTCCCGATGCCGACGGCATGAGAACTGAAATAGAATGTGCTAACTGTGGTGCTCATCTTGGACATGTTTTCACCGGGGAAAGGTTAACTTCCAAAAACGTACGTCATTGTGTCAATTCCGTTTCACTTGATTTTGTACCGGTACAACTGGAAGCAGGGAGATACGGCACCGCGATTTTTGCCGGGGGATGCTTCTGGGGAGTCGAATACTTTCTTCAGAAAGCACCGGGCGTAATCTCTGTAACTTCGGGTTATACAGGAGGACAGGTAAAAAATCCAACCTATAGAGAGGTTTGTACAGGAAATACAGGACATGCTGAAGCGGTTAAAATTGTCTATGACCCTGATAAAACATCATTTGAGAAGCTTCTTAAATTGTTCCTCGAGATTCACGATCCGACCCAGGTTGGCAGACAGGGTCCGGACATTGGTTATCAGTACAGATCAGAAATATTCTATATGAATGATGATCAGAAAAATATGGCTGAGAAGAACCTGAATATCCTGAAATCTAAAGGATTAAAAATAGCAACAGCTTTGACAAAAGCCTCAGAATTCTATCCGGCAGAAGCCTATCATCAGGATTATTATTTCAACAACGGGAAAGTACCATATTGCCATGCATATACGAAGAGGTTCTGAACTCTCAAATATGGAAAAAAGATAATAAAAAGATAATAATTTATTGCCACTAAATCCGGTAAACGATTAACTTTAGCAAGTTTTAATTGAATCTTTGCCGGAAAATATGAATTTAAGGGATTATCGTAATCGGACTTTTATCACGGGCAGGACAAAGGTCTGGTTTATTATTGCGGGCTTTATCATAGGTCTCATCTTTCTCAAATCAGAAAAAGCAGTTGTGTCATACACTTCTTCCGATAAATATTGCGTATCGTGTCATATACACCCACAGGCTGACCAGAGCTGGAAACTGTCGACACATTATAATAATCCTTCAGGAAATATTGTCCATTGTGCTGATTGTCACCTTCCTCCTGAAGGTCATGGGTATCTGTTTGCAAAAACAAAACATGGGGTAAAGGATGTCTATGGGTATTTCTTTAAGGACAGTGCAAAGATTAACTGGCAGGAGAAAAAACTGCTTGAAAATGCAAAAGGAATAGTTTATGAAAAATCATGTCTCGAATGCCACAAGAACCTTTTCCCGGTTAAATTGTCTGTTAATGGTGGCAATGCGCACCTTTTCTATATAACAAGCGAGGAGCCGTTAAATTGTATAAACTGTCACCTGAATGTAGGGCATTACGACAGGAATGCCATACATGACCATGATACAAGTTTTGGTGTTACGGTCACTGCAAATCAGGCCATTTTCACAGAGCCTGCAAAGGTTGAAAAATTCCAGAATTTCAATGAAATGATACCGGGCACAAATGTGTCATTTGAAATGGTGGCAATCCCTGGAGGAACATTTAATATGGGAAGTCCTGATGTAGAACCATTACGCAAACCCGACGAAGGTCCTGTCAGGAAAGTGACCGTATTAAAATTCTGGATGGCCAAAGCTGAGGTGACCTGGGATGAATACTTAGCCTTCTTCAGGGCAACAGGTTCGCAGGGAAGAACAGAGGGGCAGGTTGTTAGTAAAAAGAATGTGGATGCAATCAGCGGAGCGACGCCTCCATGGGGAGCTCCCGATCAGGGATGGGGTAAAGGCTCACGTCCTGCTATAACAATGACATGGCATGCTGCAAATGTTTATTGCCAGTGGTTATCGAAGGTTACAGGTAAAAAATACCGGCTGCCTACTGAGGCTGAATGGGAATATGCCTGCAGAGGTGGAACAGAAACCCCTTATTTCTTCGAGGGTAATCCAAAAGAATTTACATCCTCCGGCTTTTTAAAGAAAATCTTTGGTCCTGATACTGCAAATATTTCCTCAAGAGTAGTTTATAAATTAAATAGTTCGTCCAGGACAAAAGAACCTGTATCAGTTAAAGAAAATCCATTCGGATTGATGAATATGTCGGGGAATGTTGCAGAGTTCTGTTATGATTTCTATTCTCCCGATGCATATAAAGCCGATTCGGTAGAAATGGTCAATCCTAAAGGACCTGAAAGAGGACAAGAGCATGTGATTCGCGGCGGGTCGTTTAAAAGCGATGCAAAAGATGTCAGGAGTGCAGCCCGCGATTTTACAAAAACGAAGGCATGGCTGGTTACCGATCCACAGATGCCGAAAAGTATATGGTGGTACTCCGATTGTATCGATGTCGGATTCAGAGTAGTATGTGAAACTGACAGTGCAACAGGACAATAAGAAAGATTATTTTAACAGGGAAAAAATGCAGAATATTGACAGAAGAAAATTCATTGGAAAAACAGCGCTTGCAGGTATTGGATTAGCCGGAGCAGGGGCTTTGATAACAGCATGCAAAAGAAAACCGGATGTTGAAGTATCAGGGCTTCCTCCGATTTTAAACGGTGCACCAAAAGGCAAAAAACTAAAGGCGGGACTGGTTGGCGTCGGAGCAAGAGGTACCGGTGCAGCTATAAATTTTATTAGTGCAGGACCCGATCTGGAGATTATTGCACTTGCAGATGTCTTCCAGGATAAGATTGACGCCTGCCGCGAAAGATTTGCTTCATTCAATCTTCCGATACCGGCCGAAAACTGCTTTGTTGGTTTTGATGGCTATAAAAAGCTGATGGCTCTTCCCGATATCGATGTTGTTTTACTCACAACACCGCCTCAATTCCGCCCTGAACATTTTCTTGAAGCCGTTTCTAATAACAAACATGTCTTTTTGGAAAAACCGGTTGCAGTCGATCCTGTTGGTATAAGATCTGTAATAACCACCGGGAAAAAAGCCGAAGCTATCGGACTATGCGTTGTCACAGGAACACAGAGGCGTCATCAGGAAGATTATATTGAGATATATAAGCAGGTAATGAACGGGGCAATTGGTACAATCACCTCTGCCAAAGCATTCTGGAACCAGGACCATGTATGGTTCCGTGAACGTGAAGCTGGATGGAACGATATGGAGTACATGATCCGTAACTGGAACAATTTCTGCTGGTTATGCGGCGATCATATTCTTGATACGCACGTACATAATATAGATGTTATCAACTGGTTCATGGGCAAACATCCAGTGAAAGCAATCGGTTATGGTGGCCGTCATCGCAGGGTTACCGGTGACCAGTATGACTTTTTCAGCATCGACTTTGATTATGGCAATGGTGTCAGTTCTCATAGTATGTGCCGTCAGATAGACAGTTGTGCCAACGGAACAGGCGAAGTTATAATGGGAACAGAAGGTTATACTAACTGTGTCAACACAATATGGGATCTGAAGGGAAATGTAAAATGGCAGTTTGAATATCCTAAAGATGAAAACGGAAATTCAATGAACGCTGTTAAAATTCCTCCTTATGTACAGGAACATATGCATCTTGTTCATGCTATCCGTACAGGCAATTATGTGAATGAAGCAGAGCAGACAGCTCTTTCAACTCTTACTGCCATCATGGGAAGGACCGCAGCCTATACAGGGCGTGCAATTACCTGGGATGAAATATTTAAATCAGATATGGACCTCGGACCGGCTAAAATTGAGTTCGGCCCGGTTGATATGGTTTTCGAAACCCCTGTTCCGGGAACACCTGTAATTGTTTAATATATAAGTTATTATATTATAGTATAACTAAAATAAAATCAAAATGTCAAACAAATCATCAAGAAGAGAATTTGTTAAGCGATCAGTAGCAGCTGTTGCAGGGGTTATTGTGTTACCACAAATCATACCCTCAACTGCACTTGGGATGGGTGGTAAGTTACCGCCCAGTGATCGCATTGTTTTTGGCTTAATTGGTACCGGATCGCAAGGGATGAGCGATCTGAGGGACTTTTACAGACTTGACAACCAGGTTCAGTTTGTAGCACTTTGCGATGTAGATGCCAACCGTTTGGCAAAAGCTAAAGAGGAAGTCGATACCGCTAATAAAAGCAAAGGTTGTCGAACCTATGGTGACTATCGGGAACTATTGGAAAAAGAGACTCTCGATGCAATGTTAATAGCTATACCCGACCATTGGCATGGGATTATCTACTCATCAGTGGTCAATAAAAAGATCAATGTTTATGGAGAAAAACCAATTTGTCGTACCATAAAAGATGGTCAGACAATTGTAAGTGCAGTCAGGAAAAATGGCATTGTCTGGCAAACAGGTAGCTGGCAGAGATCTCAGACCCATTTTCACCGTGCTTGCGAGTTTGTCCGAAATGGACGCGTTGGAAAGATAACAAAGATTGATGCAGGCTTGCCTGATGGAGGTCGCGGAATTGGAACGCCACCTGTCCAGGAAGTCCCGGCTGAACTGAATTGGGAAATGTGGCTGGGTCCTGCTTTAAAAGTACCATTCCGTGGTGTTTCACATTGGGACTGGCGTTGGATTCTCGATTATTCAGGTGGCCAGTTAACCGACTGGTCAGGTCACCATATTGATATTGCAAATTGGGGAGCAGATCTTGAGAATACAGGTCCTGTAGAGATTTCAGGTGTGGGTGTTTACCCGGCTGAAGGTATTTATGATGCACCTTTTGAGTACGATTTCATTTGCAAATATGCCAATGGAATCGAGATGCGTGTTGCAAATGCATCAAGACTTCCGCTTGGAATGGGAACTACATGGTATGGAGATTTAGGATGGATCCATGTAGACAGGGGCAACAAACTTACAGCATCTGATCCTAAACTGCTTGAAGGAGAAATAGGAGAGAACGAGATTCACCTTTATAAAAGCGAAAACCACTACCAGAACTTTATTGATTGTGTTCGTTCAGGGAAAGAAACTATTGCACCCGTTCAGGCTGGCTACCGTGCAATATCTGTTGGTCTGTTGGGCGAAATTGCCATGACAACCGGACAGACAATAAAATGGGATCCTGATAAGGAAGAGATTATTGGCAACCCAAGGGCAAGCCGTTTATTAAGCCGTCCTTATCGCCAACCGTGGACTTTACCAACAGTTTAACCCGATATCAAAATGAAAAAGCAATATTTATTTTTACTATTAGTTGCAGGTTTATTAACCTTCTTCAGTGCCTGTAATAATGAGGCACACTATAAAGCATTGATTGTTACAGGTCAGAACAACCATAACTGGCAGGCAAGTAATCCGATTTTGAAACAGTTACTCGATCAGACCGGATTATTCACAACGGATATTATTATCACCCCTGTAAAAGGAGGTAATATGACCACATTTGATCCTAAATTCTCGAAATATGATTTAGTTGTTCTCGACTATAACGGGGATACATGGACAGAAAAAACTAAAACAGCTTTTCTTAAATTTGTCAGAAATGGTGGTGGTGTTGTGGTATATCATGCAGCCGATAATTCATTTCCAGAGTGGGAAGAATACAACAAGATCATCGGACTTGGTGGATGGGGAAACCGTAATGAAAAATCCGGACCGTATGTTTATTACAGAGGTAATGATATTGTCAGAGATGATACTTCAAAAGGTATCGGAGGTACACACGGAGCAAGAAGTGAATTCATGATAAAAACCCGGAATTTTGAGCATCCAATTACTAAAGGCTTACCAGCCAATTGGTTGCATGGCAATGATGAACTTTACAGCCTTCTTCGGGGACCGGCTGAAAATATGGAGATTCTGGCAACAGCTTTTTCAGCTACCAGGGGACCGGGTCAAACGCCTGGTAATACTTCCGGACAAGCTAATCGTCGTAGAAATGGGAGAGATGAACCGATATTAATGACTATCACCTATGGTAAAGGAAGAATTTTTCATACCGTACTTGGTCATGCTGATGAGGGAGGTGGTCCTGCTATGGAATGTGTCGGATTTATCGTGACATTCCAGCGTGGAGCCGAGTGGGCAGCTTCCGGTAAAGTTACTCAGGAAATACCGTTCGATTTTCCAAGCGCAGCCGGAGCTGTGTTTCGTCCCGACTTCAAAGAAATTACCCTGGAAGACGCTATGGCAAACATTGGAAGCTATGATATTGCAAAAAGCACTAAGAATTTCACCTTTTTGCGAAATTATATCCGTAAAATATCAGGCGATGAGCAGGCATTATTGAATCTGGAGAAGAGGATGGTAACCGTCCTTATCAGCAATGAAGCTACAGTTGACGCCAAAAAACTTTTACTTCGCGAATTAAGCTGGATAGGTTCTGATTATTCTGTCCCTGCCATTAAAGATCTTGTATCAAACGCTGAATTAAAGGATGAAGCCGAATTTGCTTTGGTAAGGCTTCAGCCAATTAAATAGTTTTTGGATTTTTATTGATAATACCAACCACCCCGTCATGACTCTTCGGGCATGACACCCCTCCTTTAAAAAGGTGGGGAAAGTTAAGATAATCAATAATTTAACTTTCTCCTCCTCTTCAGAGGAGGAGTACCCTGACCGAAGCGTCAGGGGGAGGTGGTGGGTTCTAAAGAATTCCGTTTAAGGTGGGATAAAAATAAATATTATGCTTTCACTGATAATACCCATATTTAATGAAGAGAAACTGATTGATGAGTTGGTGAAAAGGACTATTTCAGCTCTTGAATCATTTGTTACTGATTATGAGGTGATTTTTGTTGACGATGGAAGTACTGACCAGAGCCTTAACAGGATTCTGTACTGGCAGCAACAAAACAGGAAGATAAAAATACTTTCATTATCGAAAAATTTTGGACATCAGGCTGCATATACAGCAGGATTGGAGCATGCTAAAGGTGAACTGGTTGCAATGATGGATGGCGACCTGCAGGATCCTCCCGAGTTGCTTTCAGAGATGTACAGAAAGATCAGGGATGAAGATATTGACATTGTCAGTGGTAAAAGAACCGGGAGAAAAGGTAAGAAAGGCCGGATTCTGTATGCAATTTTGTTCCACCTTTTTTTTAAGAATATTGGAGAGATAAAAAACATGGAGAATTCCGGTAACTACTCCATGATGAAGCGGGAAGCCGTTGATGCACTGCTGATGATGAAAGAAAAAGTCAGGTATCTTCCGGGTCTGAGAACCTTTATCGGTTTTAAACAGGGATATGTTGAATTTGTGAGAGATGGCCGCTTCAAAGGTGATCCTAAAATGAGCATTCCCAAGCTGTTTGTGCTGGCTGCAGATGCAATTTTTTCCTTTTCAAGGTTTCCAATTCGCCTTTGTCTGATTCTTGGGACAATCGGCACACTTGTTTTCATGGGCGCAGGAATATATGTTTTAATTGCCAAAGCCTATGGTTTTGCGGTTATTGGATGGTCATCAACTCTTCTAAGTATCTATTTTCTGGGGTCCATTCAGTTGGTTTTCCTGGGTATTCTTGGTGAATATGTTTACAGAAGCTATAAGGAATCACAAAACCGTCCGGTCTATTTCGTCAGGAAGTTTTACGACGGTTTGGAAAAATGATGAAAGAGACAAGGCTAAAATATATCTTTTATTTTTTGTCCGCAATTCTTCTTTTTCTGATGCTGCTCACAAGCAGGGATGCGGGTATCACATGCGATGAAGTACTGCATTATAATCAATCTGTTTCAGTTTATAACTATTTTGCTACTCACGGAGAGGACCAGTCTGCCCTGAATACCCCTGTTACTAATCTGAAATACTATGGCCAGTCTTTCGATAATATAGTCACAATATTGATCAGATGGTTTAACATTGAGAATATTTACGGGTTTCGGCATCTGATGAGTTCTATAGCAGGGTGGCTTGTTATTTTAATAACAGCTCTTTTTGCTGTGTGGCTTGCGGGTTACAGGGCAGGAATTCTTGCAATGATCCTGTTTGCTGTTTCCCCGACTTTTATCGGACATACCCAGAATAACCTGAAAGATATCCCATTTGCTCTTGGTTACATCGCAAGCACTTTTTACACTCTTAAGTTTCTTGTTTCAGGGAAAAAGAATTCAATCCTGAATATAATATTGCTAACAGCCAGTATTGCTTTTTCAATCAGCATAAGAGTAGGAGGGTTACTATTAATATGTTATCTTTTCTTTTTCTTTTTCCTCTTCTATATATTCAAATATCTGAGAGATAAACAAATTGATATTATTGAATTCAGGATAAAATTATTATGGATAACCGGGATTACGATAATATCCTGGTTATTAAGCATTTTATTATGGCCGTTTGCACTTCAGAGTCCTGTTAAGAATGTTCTCGAATCGTACCATGTGATGGCTCATTTCCCCGATACATTTCGCCAGATTTTTGAAGGGAAAGTCGAATGGTCCGATTATATGCCGTGGTATTACCTGCCTAAATCCATGTCAATCACTATTCCTCTTATTGTATTGACCGGTTTGGCTTTATTCGGTATTTTCTCAAGGCTTTTATTCAAAAATGGAAAGGCTGTTCTATATGGTTTTGTAATCTTTACAGTTTTGTTTCCTCTTGTTTTTGTTGTTTATGAGAAATCGAATATGTACAGTTCATGGAGACAATTTCTATTTGTATATCCTGGAATTGTCTTATTAGCCGCGATAGGATTTCATTACTTTTTTGAAGATCTGAAAAGAAAGTATTTTATATGGGGTGCAGTAGCGTGGTTAGCTGTCTTATCGATTCATCCCCTGAAGTTCATGATCCTGAATCATCCATACTATTATTTATATTATAATCAGTTTGTTGGCGGTTTGAGAGGTGCTTATGCCAATTATGAAACTGATTATTATTATGTCAGTCAGACTGAAGCATCGGGATGGCTGATTGATTATCTGAAAGAGAAAAATATTTATGGCACAGTAAAAGTTAAGGCAACTTATTCAGTACAATGGTTGTTTCGCTATCATCCTGAAATTGAAACATCTTATTTCAGGTATGAAGAAAGGAGTCAGTCCGACTGGGATTATGCCATTGTGGCAAACAGGTATATCTCTCCATTCCAGTTAAATAATAATATCTGGCCCCCCGGGAATGCCATACATATAATATATGCTGATCAGGTTCCGGTTTGTGCTGTTATTGAGAGAAGATCGAAAGATGATTTTTACGGTTATAATGCTTTAAATGAGGGAAGGAGTAAAGATGCTATTAAATACTTTGAGAAGGTATTGCAGGTTGATGATAAGGATGAAATGATTTTTTATAATTTTGCAGCAGCTTTATATAACGATGGACGGTACCAAAAGGCAGACTCGGTTTTAAAAAGGGGATTGGAGATAAATCCGGATTTCGAACCTATTCTGATGTACCTGGGAAATATTGCCAGGTCACAAAATAAAACAGATGATGCTATCAGGTATTATGAAAGACTTATTAAAGCTGACAGGAAGTACTTTGAAGCTTATGTCGGATTGTCGGAATTATTGGTTGACAGGGATATAATTAGGGCCCGTGATTTACTCAGAACGTGTCTGACGATGAGTCCGCGGTATAAACCAGCAATAGTTGCACTGGCTGATACATACAGGAACTCAAATCCCGACATTGCAAAGAAGTATGATGAACTGGCAAAGACTATTAAATAATTTATAAACAATTAAGAGATGAAAAAATCAATTTTAGTGTTTTCGATGACATCGCTCCTTCTTCTTGGTGGTATGAATATGGCAATTGCACAGGAGCAGCCGAAACCAAAGAAAGATACAGTTAATATGGATACCGATGCTAAACCGAAATTCTATTATCCGGTCGAGGATGAGAAAAGTGGAGCTAAAGGGAGTTCTGATAAAGGAAGTTCCTCAACTATAATAATAATAGCAGGCGCCGTTGTTTTAGCAGCTGCTGCAGGATTCTTCCTTCTTAAAAAGAAAAAGTAGGGACGTTGCACGCAACGTCCCTACTGATCCAATCAGCCCATTAATTGGCTGCTTTTATGGATAAGATTAAAATATCGACTGCTCAGTTTGAGAACAGGAGTGGAGAAAAAGACTACAATTTATTAAAAATTGAAAATCTGGCTGAAAAAGCTGCCCTTGAGGGTTCCCATGCGATAGCTTTTCATGAATGTTCCATTACCGGTTATACATTTGCCCGGCATCTTTCAAAAGATGAGATGCTTGATCTTGCTGAATTTATTCCCGACGGATCAAGTGTCAGGAGGCTGATTCAGATAGCAGTAAAAAACAACATTGCAATCTTAGCCGGACTTTTCGAGAAAGACAGTGAGGATAAGTTATATAAGACGTATGTTTGTGTTGATAAAACCGGGTTGGTTGCAAAATACCGGAAACTCCACCCATTCATTAATCCATATTTAACACCCGGAGACGGGTATTGTGTTTTCGACCTCTTTGGCTGGAAATGCGGAATTTTGATTTGTTACGATAACAATATTATTGAAAATGTGAGGGCGACAACTCTTTTGGGAGCCGACATCATTTTCATGCCACATGTAACCATGTGTACACCTTCAACCCGACCCGGAGCCGGTTTTGTAGATCCGAAATTATGGGAGAGCAGAGAAGCTGACCCGACATCACTAAGGTTAGAATTTGATGGAATGAAAGGGCGGGACTGGTTGATGAAATGGTTACCTTCCAGAGCCTACGACAATGGAATTTATGTTGTGTTCTCCAATCCGATAGGTATGGATGATGACCAGCTGAAGAATGGTTGTTCAATGATAATAGATCCGTTCGGAGACATAATTGCCGAATGCCGTACCCTTGGTGATGACTATATTTCAGCTACGCTTTCTCCAGAAAAACTCACACAATCAGGGGGATACAGGTATATTAAAGCCAGAAGGCCTGATCTTTATAAAGACATTATCGGACAGGCTCATAAACCGGAACAAAAGGTTAGCTGGCTGGATTCCGATAAAAAATCTGGTGCATTGTAGGGACGTTGCGTGCAACGTCCCTACGAATGGCGGCAACGTCCCTACTGTATTAATCATGATTTCCATTATGATCCTTATCATCCCATTTTAACGGATTGTTAATAATGTATCTCCTGATACGGTTCAATTCCCTGTCAGAACGTATTATATGATCGTAAAACCGGGGTTGCCATGAAAATCCGTGTTCCATCGTATGTAAATTTTTGGTAACTGCTGATTTATACGATCGTACAATTGACGATAATGATCCGGATTTTGGTGAAATGAATGACATGAATTCATTTTTGATGGGTTGGTTTTGTTGTGACGTTGCATTGGTTTGTGGTGGTGACGTTGCATTGGTTTGTGGTGGTACGGACGTTGCATTGGTTTGTGGTACGGACGTTGCATGCAACGTCCGTACGATTGCCGGTTTGATAATAATAATTCCATGAATATGGTTTGGCATTACAACAAATTCATCCAAAATAACATTTGGGAAATGATATGGGATTTCGAACCATTTTTGAAATGCGATTTTGCCTGGTTCGGATAAAACCATTTGACGATCAATGATTTCACCAAAATAACATTCATGTTTTATGGTACATATTGTAATGAAATATGTACCGGATTTTGAATAATCATATCCGGGTAACCGTGATGATTCGTTACGAAACCTGTTTCTGAAAAGCGAGCACATAAATATTTAATGCAGCGAACAGGAGCAATTTACGGATTTTTCCTGGCAAAACAATATCGGAAATATTCCGGTTTGTAGGGACGTTGCATGCATCGACCCTATGTACGGACGTTGCATGCATCGACGGACGTTGCATGCAACGTCCCTATCAACCCACAATTATTTTTTTTATTTACCTTAAAATTATTGATTTTAATTTGATTAATTGATATATTTGTTTAACGAAAAATGAATAATATGTAGAAATAAAGAGATATACAACGGCTGTTTCAGCGATAAATGGATGTTCATTCAAAAATACAAACTTGAAGCGTGAACGCGAGAGTACCATGGCAAAGAAGTAAACCTTTTTGCAATGGCCATCCACGTCTATCATATTATATTCGCCAAAGTCGATCTGAGACTGCTGTCCGTAAGGCAGCTGCTCAACCTGGCTGAACTCTCTGGTGTCAAATGTTTTTAGCAACTGATGCTTGTTGCGAACATACAATACGAAGTTATAAATTGACTTGATGCTCACATTAGGAAAGCCCGGGTAATTTGCATTCTTATTTACCGAATACTTGCATTCTTATTTACCGAATACTCGCATCCTTGTTTACCGAAATCTCGCATTCTTAATTGCCGAAAACTTGCATTGTTATTTACCGTTTACAACGGTTACTGGTGGAGTTCTACTAAATGCAGTTCAACCGGTGCCTTTAACCGGTGGGTGCGCTATAATGACGGCATCATAAGCAGAAGCCAAGAAGTAAACAGCGGGGGTTTTAGTGTGCGCTGTGTCCAAGATTAATTGTGCCAAGAAACACAGAATATGTTTCGGTACGTTTTGTCAATGCTGTTTTCAAGATGGTAGATTATAACCTACTATGGAAAGTGTCAAATGAAAGGTATAAGGATAGAGAACGAGCGAACTATGTTACATGAGCTATTCGGCAGTGGATTTTTTTTAAAGTGGAGTCCAGAAACAATTCTAAAAACGGGGCGACACCGAAATGATTATGAGTAGGAAAATCAACTAATATAATAGTATTATGGAACGCACAAAGAGAATCTTAAACATTTCAATTGCGATTAGCATTGTCCTTTGCTCATTGAGTATATTTATATACTCTTTAAAAAACAACACTGCAAATGCACAGCCCGTAGTTCCAGCTGATGTTTACAAGGCTATTGATGTACTTTATTCGACTTCTAGTGCCGGATACGAGGATATTATAGTAATAGGTTACAATGAACAAACAAAAAATATAAAAATATTAGCGACATTGCCAAGGATACCTTAATTGAGGCGGAATAAAAAACCTGTCGCTTTCTTTCACAGAGATCTTTTTTTAAACCACAACCAGTCTATCCAGGCTCTTTTTTGAACAGCTGATTCCGGGAGTTCGTCGCCAGACTTTTCAGAAGATATGATAATGCTGCGCTAATGCCTGCAATCACAACCGGTTGAAGGTGGGGCCAGTCAAATACTGCTCCTGCAAAAGTTGATAAGTAGGGCGGCGAGTTTAAAAAGAAACAATAAAATCCCGAAGGGATGTAATAATTTTAGAAAAATAACACCAAAACCATACCAACCCTGAAGGGGTGATATAGTTTTTGTCAAGCTTATTTTTAAAGACGAAATAATCCCTTCGGGAATAGAAACCTGCCGTCGTCAAATCCGGCAGGTCTCGTTCTTTATCACCAACAGTCTATCCAGGCTCTTTTGTAAACAACTGATTCCGTGAGTTTGTTGCAAGACTTTTCAGAAGATAAGATAATGCTGCGCTAATGCCAGCAATCACAACCGGTTGAAGGTGAGGCCAGTCAAAAACCGCTCCTGATTCAAGTATTTTTATTATCCCATCGATCATTGCTGCCAGGAATGCAATAAGGAGACCATTGGCTAAATCTCTAATGTCTAGTGTAAATAACTTCGATTTCATCTTTAATAGTTTTATATCTCGGTTTAGAAAAATTAAAGTCCTGCAGTCTTGCTGTCTGAAGGTCTTGCAGTCCCGCTTGATTCTTGCGACAGCATGACTGCACGACTGCATGACTTGACTTTAAGCCTTTTCGAGTTCCACATTAAGCTCACTTCTCTCACCATCGGCAACGCTTACAGTAACCTCTTTTTCTTTATACCCTGGTTTGCGTACCATAACCCGGTAGGTTCCTGCCTGCATGTTTTTAATATGGAAGCTACCTTTCTCGGCTGTCTTTTTTGTTATTTCTCCATTCCCGTCACTGCCTGCCAACAATGCACCATCAGGTTTGAATGTAAAAATAGCCCCTCGTACCGGTTCGCCGCTTGTCAATTCTCTGGCTGTCGCTTTCAGTGCAAGGTTGCCGGTGCTGGTGTCAACAAGCTTTCTGTTGGTTTTGTACCCACTGAAAAAATCTGGCTGTTCGTCTTGTACTATTCCTACCGCAAAATCCATAATCTCAATGGCAGCATCAGCAGTATCGAATAATACAGGAAGCTTTTGGGTTGCTTGTCTCTTTTCACCGATACCAGACCTTGGTGTTGCAAGCGCATTGTTGAAAGCAGTAATGGTTTCCAGAAATATTTTCTGAGTTTCAGGTGTTATACCATGTTCTGCCAGACTTCCGATATTAGCTTCAGCTTTATCATAAATAATCTGAACACGCTCCTTCAAAGTAACTTCCGGAACCCTTTCAAGATCTGATTCATTGAATCTGACTTCCTTAAGCAAGGTATCGTTGTTGTTGAATTTCGCAAGTGCAGCTATTTTTCTTGAATTCTTAGCTGCCAGTGCTATCAAGGTCTCTTTTAACTTGTTTTTATCAATTGCGATACCTGTTTTATTAACTCCCTGCATCTCACCAATTAATTGTATCTCATCCATAGTGCTCTGCAAGGTTGCGTAACTTGTTGCGAATTTGGGAACATTCTTTGCAATTGCTTCATTTTGAATTACAAAATTCCTGATAGCCATGTACATGTTTAATTTAACTTTCTGATCTATTGTCATAACTTTAAATTTTTAGGTTAGTAATTGAAAATTGTATTAATAAATATTGGGTGTTAACTGTTTGAAAAGGCTGATTTTTCTATTTTGATCAGTCCAAAGATGTATTCCGGCACCCCCGAGATCGTTCCCGGCATCATCGAGATTGTTCCCGGCATCACCGAGATTGTTCCCGGCACCCCCGAGATTGTTCCCGGCACCCCCGAGATCGTTCCCGGCACCCCAGAGATCATTCCCGGCACCCCAGAGATCATTCCCGGCACCCCAGAGATCATTCCCGGCACTCAGAAGTTTTGATTGATAACCCAAAAGATCCAATTGCGAATCAGAAATACGAGTTTGCAATCCCGGAAAATAGGTTTGTTCTTTATTGCAGATTCTTTTGAGATAGTTTTTAATCGATTTCACGAGACTTCAGGATGATTGCATTACGAAATTATTCTATAGAATAATACCAGTCAATACTCCTTTAGTAGTACATAAATAATCCTCTGTGATATTGCCAATTAAAAAATAGTTTCTTAATTTTATTTCACGATTGTGCTAAACTTTTTTGGGTTGATCGGGAAATAAAAATGAATCGCTGATTTAAACTAAAACATTGCGGATTTGAGATTGCGGAATGATTTGTTCAATTGTATTTGCAAATCCGAAATCGACAATCCGAAATCCGAAATAATATAGTTTTGTTAAATAAATATGTCAAATCCTTAACACATCTCATAATGAAAAAATTAATTGGAGATGCAATTAAAAGAGAAAAACAAATTAAGGGAGGATCAAAGAAGAAAAAAATTGACCTTGTAAATGGGATGAATCCGGAATGGGTTGACTTAAGTATAACTCAGGATGGGTGATTGGGATTGCTTCGTCCCGCAGGGCGGGATTCGCAATGACGTTGCATTTAAGATAGAGTGTTGCTGGGACACAAACGAAAGACACAAATGCTACTTAAAAATACCAGTCATTGCGAGGAGGAACGACGAAGAAATCCCTTACTAACAAGTGCAAACGTTCTAATGAAGAGATGCTGACCTTATGTCATCTTTCTTTAATTCATTAACCATTCACATATCTCTATGCATAGTCTCTGTGCATATATCTCATACAATGCACAATATTTCTTATTATTTGTGCAGTCATTAAGGTGTATGCTCAAATCCTGTGTATATACGTTGTTATTTGCACAATAATGTCAAGTCTTCCCCTGTTGCCTGTTGCCCGTTGCCTGTCGCCTGTTATGCGAGTATTGCTTTGCAGAATTCAACACATTTCTTAACTTCTGCTACTGCGTCCGAACCTTCAGGAACAGGATATTCCAGTTCAATATCGACATTAATCGGCCATTTATTCTTTTTAATAAGCAGAAGAATATCGGCTATTGGTGTTTCACCTTTTCCCCATGCCATGTTGGTGTTGGGAGGAGTGCCTTTTGGTCCGGTCTTATCTTTCATATGAACGCTTACAATCCGGTCATGTAGTCTTTCTATAATTCCATTAGGATGCAAACCTGTTGATCCAAAATAATGTCCTGCATCAAAATTTAGCATGTTGGCTGGTGAATACTCAAGAAACTTGTCAAAGGTCCAGCCTGGCTCACCCGGTTGCAGGTGCTGATGGAAAATAGCATACATACCGTTTTTCTGGGCGATTGGTCCCATCCGTTTGCATGCATTATCTCCGATCTCATTGCATACACCTTTGGCGCCAAGCGCTTTAGCTGCTTTAAATGAATAATCTATCTCTTCGTCTGTCCAATTTTCTGGCGAAAACTTTGCAATGTGTATAGTCACACCTGCATCATTGTACATCTTACGGAGATCCTTAAACTTCTTCATTGGTACAGAAATGCGCCATTGTCGTTGTGCTTCCAAAGTATCTTTTGAAGCTTTGGCAAGAGCTGCTTTTTCAGCATCTGACAATACAACTCCGCGTGCCGGTCGGGCAGGACCCTGAGGAAGACCTGCATATTTTTCAGCGACATCGCCCATCAGCTCAATCGAACTGATACCTCCCTGGAGACAGTATTGCAATATCTCTTCTGCACTGCCGGGCATGCTGCGCCAGCTATATGTTATAGCTCCAACCTGAACACCACCGAATTTAGAATTGGGTTTACTTCCCTTTTGAAGCCGCGATTCACTCCCCAAGCTAAAATTTACGGGGATTACAGAAAATGCAGCTGCTGCGGCTGTAAGTCCTAAGAACTTACGTCGCGATACATGGTTATTTGATTTATTATCGTTTTCCATAGAATTGTGTTTTACTTTTTTATTTTATGTTTCGCGTTTCTTGTTCCGCGTTTTTACCTTTGCCTTTTTCCTTTCGCTTTTCGCCTTTTATCGCATTGCGCCGGGATCAACCACTTCCCATATTCAGGTTCTCTGCTCCGGCGCAAAAATTGAGAGGGATCCCTTTTTCTACAAATATTTCGCCCCTCTGGGGCTTTTCTTATTGATTGTCCTTACTTTTGTCTTTTCACTTTTCATTTTTCGTTTTTCACTTTTGCCTTTTGCCTTTTGCCTTTTGCCTTTTGCCTTTTGCCTTTTGCCTTTTGCCTTTTGCCTTTTGCCTTTTGCCTTTTGCCTTTTGCCTTTTGCCTTTTATCTTTTAACTCATTTTAACCCACCCCTTGCCCCTCCCAGGAGGGGATTCCTCGGGGATTACTTTTGCCTTTTTACTTTTGCCTTTTTCCTTTTAACTTATTACACTTTAACCCAGATATTTCCTTCCTTATTTGAATCAACTACTGAATGGATAAACTTCATTCCTCTTACCCCATCATGAACAGTCGGGAATTCCCCCGGAGTAAATTTCTCACCTCTTATAGATTTAGCTGTACCTTTATAAATGTTTGCCAGAGCTTCATAGAAACCTTCAGGATGACCCGCCGGCATTGTATGGCTGGCCTCAGCAAACTGATCATTGTAACCATGAGCCGGTTTAAATATTTTAGTCGGTTCAGAGTCGCTTAGCATATAGAGATAATTCGGGTTCTCCTGGGCCCACTTAAGGCTGGCTTTTGATCCATAAACGGCAATGGTTAGATTGTTCTCTTCTCCACCGCAAACCTGGCTGGCACGGATAACTCCTTTTAGGTTTTTGCTGAAACGCAATAAGACAGTTCCATCAAGATCAAGTTGAATACCTTCTTTAACAGGATTAAGATCAGAAAGTACCTCTTTCACCTCAAGACCTGTAGTATATTCGATAAGATTAAAGGCGTGAACACCAATATCACCCATACAACTGCTGGCTCCTGCCTGTTTAGGATCAAGTCTCCATACACCTGTTATCCTGCTGCCGGTTCCATGAATGATCGAATTGATCCAGCCCTGATAATATTGTGCATCGATACGCTGGATTGTGCCAAGTACTCCTTTGGCAATAAGATCCCTCATCTGGCGGATCATGGGATATCCGGTGTAAGTGTGAGTTAATGCAAAAGTCAGCTTATTTTTTGTAACCAGTTTTTCCAGGTCTATAGCTTCTTTTACAGTCATGGTCATAGGCTTTTCGCAAACCAGATGAAAACCATTGCTTAGAAGACTTTTGGCAAAAGAATAATGGAGTGCATTCGGTGTAACTATGGTCACAACCTCCATCCGTTTATCTGCTGGCAAGGCCAACTCTGATTTAATAAGTGTATCAACACTTTTGTAGCAGCGCTCAGCACTGATGCCTTCAATTTTTGCGAACTGTTTGCTCTTTTCAAAATCGATATCAAAAACCCCACCTACAAGCTCAAAATCATTACATATTCTTGAAGCACGGCGGTGAGCATCACCAATAAATGCCCCAATGCCCCCGCCAATCATTCCCATTCTTATCTTTTTCATATTTTTCTACAAATATTTCGCCCCTCTGGGGCTTTTTTTATTTATTGTCTTTACTATTCACTATTCACTTTTCATTTTTCACTTTTCACTTTTGCCTTGGTTTACACATGTTTTCTTTTCCAAATATGCAGGAAAGTGAAGAACAGAATCAAAACGGCCGGTACGAATGCAACAAATCTTAATGTATGGGCTCCACCTGCAAGCTGGGCACTAGCCCAGGTCATAGCCTCCTGGGTGCCGGCAGCAGCGGCTTTCAGCATTTCAACAGTCTGCCCGGCCGGTACTGCTGCGATAGTTTGCGCATCAAAGATTGCTCCAAGAACAGGTTGTGCAATTGCTCCGCCCAGGAAGCCGATACCTCCCATAATTGCCAATCCTAAAGCACCGCTCTGAGGTATATTCTCAGATACAAATCCTAACATGGAGGGCCAGAAAAATGCCACACCCAATGCAAAAATACCTGCTGATGCAAAAACCATTGCTCCGCTGGTATAACCCATCAGAATACATCCGGCAAAAGCCAGAACTGAAGAGGTAAGCAATACAACGGTTGATTTAAGATTATGTATCAGTGTTCCTCCAAACTGACGCGCAAGGGCCATGATACCTGATATCCATACTAACAGAAGTATAGGATTACTTGAAACGTTTGCCAGTAATGCAGCAATCCACTGATTTGTACCCAGTTCAGTTCCTGCGGTAAGGATCATGCAGAAAGCCATGAAAAGGAAAAGAGGACTTACACATGCTTTTAACATGTCTTTATACGAAAAACCTGAAACAACACGCTCTGTCTGCGGAAACTCCTTATTAAGAAACATATAACCATATGCAAAAGTCGGAATCAGCATTATGCCCATTGCGTAGCGCCAGTCGATCAGACCAAACTTATTAAACAGAAACACAGCCAGACCTCCGATAACTATACCTGTAGGAAACCAGGCATGAAAGCGGTTAAGGCGCCGCGTTTTCTGGTCGGTGTACATGCTTGTTATCAGAGGATTACATGCAGCCTCCACACTACCATTAGCTATGCCGATCAACAATGTGGAGATAAATAATGACCAGAAACCGGTTGCAATAATAGTCAGAACTATTCCGACTACATGGCAGAAGAAAGCAATCGAGATAATTCTTCCAATACCAATAATATCTACCAGTGGTCCACCAAAAATCATTGCCAGGGTAAAGCCCCAGAAGGCGGTGCCAATAATCCATCCCACTTCGGTATGGGTCAGGCTGAATTCTGTTGCCCATGCTTCCACAAAGGAACCTCTGGTGGCAAAGGCCAGTGCTGTAACAACTAATGCAACACAGCTTGCATTGAATAACTGAGTTTTCTTAATAGTATCCATTTTGAGGTTGTTAGGTAAGAGTTAGTTTTAAAAGGTTTTTGTTGTTTTGTATTACGATTTACTTTTTTTCAAAAGCTGCATCAAATGCAATGTTGGATGATGGAAAATCAACTTTGCGGACAAATTCACATGCCTCTTTTGCTCCGGATTCCCTGTCCATTCCACTATCTTCCCACTCAACTGACAAAGGACCTTTGTAACCGATGCGATTTAGTGCCCTGATGATCTCTTCAAAATTGATATCACCATGACCAAGGCTCCTGAAATCCCAGAAACGACCACGTGTTCCAAATTCAGTATGGCCACCGAAAACACCTGCCTCAACCGGTACCTTTGACCATCCTACATCTTTCATGTGTACATGGAAAATCTTTTCAGCGAAGGTGTGTATAAACTCTACATAATCAACCCCCTGGTAACCAAGGTGAGAAGGATCGAAGTTGAAACCAAAATTGGGATGGTTGTTAATTGCCTTCAGTGTTCTGCGTGCCGATGCAATATCGAATGCTATCTCGGTAGGATGTGCTTCGAGAGCGAAGAGAATACCCAGTTCATGGTATTTGTCAAGAATAGGGGTCCAGCGTGCAGCAAAGTCTGCATAACCTTCTTCAATCATAGCCGGAGTAACAGGCGGAAAAGAGTAAATAAGATGCCATATAGGACTTCCGGTGAATCCGTTAACAGTATTAACTCCTAGCCTTTTAGCAGCTTCAGCAGTACTTATCATCTCATGCGCTGCCCGTTGACGTACACCTTCAGGGTCTCCATCTCCCCATACATACGCTGGCAGAATACTTTTATGTCTCTGATCTATACGATCTGTAACGGCTTGCCCAACAAGATGGTTAGCGATAGCAAATACTTTAAGCCCGTATCTGGTAAGAATTTCTCTCTTTTTGCGGCAATATGCTTCATCGGCTTTATTAACCTCAAAATGATCACCCCAACAGGCGAGTTCCAAACCGTCAAAGCCAAATGATTTGGCTTTCTGGCATAAAGTTTCAAATGGCAAATCTGCCCATTGTCCTGTAAAAAGTGTAATTGGTCTGCTCATTATTTCAAATTTTATTTAAAGTTAGTATTGTTAGATTAATCAAGAGTCCGAAGTCTGAAGAAAGACTTCCGTCTTCCGTCTTCGGTCTTCCGACTTTCAAATTTCATAACAAGTATAAAAAAAATTCTTCTAAAAAGCAATAATAATTTATCACGGGCTTTTCATCTACAAAACAGGTACTCTTCCCGGAGTCCATGGTGCTTTTATTGCATCAAGTTGCTTGTCAAGCTTCTGTAAATCCTGGCCTGCCTTTTTAACTCTTTCCAGAACAAGTGGAAATTCAACTTTAAGGATATTCAACTGCTCTTTTGCAATAATCGTAATATCACCACTTGTACCATAACTTGCGGATGCCATTTCACTTAGTCTGTCGGAAAGAGGCATGTCAATCGGTGGAAGCTCTTCCGCACTTGCCTTTGCCGTTGGGCCATTATATCGGAACATAATATTATCCAATTCATTATTTATCCTTTCAGCCTCTTTCATCAAATCATCTGAAGCTCCGGGTGTCTGATGAATTGCCTGCATTACAGCATTAACTTTATTTACAAGTTCGTTGGTGTAACTTATTGTGCCATACATACTTCTTGAAAATTCAGAAGCTTCACTTATCCAGGCATATTTTGCTTTCTGGTCTGTTGCAGGGAATGAAGCAATACCCAGTGGTTTGCAAACAAATGATGCCGGAGCTGTAAGTTCTTTTGTTTCACCTTTTGCAAATAATGAAAGTGATACTTTATAAGTTCCGGGCATTGCCTGAATGCCACCACCACCACCTCTTCGGCCTACGCTGCCGCTGCTGACAGGCTCATATTTGGTTGTAGTCACAGGTGACAGACTCTCATAGGTGAAGTTCCATGTGATCCTGTTAACTCCTTTGGAAGCTGACTTATATAACCTTTTTACAATGTTGTTACTTTCATCAGTAATTGTGAAAATCAGATAGGGTTTTATCTCCTTTGCCTCTGCATCCAGATCAGTAATGGAAGGCTGAGGTATCGGTTCTCCTTTTTCAAAAAGGGCTTTTTCTTTCTCCTGCCTTATTGCTTTTGCAGTTTTAGGAACCTCTTTTACATAATAGGTTATTGTGGCTCCAAAGTCTGGGTTCGGTGACTTGAAATAAGTTGAACCCTGGTTGTCAAACCCGCTTGTCTGGACATACATTTTTGCATCCTTTACCGGGAATATAAAGCCTTCTTTATCAAGTGTATCTTTTTTAAAGGTCTGCAGTGGAGAATAGTCGTCGAGTATATAAAAACCTCTTCCGAAGGTTCCGATCACTACATCACACTCGCGTTCCTGGATTGCAATATCCCGAACTGCAATTGTCGGTAGTCCTGATTTGAATTCAATCCATTCGTTACCTCCATCGATAGAGAAGTAGAATCCGAATTCTGATCCTGTAAAGAGCAGATCAGGATTGATATTATCCTGTTCTATTGTGTGGATAGTACCATTTGCAGGAAGCTTGTTGGTTATTGGTGTCCATGTCTTTCCCTTGTCGGTACTTTTCAGGATATATGGTTTGAAATCGTCATTCAGCATATTATTAAATGTGGCATAAACCACATTTTCATTGAATTTATCAGGAAGAATATCGCTAACATATGTGTATTCCGGAACACCGGGGAATGTAGTGATCCTTGTCCAGTTCTTTCCTCCGTCCTCAGTTACTGCAATAACTCCGTCGTCGGTGCCTGCATATAAAAGATCTTTCTTAACTTTTGATTCTGAAAGAGATACTATTAATCCCCACAGTGATGTTGATACATCTTTTGCAACTGCATCAATGCTCCAGAACTTACCCATGACCTTAAACTGATTACGGTCTTCATTTCTTGTAAGATCTTCTGATATTACATCCCAGCTCCGGCCACGGTTATCGCTTCTGAATACTTTATTAGCCGCCATATATATCCTTTCACGCTGATGAGGACTAATAATAAGCGGAGCATCCCAATACCAGCGATAGGTCTTTTCTCCTTTTCGTGGAACAGGTTTGATACTGATCGATTCTTCGCTCTTTTTATCCCAGAGAGCTGCATTTCCATATTGAGATTCGGTATAAACAATATTCTCATCTGCAGGATCATTGGCAACCCAGAAGCCGTCGCCGCCAACAGTTACTTTCCAATCGGCATTAACCACCCCATCTCTGTTTATATTACGTGAAGGCCCACCCATTGAGTTATTATCCTGGGTTCCGCCATAAACATTGTAGAAAGGTAAAGCATTATCGACACTGACTCTGTAGAACTGTGTAACAGGCAGGTTCGATTTAAAGATGTAATTTTTGCCTTCGTCGAATGTTTCATAAATACCACCGTCACCACCAATATAAAAGTGTTTTGTGTCATTTGGATCGATCCATAAAGCATGATCATCTACATGCCGCTGGTTATTACCAACATTATTCCATGTTTTTCCGGCATCGAGCGTCACTTTTGAATTAGTCTCCATGCTATAGACCTTATCAACATCTTTCGGATCGCAGTAAATCTCATTATAATACTGACCGCTTGATGCATAAGTACTCATTTTTTCCCATGATGCCCCCCTGTTTACAGACCTGTAGAATCCACTTGATTCTCCGGCTGCTTCCATAATAAGATACAGTACATCCGGATTGACCGGAGATATATCAATACCCATTCCTCCGATATGTGCCGAAGGAAGCCCGCTCATTATTTTGTCCCAGGTCTTGCCTGCATCTTTCGATTTGTAAACTGCCGATTCGGGTCCACCGCCTATTTTTGTAAATACATGCCGTCTTCTCTGTTCGGAAGTGGCATATAAAACATCAGGGTTGCGCGGATCAAGCACTACATTGTTAACGCCCGTATTCTCACTGATATCCAATGACTTATTCCATGTTTTTCCTCCATCTGTCGTTTTGTAAAGGCCACGTTCTCCACCAGGCCCCCATATTGATCCTTCTGCTGCAACATAGACTACATCGGTATTTCGGGGATCAATGGCGATCATACCAATTTGTCTAGATTCTTTCAGACCCATATTTTTCCAGCTTGCACCACCGTCTTCCGATTTATAAACACCATCACCATAGCCAAGCTGACGTTGATGAGTATTCTCGCCCGTTCCGGCCCAGATCACCGATGGGTTTTCCGGATCCATCTTAAGACATCCAATGGCATAAGCTCCATATTTGTCAAAAATCGGTGTCCATGAAGTTCCGTTATTTGTTGTTTTCCAGATGTTCCCTGCGGAAACACCGACATAAATTTCTGAATGATTTTCCGGATTG
>JAPLED010000063.1 GCA_026391475.1 Bacteroidia bacterium | reverse complement strand
GTTACAAATGGTGATGCCGGCCATCAGAAAATCAAGGCTAAGGAACTGGCAAAAATCCGCAGAGAAGAAGCACGGAAGGCCGGGGAAGTCATTGGAGTAAGGTACATAACATTGGACAATCACGACGGACAATTAATGCCGACTTATAAGAACCGATTACAGATCATAAAGATTATCAGGGAGCAAAAGGCTGATATTGTTATCTTCCCGCGACCATACGATTATCATCCTGATCACAGATATACGGGTGTTCTGGTGCTTGATGCCGCCTATATGGTGACAGTACCAACAATACTACCCAAGGTTCCTCACCTTCAGAAGAATCCTCTGTTTCTCTTCATGAGTGACGGGTTTATTCATCCCGAACCTTTTAAAGCTGATGTTTGCATCGACATAGATGATGTAATTGAAAAGAAAATTGATATGTATCATCAGCACAAGTCGCAGATGTACGAATGGCTGCCATTTAACAGGGGGGATCTTGATCAGGTTCCTGTTTCGGATGCCGACAGGAGAGCATGGCTTGGTGAAACCAGAAAAAACGGATCTAGTGCAACGCCTTATCGGGATAAACTGATTGAACTTTACGGGAGTGAAAAAGGGGCTAAAATTAATTATTGCGAAGCATTCCAGGATTCCGGCTATGGCACTCGTCTCACAAAAGAAAATATCAGTTACTACTTTCCTTTTTTAAAATAATAAATAACGCGATAGAATCGATCAACTGGCATGATATTTGACTTACACAGAGTAAAATATACTGCCATGAAAAAGCTGTTTTATATTATTATGATTCTCATGGTCATGTCATCCTGCATGACAACCAAAGAGGCAAAATCAACAAGGATTGAACTTAGAAAAAATAAGAATCTTGCTGAACAGACAGTAATTAAAAAAGCTGTTGAATCGAGAAGGTTCATAATAAGATTCGATCGGGTCTATTATTCACACGGAGGAAGGGTAGATCTTGTTCCAAGAGCTAATTACATTATTATTGATGGAGACAGAGCTATTATAAGTGCTGCTTATCTTGGCAGACAATATGGTATGCCAATTGCTGCAATAGATATGATTGGAAAATCTATGAATTATGAATTATCAAACGACTCTTCTGATGGTGCATATAAAATAAAAATGGATGTAGGCAGAGGAGGAGATAATTCATTCGATGTAAATCTTACAATCAGCAAAAACGGGTTCTGCAATGTTTCGGTTTCAAGTCTCAGAATTGATTTCGTAAGATACTCAGGGCGCATTGTTCCGATAAAAGACAAGATAAACATTCCACTTCAGGAAAGCATTGTGATCTGAAGATCTTTTACCCCCCCATCCCACCAATTGGGGGCAAGGGGGGTTTTTTATTGATATTCAATATATTGACTATTTTGTTTTAATTCCAGAAAATCATCACCTGTTTCGCGATAACCGTATTCAAAGCAATAATGAAACTTCTGGCCCTGTGTTGTTTCAATAATATGGGTAAAGAAACTAAAGTTATAACCCAGGGCAAAAAGGGCATCTTTATGAACTTTCACTTTACCTTCAGAATAGAGATCTGAAAGGATTCTTCTGTTCTTTCTCAACAGCCCGTGAACATTTCTGACAAAATTGTTTGAATCACGGTTCTGCCTGTTGTTATAATTATTCCGGCACTGATCAGAACAGAATTTCTTATCGGTACGACCACGCAAGGTGTCGCCGCAATCGAGACATTTCTTTTCCACAGCACTAATGTTTTGATAAAGATATAAAAAAACATTTTCAAACGGATACAAACGACTATAAATGATTACAAACCGAATATAAATGCTTAATAACCGGAACAGTATCAGAGGGTGGCTTAAGTTTGCTAAGAAATTAAACTAATGTCAAATTAAAACTTAAAGTCATGAATTCATTAAAAAACAGAGTCACCCTGATCGGAAATCTTGGTCAGGATCCGGAAACAAAAACCACCGAGACCGGAAAAAAAGTAACCCATTTCACACTTGCCACCGATGATGGGTATAAAAATTCTGATGGTCAGAAGGTTAACGAAACTACATGGCATAACATCGTTGCATGGAACGGACTGGCTGATATCGCCGGGAAGTATCTGAAAAAAGGCCGGCAGGTAGCAGTTGAAGGCAGGATCGTCTATCGCACTTATGAGGATAAGAAGGGTGCCACAAAGAACATTACTGAGATTGTTCTTAATGATCTTATCCTGCTCAGATCAGGAAAGGACAAGGGAAAAGAGGAACCGGACAAGGATGAATAAGCCGGGGTACCGGAAAATGTTCGCTGCATTTTCGGTGAAGAGAGGCTGTTCCATTTTAAGAAACAGCCTCTTTATTTTATTTATTACGCTTTACTATCTCCTCTACAGTTGCCAGAACTATTGATTGGTCAGAGGGTGTTTTTTCAATCATTTCGAAAAGGATATGAGCAAGAGTGTGGTACGGTAGATTGATTTTTTTATTTTTCATAAGCAGATCGATATATCTTATCGCCCTGTCGATCAACTTATTGTTACTGGCTCTTACATATGTCATCACATTTCCTTCGTACCTTCCCAATCTTCCCATTATAAGCGTAGAATGAACATTTAAAATCATCTTAAGTATAAGGTGCGTAAAGAGCGGGTTTGAAAAAGGGGTAGTTAAAAAATGTCTTTCATTACCCAGTGTAAAGTTAATTCCGTTTTGATCGTACAATATTTTAAACCGGTGCTGCCTGATAGGTTTTTGTTGGTGTTCTCTCCTTGAAAGAACTTTACTACTGAAATCAAAACCAAGTAATCGTTCTCTGGAAGCGATACCATTTATATCGGGCCACTCCAGTGTCCTTGGAGATCTCCATAATAGTTTCTCCCATGCCTTTTCACTATCTGCTGCATCGGGCATAAAAAGATAACAGAGGGACAAATTCTGTTCTGCTTCATTTGCATTTTCAAATGGAAATAAACTGAATGTCGGTGAACGCTCAGTGGTATCCGTAATAACCGTTATGCCTAACTGATTATCAGTTTCATATAATAAATAGTCTCCGTTTTTATAATAATCAGATTCCAGAACAATGAATTTTTCGATAAACTGAGTATCCGCAGAATCCCAAAACCTGATAAAACCATCTATCTCTTTTTCGATCGTTTCATTACTATCCTTATAATAAAATAGTGCAATCCCTGCGAATGCAAGGAGAATTGTCGATGACTGCATCCTCGTACTTCCTGTGATAGCCATTGGCCCGACAGTAAGATTTATCTTTTCAATATCAGGATTTTGAATCACCAGTTTTGATCTTTCTGCTACCTCGCATAAAATTTCATCGGGATTGCAGTACATAAAAAATGGTTTCCTTTTTGATATTTGTGTTGCTTTTTCCACAGCGCCGATCACGAAGGGAGTTTCACCACCTTCAGTAGTGCCAATCAACAGGTCGCCATCTTTAAATCCGGATTCCAGCAGTTGTCGGGCTCCGTAATGAGGAAAATCCTCGAAGTTTTCTATAGAACGGATAAGAGCAACATCCCCTCCTGCCATAAAACTGAATACCCTGTCTTTAATATTATTTTTTTCATATACCTGGCGCCAGAGCGTTTCAATGGTAAGAGATAATCGTCCGGTAGCTCCGCATCCGCAGAAAAAGATGTTATTTCCTGATTTTAATGTATCATGGATGATATCTTTCAGATAGCATATCTGTTTCTTCTTCTCTGATAAAACCCTGATAGTCTGCCTATCGAGTTCCTTCAATATTGAAATAGCCTCCGGCAGATTATTTACAGCCAGAGATGACAGGTCGCTTGTAGCAGGATGAGGTGATTCAGTAACAAGGCTGCCAAGTTTAAACTGTGAAGCTATTGACAGAAATTTTTCCGCTTTATTAACTGAATCATTTACCATGGGCACACCTTTTTATTCCTGTCTACAAGTTAAACAATTTCAGGGAAATGCTATTCGAATTCAAGCAGATCCACACTGGTTCTGTAATCCCCCAGAAGATATTCAGCAAAATAATACCACATAATCCTGTCGAAATAGGGAACATCATTTCCATAAGCATGTCGCTGACCAGGTAACATCATGAAATCAAATCGTTTATTTGCCGCAATAAGTGCATCAACTACCCTGAGTGTATTCCCGGGATGAACATTACTATCTATATCTCCGGTAACAAGCATCAGATGGCCTTTGAGGTTTTTTGCAAGATCCTGGTTTTTCTCAACAACCCCTTTAAATGAAATTTCCACCTCCTTCTTTTTATTGAGGCTATCTTTTATTTCATCCTTCCTGGTTACCTTCTTTTCAACCTCTGAGACACCATTATGAGTTTCACCCCACCACTGATTATAAATATTATTATCATGATTACCGGAAGAGGAAACGGCGACATCATAAAAATCAGGATATGATAGAATTGCAGCCGTCGACATGAATCCGCCACCGGAATGACCATATATACCAACCCTGCTTATATCGATAAATTTAAATATATCGGCAAGTTGTTCAATACCATATTTATCGTCGGCAAGAGCATAATCTCTGAGGTCGCTGTAGCCAAAAGTGTGATAGTAATTATTTCTTATCGGGCTACCACCGCGATGGCCAAAGTTTACAACTATAAAACCAAGTTGGGCAAGAGCCACATTTTTACCACCTGTAACAGTGAATGAATATTGTACCGATTCGGTTTGAGGACCAGGGTAAACATAAGAGATGACAGGGTATTTTCTGGTGGAGTCAAAATCAAAAGGCTTATACATAACACCGTACAAGTCTGTAACACCGTCTTTTGCTTTAACAACAATAGTTTCGGGCATTTTCCATCCTGCTTTGTAGAGCTGGGAAATATCAGCCCTTTCGAGACTGAGAATTATATTCCCGTTATTATCCCGTAGAACTGCTTCAGGAACTTTATCCACTGTTGAGTAAGTATCAACAAAGTATTTGTTTGATTTCGACATTGTGAACGAATGGTTGGCACCCTCTTTTGTAATAAGGGTCATTCCTCCTCTGTCAATAGAGGCTTTGTATTTCATGCTGTAATACGGGTGGACCCCCGTTCTCTTCCAAAAGCCTCAAAATATAACATTCTTCCAAGGGTATCTATCCGTTCAACCCTTCCTGTAACAAAATACCCGTTAGTGATCTGGTTCTTCAGATTCCCTTTTCCATCGTAGAGATAAAGTTGACCCCATCCTGTTCTTTCTGACCACCAGATTATATCATTTCCCTCATTAAGGACAGATAAACGGGTATACTCATTATTAAAATAGGGCCATGTTTGCTCGCTAAAGAGAACAGAAAGAACTCCGGTTTCAGCATTAACAAGGCACACATCAAGGTTTTTCAGTTGCCTGTCCTTGCGTATCAGGATTAATTTTTCAGCTGCTTTGAAATCAGCCTTTTGGGCGGTTGAAAAAAGAGAGATACTGAACATGATAAGAAAAACAACAGACGTTTCATATGAATTAAATTTGGGTTATTATCTTTATCAAATAAAATAAAAATTATTCTGATAATAATAATTAATGAAAAAGATACTGCCTGTTTTGCTAGTCTCTCTCTTTTTATGCCAGATTATTAATTCTCAAACTACAGAAAATAAGGGGAAGCCGATTGCTGAAATTTTTACAGATTTTCATTACAATCTTAATGATACGGCACAAACAATAGGTTTCGGATTGAACAGGGCTTACCTTGGTTACAATTATCTCCCCGGGGGTAATTTTTCTGCTACAATAATTGTTAATATCGGGAGTCCGGAAGAACTTGCGTTGGGATCAACTCACCGCAGGTACGCTTATTTCAGGGAAGCATCCATCTCCTGGTCAAAAGACAATCTCAATATCTACTTTGGGATTACAGGTACACGACTTTTTGATTTTCAGCAAAAATTCTGGGGGAAAAGATATATCGCAAACACATATCAATCAATTAACGGGTATGGTTTTGTAGCAGATCTTGGCCTGGCAATGGATTATAAATTCAATGATATTTTAAGAGCTGATTTTACATTAATGAACGGAGAAGGTTATTCGGAACTTCAACTTGATAATAGCGTAAAAACTTCAGCAGGTTTAACAATTACTCCTGTTAAACAATTGGCAATAAGACTATATGGAGATGTAACTAAGCCACAAGGGATATTGCAATACACTCTGATCGGATTTGCCGGATTTAAAAATGAACTCATAACATTCGGAGCTGAAGCAAGTTACAAATCAAATCTTGATATGATCGGAGGACATCATGCCTGGGGCTTATCAGGAACCGGTGCAATCAGTATTTCCAAAAAGGCAGAAATCTTCGTACGATATGATTATTCCTCTTCAGTTATAGTACCAGGTGATATTATTCAATGGAATTACCAAATGGATGGAAGCTTCGCAATAATTGGCGTTCAGTACACTTTCAGCCAGAATGTAAAAATGGCTTTGAATTACCAAGGCACGTATCCTTATAACCCTGGCAGACAGATTACTGATGCATTTTTCCTGAATGCTCTATTCAAGTTTTGAAAACGAATTCTCTTCCGGCTTTAAGCGCTTTCAGATTGGCTTCAACAACCTCTTCACCTTTTCGTCCAAATAGCTTCCTGATTGCATTTTCGAGGCTTTCAAAAGACATATCAATAAATTGGGACGCAGCTCCCAGAATAACAATATTACCGGAGTGTGCTGATCCTACTTCCCTGGCTATTGCATCTGCATCAATAATGATATGGTTTTTAATCTTTTTTATCTCTTTTATTATCTCATCTACTGGTGGATAGTCAGGTATATTATTAAAAGGGATTGAGTTGGTTACCAGCCAGCCATCTTTTGAAAGCCATGGAAGATATCTCAATGATTCCATCGGTTCAACAGAGATTATCAGGTTTGCTTTCCCATAAGGGATCAGATCAGAAGAAACCGGCTTATCGGAAAGCCTCAGATGCGACTGAACATCTCCACCTCTCTGGCTCATTCCGTGAACTTCCGATTGCTTGATAAAGAGGTTATTCGCAACCGCAGCCAAGCCAATAGTAGCTGCAATTGACAAGATACCCTGTCCTCCTACTCCTGATAATATAATGTCATTCTTCATTTTAATTCTTTTTGGGGTTACTAGTTTGAACCTTCTGATCTTTTTCTTTTTGTGGCTGTCTGAATGCACTCGCGTGAGGCAATAATTACTGAAACACCTTTATATTCAAACTCCTCTTTCATTATACGTACGTTTTCCTCATGATTCTTACG
Source organism: Bacteroidia bacterium (assembly GCA_026391475.1). GTDB lineage: Bacteria > Bacteroidota > Bacteroidia > Bacteroidales > VadinHA17 > LD21. The sequence goes on along the minus strand of JAPLED010000063.1, from coordinate 25,419 downwards.
TAATGGAATTATAATTTTCAGATGCTCGTATGCTACTCCAATACCTTCACAGATTTGTTCGATCCTACCGGTTGCCTGCGACTGCTGACCACCAGTCATCCCTGTTGTTAAATTATCAGATATAATGATAGTTACTGATGAATTTTTCACTACAGCATCAAGCAGACCTGTCATACCGGAATGGGTAAAAGTTGAATCACCTATTACGGCAACTGAAGGGAATAGACCCGCATCGGCTGCTCCCACCGCCATAGTCACTGAAGCACCCATATCGACACATGAATTTATAGCATTATATGGAGGCAGAGCTGCAAGGGTATAACAACCTATATCGGAAAAAACCCGTCCCGGACCATAAGGTTTCACAGCTTCGATTAAAGAATTGAACATATCGGTATGTCCGCAACCCTTGCAAAATGATGGCGGTCGCATTTTAACAAGTGACGGAACCTCTTCTCCATAACTGGCCGGCAAACCAAGGGCTTTTGCAACAATAGCGGGGTTTAGTTCACCATCGCGGGGCACTGTTCCATCAAGCCTGCCATAAATTTTTATTCCATTATCCAGAATTCCTCTTAAAGCTTCTTCAATAAGAGGAGCTCCCTCCTCAAGGATGAGAACCTCTTTACACCTGTCGGTTAGGTCTTTAATAAGGTCTTTTGGAAAAGGGTAAGCCGAGATCTTCAGAACCGGAAAATCATCAACAGTGCCGGCAATATTCTCCATCAGGTAGTTATAGGCTATTCCACAGGCAATTATCCCAAGATCTCTTTTCCTGCCATCTTTAAAAGAGTTGTATTTCGAGATTCTATTTTCATATCTTAATGATTCATAAGATGATAGCAAAACTTTGTACTTTTTCCTTGCAAATGAAGGAAGAAGAACAAACTGAAGAGGATCTGAAGGCAGGGATAGTTTTTTTTCAGGAAGGACTTCTTTTAACTGAACACTTGCTCTTGAATGAGCAAGGCGGGTAGTAATCCGGAAAAGAACCGGAAGTTTATATTTCTCAGATGCTTCAAAAGCATCAAAAATCATTTCATACGCCTCCTGCTGATCAGATGGTTCAAAGCAGGGGACAAATGCGAACTTCCCATAGAACCTTGAATCCTGTTCGTTCTGAGAGGAATGCATGGAGGGATCATCAGCTGAGACTACAACAAGGCCGCCATTTACTCCTGTCAGTGCAGAATTAATAAAACCGTCGGCAGCTACATTCAGGCCAACATGTTTCATGGCAACCATAGCCCTTTTACCGGCGTAAGACATACCAAGAGCAGCCTCCATAGCAGTTTTTTCATTTGAGGACCACTCTCTGTGTACTTTACGGTAAGAAGCATCTTTTGATGATTGGATATACTCCATTATTTCGGTGGAAGGAGTTCCGGGGTAAGCATACATCCCGCTCAAACCTGCATCTAAAGCAGCTTGAGCTATTGCTTCATCACCCATTAATAGTAGTTTTTTCATATAGGATTTTAATAATTTTCTGTAAAATATATGATATTGAGTTATTAGGTTATCAGGTTTTTGTGAAACCAGATAGAATGATCTGAAATTTAATGAACAAATATTGAAATATTTTCCATATATAAAAATGACGAATGAATTAAATATAATATGAAAATCGGAAATTATTAATATAGAAGAATTAAGGGCTAAAGCCCTGTTTTTATGGACGTTCAATAACCCCGGACTTAAGTCCGGGGTTATTGATAATGAGCTGATTGCGGACTTTAGTCCAAAATATGATTTTTTAGTATATGCCTTAATAATTATCATTAGTAAAAAAAATTGATTTTATAAATCAAAACGGATACTCATTTTAAATCTATTATGAATATCGGAAATCATTAATTGGGAATATCTATTATTAGACTTTAAAATATAGTTAAATGTTTTACCGTTACACTCAATAATGTTTATTTTGCATACGCAACTCGATTTCACCAGATAAAAACACAGTTCTAATTGAACAGACTTTTTTATACAATCGCATTCTTCATCCTTTCTTTTATCGCCGTAAATGGGCAGACAAATGAAACAGAGAGATTCGTCCAGGTAAGCGGGATTATCACTGACGAGTCATACATGCCTGTACAAGGTGTTGCGGTTATCTCCAGGAAACTCCGCAGGGGAGCTGTAAGTGAAAGAACAGGTATCTATTCCATAACAAGCACCCCGGGCGATACTATATTTTTCAGAGCTTTAGGATTCAAAAGATATCATACAATTATTCCTGTATCTTATGAAGAAAAGCATTGTAAAGTTGATATTGTCCTGGATATTGATACTATTTCGATTGCAGAAATAACGATTCTCCCATGGAAGAGTTATAATGAGTTTATTAAAGACATGACGAAAGAACGTCCTGTTGATCCAATTATTGAAAATATGAATGATAACCTTGCTTCAATTTATGTGGCTGTTGCAAATCAGACCGGGGTAAGGATTTCACCTGAAGCCGGTTACAGATACGCAATGGAGCAGAATTTCAGTGCCATGTCGACGAGGAACCAATATCCGGTCAATAACCTTCTAAACCCATTTGCCTGGGCGAAATTTATTAAAGGGGTTAAGAACGGATTATTTAAAAATCAGAAGTTCAACAAGCCTGTTAACGCCAAGGTCAGAAAGAAGATCAGGAAAACGGGAAGCAAATAATCAGCCTTTTCTGTATGAAAAAGTATGAAGGGAGATTGGTTGGCATTCTGGGTACAGTAATAATTCATCTTATTGCCGGAATAATATTCATGTCATTTCAGATCAAATCATTACAGAAAGATTTATCGGATAAATTCGAAGTTGAATTTGCCCCTGTAGAGGAGTCGGAGATAAAAGAGAAGATGATTGAATTACCTGCAACTTCTATTGAAAGGATTCTTAAAGGTGACGATGAGATGCTGAATATTGCACGAAATCTCGCCAACAAATCGGAAAAGACGATCAATCCTTCTGAATATATCGACATGGTGAAGGAAGAACTTATTAAAAGCGGGAAACTCGGAATTGACAATTATATCGATGAGCAGAAGAAGATGGATGAAATGAAAACTGACGAAAAACTTGCATTTGAGAATGATACTGTCGGAAAAAATGAAAATGACAAGCCCAAAGAATCGCAGGTGGTGGCTGCAAATTACAAAGGTCCGACAAGAATCTATTACGATCTGGCTGGCCGTAACCACATGTACCTTCCCATTCCTATATATAAATGTCAGGGTTCAGGAAAGGTGGTTCTTACTATTGATGTAAATCAGAAAGGAGTTGTTGAAAAAGCGCTGATAATTGCAAATGAAAGCACCACTTCCGACCCGTGTCTTATTGAGACGGCAGTAACAACAGCTTTAATTTCGAGATTCAACCCTGATGTCAACTCCCCAAAAATACAGACTGGAACTTTGTTCTATCACTTTGTTGCACAGTAGCTGAGTTGATTGTCTTGCGCTTCGCGCTGTCTTGAGGTAGTTAAGTCTTAGAAAAACAAATGATTACCTGTTAAAGTATTCGTTAAAGTGAGTTTTAAAGGTACAGGAAGAGAATAGCTAAAAAGATCATATTCCGGCCATGGTTTAATCTGCGATACTACCCTGTACATCATCTTATCGATGTAGGAATAAATTTCAGGACCATTCCATGCGCTTGAGTTAAACAGGACAACCCATGAAATTCCATCAGATTGTCTTTTCATCATACCGGTGCTACCGGGGAATGACCCTGTTCTCCACCATGTACCGTTAAAAATTGTAGTCTTCCATCCCACCGGTGCAAAACCGTTGTCGTTATCAGTCATAAACCTGATACTTTGATCACTTAGTATATCCGGTCTGGTTTTGTAGCCATCAACAGCAAGCAATAAACGCATTAGATCAGGAGCAGTGGACAGCCAGGCTCCGGCACCGCCAAGAGCCCTGATATCATTTCCTCCGTAACTTGGTGTAACCAACTCTCCCGTACCATAGATTGACGGTTTGAGTACCACGTTGGAAGGTTCGTAGTAGGTAACCTCAAAAGGATTTTTCTCTGAAGGCAGATTACCTGCAATTTTCATATCATAAATACCAAGAGGCTCTAAAATTGCCTGCTTGCAATACTCTTCATACGACATTCCTGATAATTTTTCAATTATCAGTCCAAGTATGCTGTATCCAAGGTTTGAGTATTCACGGCTGGTTCCGGGAGTATAATGGAGCTTTTTATCAAGGGCAAACCTTACAATTGTTTTAGTGTCGACAGGAGGTTTTATTCCCATTATTTCAGCTATCAATATCGGCATAAACATTTGATCTCCATATCTTTGAGTCCAGCCAGCCTCATGGCTTAAAAGATGTGCAACCGTTATACCAAAAACTCTCTTGTCTTTCGGTTCACTGAAATATGGATCATTAAGAATTCCGTCCGGACCAAAAACGCTGTCGTTCAGAGATAATTTGCCCTCCTCCTGGAGTTTCATTATCCCGATTGCCGTAACCAGTTTTGAAATACTTGCTATCCGGAATTGACTATATGGTTGAGTTTCAGTCATAGATGCAGTATCGGCGTATCCGAAACCTCTTGCAAAAATCAGTTTACCATCCTTTGATAAAGCTACTGAAGCTCCTGCAATCGACCACTTCCGCAAAAAAGAATTTATTGTCTTTTCTGCAGTTGCAAATTCCTTCCCCGAAGAGTTGCTATTTGTGAGTCTTACATTCCGGGGTACAAGTTTATCAATAATGACAACACTGTTTTCTTTTGCACCGGGGTTGAAACTCACCAATGAGACTAAAAGAGTAACCAATAATATTTTTCTTTTTCTGATCAACAGATAATACATTTTTTCAGGAGCAAAAATAAAAGTATTCTTTTTCAATCAGCAAGTATTTTAAAAATATTACAATAAAAAATTGCAAATCGGGTTTTTGAAATATATTTAATACTCTATTGTCTATAAGTCATTAAAAAAAGAATCAAAAAATTAACTTTGTATTCATGTGTGTAGTCAGGGTATCAGTTTTACGGATATTATTACTTGTAGCAATCCTGTTATGCCTGGGTAATATGTATGGCCAGTCGACTAAAATTGACAGTTTATTGCCTGGTTTACCAGACATTGATACGTCCGACTATGTTCCATTTATTTTTGAAGGGGCTCTTAATTATGATCTTATGATAGCAGCTTCAAAAGGATATGATACAGAGATTATACGACTTATCGGGAAAGGCGCTCATATTAATACTCAAACAAATGAAGGGGCTACTGCCCTCATATTTGCTGTCGCAAATAACAGATTATCAGCAGTTAAAACACTCCTGACATTTTATCCTGTTCTTGATAAAGTTACGACAAGTTATGAAACGCCCCTTCTTATTGCAGTAAAAAATCAAAATTTTGAGATTTCCGAAGCGCTTATAAGAGCAGGCGCTGATATAGATTTTCCTGACAGACATGGTGCAACGCCTCTTCATCATGCTTCGCTGAATGGATACCTGGATATCGTTGACCTCCTGTTGTATTACGATGCTTCAATAGATGAAAAAACTGATGAAGGGACAACTCCACTTCTTGCATCAATCTGGGCAGAAAAAAGAGATGTTTCAGATCTGCTGATTCAGAATGGTGCCAATCCTGAGGAAAAAGATAATGATGGGTTTACTCCGTTTCTTATGGCCTCATTTTATGGAGATACCCTGGTTATGGATCTTTTAAATAAAAAGGGCGCTGATATTTATGCCAAAAACAATTCCGGGCACAATGCATTAACACTCTCCATATTAGCTGGCAACAGTGAAGCAACTGAATTTCTTTTAAAAACAGGAGATAAATGGACAAACTACGGGAGATATGTTATAAATCCATATAGTGTTGCCTCAAAATACCGGAGAAAAGAGATCATCAACATCCTTGAAAAACACAATATTCCAGGGAAATTGAAGTATGAGATAGACCAGGTAGCTATAGGTATCTCGTCAAAATTCTTCTTAAATGATATTTACTCCGGCGTAAGTCTTTCATTTAAAGAACCATTTTTAAATGGAGGTTTCATTGCCGGCTGCGATACGAAATTATGGTACACCAGGGTTCTGGTAAAAAATTCCGAGAATTTGTATTATCAATACATGGATAAGGGATCGGTTGCTTATGCAGGATTGTTTAAAGATTTTGCACTGACTGATCGTCTGGACAAATGTAATTTTGCATTTTCAACCTCTCTTTTAGCCGGTTATTCTTTTGGAAACAAGCTAAAAGGAACTCTTATTACTCCCGGGAATAAATTCATGGTTATTCCTTCAATCTCTATGAAAATGACAAAAATGAACTTTTCTTTAAACGCAGGTCTTGAATACCTGAAAACTGAATTTTATCATAACGGGCCGGTCTGGCTCAGAGTTGGCTTTTCATATAACTATTTTTTCGATAAAATCAGGACCAATATTAAAACTTTAAAGTGGTATTAAGATAGGCGACTGGCGACAGGTAAAGAAGAAAGAAGGGGAGATTGGGGGAAGAGGAGACTTAGAGATTGAGAGACCGCAGGACCGCAGGACATCAATAGGTGACTGGAAATATGTTAAACAGATATAGCAGTATCAGGATGATGACAAAAATCAGAAAAATACTATTCCTCATTGTTTTGATAATTCCATTCTCATGTGAAGAACAGGGCATTTTCGTTAAATGTCCCGATTGCACAGCAGACGAACCTGTAAAAATCCAGCTTGAATTGAAGCTTGATATAAATCATAATGGTGGTCCGACAATAATAAAAGTTTATGAAGGCAATCTTGAAGATAGTGTCTTGTATAGCTCATATAGTCCTTCTGGTACCCAAGCAATGATTCCTGTAACCATCAATAAAAAATACACCGTCACTGCTACCTATTATATACCTGGAAATTATTATATCACTGTTAATTCAGCAACTCCGAGGGTCAGATACGAGAAGACAAAATGCGACAACCCTTGCTATTTTGTATATGACAAGATTATTGACCTCAGGTTGAAATATACGAAATAAAGGCAAAAGAGGGCCGACCGTAAATAAATTGCATCATTTTTTTCCAAATCCCTCATTTGTTATATTTTTGACAACATTCAATAATTCTAAAGTTATGAAAAAGAGTTTTTTTATATTATTTCTTATCCCTATACTATTATCATGCTCCCATAATGATAACAAAGCAGGTTCCGGATACTCAGTTAATAAGGAAGTCATGGATATTGCAATCAAATATGCCATGGATAAATTTAAAGAAGCAAAAAAAACAGTCGAAATGGATGGAATTGTTACTATAGCTGATAACAAGATAAATTATGTCACTATAGGTGATAACCAGGTAAAATATGTCATTGACCCTGCAAGAATATTTGCAGGGCTGATTGACGAAGATTCAAATGATGATGCAATGGTGTCCATCGATTATTATCATGGTCAATATCTGAATATGACTGAACATCTGATTCTTATTAAGACAAATGGTAAATTCATGCTAAACAGGGTTATAGAATCCGACATGAAGATCATGGGAATAAAAGACAGGGTAATAACCGCCGAAATTTCAACACGCTCACGTAATTCTCCTTTGCGTGATTGTTCAGTCTGTAAAGAGATAGTAAAGTATCAATTCAGGAGGGGCGACCTGATCAGAATAGAATAACAGCATGGAATTCTTTATGTTAGGCCTCAAACACCAAATAGTCTAATAGTCTAATCCCTGAGACACCGAACAGAAAAGCCACTTCGCTTATTTTCGCAGCCCCTGTAAACGTTGCTGCTACTGAAGAACAGGCCACGGTTCCAAGCCAGTTCCGGATTGTTCTCTGTAGCCGACCACCAAACAGCGTAAGAGCTACCAAAAAGGGGGAAGACGCCGGAATCGAGTCGCATGCCTCCCGGAAGGGCTGTAAAGCCGAATTCGTTAGTTGCATTGTTTAAGGAATTTTTCCAGTGGGTCATCCCTGTTTCTTTTAGTTTATCACCTGCCGTGCTTACGTCCCCCAGAAAACTTTTCATAGTTGCCCATTCTGTATCTGTTGGTACATGCCAACCTTTTGGGCATAATTTCTTTGTATTAACAGTATACCAATTATATAAAGCTCCGTAAATGTCTTCGTTTGCAATATCATTATCAAACCAACAGTAGGCAGATGTTTTTAATGCTCTCCATGCCTTATCATCAGTAACCAATGTTATTGTTGTACCATCATTGTATTTGGTTGTTTTTAAATTCTCTGCCATCCAAATCTGTTTTCCAATAGTGATTGAAGGATAAAGATTACCGTCGATATCTTTCACGATTTGTCCATTTAGCCCGGTTAACCTTAAGCAAAGCAAGGTTACTACGAATATTATTACATTTTTCTGCTGCATTTTTCCCTCTTTTTTAACTTTCATTTTCACAGGGTTAAAGTTATAAAATTTAAACTTATCCAGTGGTCTCCGATTCGTGGAGATTATTATCTCACGATAAAATTTTATAGGCGGGCTGATGCCATATGGCCGAAATTTCAACTCGCTCACTTAATTCCCCTTTGCGTGATTGTTCAGTCTGTAAAGAAATAGTGAAGTATCAATTCAGGGGAGGCGATCTGATCAGAATGGAATAATAGCAGTCAGATAGACAAATGGTCAAATAGCCTAATTCCTGATGCAGCGAACAGAAATACCAGAAAGCTTATTGTAGCTCAAAAAGGAAATATTGCAGTAAATGTAGTTAAGAATACGGATCCAGGCATCTGAGACATTAACCTCAGTAGATGACCACCAGTAGCCGTAGCTACCTAAGCCGTAGAATCCACCATTGCTGCTGATCTTACCACCCGGAAGCCCTGAAAAACCGATCTCGCCTGATAAATTACCGTTTTCAGTAAAACCAGTAGTTCTCATTTTTAATGCGGCTGATACTGCACCTCCAAGATAGTCTGTCAATTGTGTCCATTCCTCATCTGAAGCCACATGCCAACCTTCAGGTGCTAAGCCCCGGGGGTCATTCACTGCATACCAGTTATAAAGTTTACCATATTTTTTCCCATTCTCCGGGTCGTTTTGTATAATGCACCAGGCGGGTTTGAGTTCTTCTCCCAACCTTTTCCATTCCTCAGATGATCTTGATTCAGGTATTGCGTCGCCATTTCTGAAGTGGCTCACATTCAGATTTTCGGCCATCCATTCCTGATTGCCGATTTTTATAGTTTTATACCTGTTACCGTCCTGGTCTTTTACTCCTGCTTCGCAAGAGGAAACCATCAATGATGATGCTATGAAAAAACATCCGATTAATATTTTTGCACTATTCATATTAGCTTTGTCTGTATTTTAACAAGATAATGAAAATATTATCTGTTTTGAAATAATCTTTTATTGCTCAGATCAGAAGGGCATTTTAATCATATACCAGGAATGAGTCCGAATATTAATTCCTTTTTTGCTTATGTTCAAACACAGCAACTTTTGCCCTGTTGAAACCTGCAACAACAAGAGATGTATCACCTTTAAAATACAGTAATGACTCTACCATCCCCTGCAGTAGCATACCGTTTTGAGATGGCGTCAATACCTCAAAAGCGGGTTTCCCTTTTTCCTGCTTGTTGCCTTTATTCAATAAGACTATTCCCTTATTTGCATCATAATATCCCGTTGGCACATCATACGTATAATCATTGCCTCCTATCAGTACATCAGGATAGTTGTCGCCATTTAAATCCTGCACAATCATTTTCTTGATTGGAGAAACCTGTAGAGGTATTGGGAGCTTCTCCCACCTGAAATTACCTTTATCATTCCATAAAATATAACTTGAGGTTGTATTAACATCCAGTTTAAATTCTAATCTTTTTAATATGTTTTCATCTAACATATCATCAATACCGGCATAGCTAAAGGAAGCATAATCCTTAAATTTGCTCTGAAAGAAGCCAGACTGTGACATGAGTTCATCGAGGTAATTTATCGGATATTCTGTCATTTTACCATTCTTGTCGTTCCAATATGCCGTTATCAGCGGATCTATTGTGCCATCCATATCCAAATCAATTGCATAAAGGTTTAAAGGATATTTATCACTTACGTTGAATCGGTGATTATCGCCAAGATTACCAACAATATAGTCATCATCCCCATCCTGATCAAAATCCCCGGCAACCAATGAGTACCAGATTCCGCGTTTAGCTTCCAATCCCGGAATGATTTGAGGAACAAGCTCTTTCCCATTCATATTCTTAAGAAGTACAACAGAATTATATTCCCGGGCAACCAGCAGATCTTCCCAGCCATCTTTGTCATAATCAGTCCAGACCGCATCGGTTACCATTCCAAGGTTTAAACGTGAAGCTGAATCAACTGATAGTTTGCCTTTATCATTATGAATAATCCAGGAATGGTTAGAATAAGGGAACATTCCTCTTTTTACACGTGCACCAACAAACAAATCCATTGAACCATCATGGTCATAGTCGAAAGGCCGTACGACAGAAGCAGGAAACGGTGGAACAGGAAGCGGGGTTCTTGTAAATGTACCATTACGGTTTTCATAGAGGTAGTGTATGTACTCACTTTCCTGATTATTTTCATATCCACCCGCTACTGCAACAACATCATTATCTCCATCTCCGTCTATATCAAATATCGCAAGATCGGCTTCAGAAAATTCCTTTTTTGTTGTTAATCCTTCAATACTGGCCTCTTCAAATCCGTTGCCTTTCCTTAAAAAGACAGTAGTTGGCAATTTATTCGTAGAACCAATGATCAGATCCTCACGTCCATCATTATTAAGATCTCCTTTTGCCATACGCGGTCCGATCTGTGAAAATTTATGTGGTATTATTCTCTGTTTGAGTCCGTAATCAACATAATCTGTTTGCTCATGTACATAATTTATCACATTTTCGCGTTTATTAAATAACAAGTCATTTATCCCGGATATTCTGACAGCCTTAACTGATGGCAGGGAATTCTTTTCATTTATTTCGATAGTCTGATTAGCTACGATATTTCTCAGAATTGATGTATTATCACTAGCAGGCCAGGTCACTCTTATTGAATCAATGGAAACGTCCTGTGACAAGCCAAAGTGAATGATAGGATCAACAGAAGAGGCATATCCTCTGGTCAAAAAATGTTCTGTAAACTGATATTTCCCTTTGTTCCATAATTCTACCTTTGCACCGATGGCCATCGTATTGCCTGCTTTTCCTGCCAACCTGATCTTTATAAAATTGGATTTTTTCTTAGACTTTTCTACCGTGGTATTCCTGAGAATAAAAGCTTCGTCATTAATATTATTCACTACATAGTCAAGATCACCATCGTTATCGAGATCGACAAAAGAAGCTCCATAGGAATAAGAAGGAACCTGGGGTAGCCAATCAGTTCTTTTAACGAAACGGAGATCACCCGTGTTTTCAAATGCAATATTAGGTATTTTTACTACCGGGGCCATGTCTATAAGGAGTTCATCGGAAGCAAAATTTCCTTCTGCCTTCACTTTGAAACGGGTCCAGTCTTTGTCGGTCATATCTTTGGGAAAACCATTTGTAATGATAAGGTCTTTATCCCCGTCATTGTCATAATCGGCAAATAAGGGCGACCAGCTCCAGTCGGTCTGATAGATACCCATCATCTGACCTACTTCACTAAAGGGAAGCATTTCGCCATTCAAAAATCCATTATGCAGATGGAGCATATTCCTTAAATACTGGTGTTCATAACCATATTTTTCATCATTTATATAGTAGATATAGCTGAAACCATTGATCGTTTGCTTTTTTTTGTAATAATTTTCGGGCATCATATCGAGTGTAAAAATATCAGGATTTCCATCATTGTTCAAATCAGCCATATCATTACCCATTGAAGATTTTGACTGGTACGACATGTATTTTTTTATTTCATTTTTGAAGGTTCCGTCACCCTGATTTATGTATAATAAGTCATTGGACATGAAATCATTTGAAACATAGATATCCGGGTATCCGTCCTTGTTAACATCACCCACAGCAAGACCCAGACCATATCCTTCATAAACAATTCCTGCCTGTTTTGTCACATCACTGAAAGTTCCGTTCCCATTATTATGATAAAGTTTGTCATTATTTGGAGCACTCCCGTCAACCATTTTCTGACGATAGTTGGTGATCATTCTTTGAGTTACAGTATTATTCAAAACATAAAGGTCAAGGTTTCCGTCCAGATCATAATCAAAAAATGCCGCATTGGTGGTATGACTTGTATCGGCAATTCCATACTTTTCAGCCATCTCCGTAAAAGCAGGGTCCATTCCATTTTTTGCTCCATTGTTAACCCATAACCTGTTTTTACGTTTTTGAAGATTGTCGCTGGTCGTAGCAGTGAGATAAACATCCGCCCATCCGTCGCTGTTGATATCCACGATTGTCACACTGCTGAACCACTGATTATTTGTAAGCCCTTCAAAATTTGAAGTGATATCCTTAAATTTAAAATTGCCCTGATTTAAATAGACCCTTGGAGAAACCTGGTTGCCGGCAAAAACAATGTCCTGTAATCCATCGTTGTTCAGATCCGCAATGCCCACACCTGCACCATTATAAATGTATTCATATTTCATTACATTAAAACTGTCAGTCTCAGTTATTGTGTTCTTAAAATCAATGCCTGTTCGCTTTGAATTCAATAATTGGAACTTAGGCGAATTAGAACAGGAGGTTAATAATATGGTACAAAAAAGCAATAAATATTTACTCATACTGTATAATAATAATTACAATTATTTTTTATTAACCCGATAAATGTATAAAAAAGTGGACTACCGGTACAGGTAGTCCACTTCAGAATTAATTAAATTAAAAATATTATCTGTTCTGGGTCAATTTCCCGTTACTAAGGTCAAGTTGACGTTGTGGTATCGGGAAAGTTACATCTTCAGCTCCAACCGATGCGCTGCCGTACAAATTAGCACCCCATGGCATTGTTTTCTCATAGGTAAGAACTCTGTTTAGTTCGGTCACGGTAATTCCCCACCTGTTCAGGTCAAAGTACCTGTGGCCTTCCATCCCGAGTTCAAGTTTTCTTTCCATTCTGAGCGCTTTTTGTGCAGTAGCTTTATCAGCGAATGGAGTAGTGTACTGTGAGATTACATAATTACCTGCATTGGTACCATCCGGCATCTTCACAAAACCTGCTGCATTTGCAGCTCTTGCCCGTATCAGGTTAATATTGGTCCGGCCAAGGTCTGCAGCACCGGTTTCGATCTGACATTCTGCTTCCAATAAGAGAATATCAGCGTAACGGATCATACGGTAACCATTGGCTGTATAACCTGAGGTCCAACTGCTATGATCTGTATATTGATCAGTCTGTGATTTTTTGTAAACTGCTTTCTTAGGACTAAAGGGCCCTGAATAGGTCTGGTCGCGGATCCAGTCTGATCCGGTATGTAGTCCCCAGTCCCAGTAAGGAATTCCCCTTCTGCCAACGGTCCAGTCAAGTCTGGGATCAAGCGGTTTTGCATCTGGCACAAAAACCGCAGTCAGAGCAACTCCCTGGTCATTCTTAACCGGATCAAGATTATAGGAATTGTCAAGCAATGGTAATCCGCCTGATGTTCTGAACGAATTCACAAACTCCTGGGTTGGATCGAAGAATCCGCAGCATCCTCCGGGAGAGGCACCGCTCTTATATGGAAAATTCAATACCTCACCAGTTGAGGAATTCCATGCTCCCGAACCATCATTTACAGAATACTGAATTGTATAAACGGATTCAATGCCATTACGGTTTGCGATATCAAAGATCTCACCAAAAGTTGGAGCAAGCCCTATAGCTTTACCATCTGGTTTGGTACCGGTTTTAGCAACCGTAAGCAGTGCCAGTGCCCCGGCATAGTCGTGCTTCGCTTGCATCAATACCTTTGCGAGCATCACTTTACATACGGTTCCGTTGATTCTGCCTATTGCCCCCATATTATTTGGCAAATCTTTTCCTGTCGTAAGGTCGGCAATGATTTTGTCACTGATATCTGTCGTGTTCGTAGCGGCAGCCGGATCTGCTTTTTCATCCATATAGGGTACCTTTGCCCACATTCTCCATGCTTCAAAATGGTACCATCCGCGAAGTACCTTGGCCTGTGCAATGTAACTATCAGCCTGTGCCTGAGTAATTTTGCTTGCAGCTAATGCCTGAGTGGCGGTATTAATAACGCTATTACACCTGGAAACAGCCTCATATACCTCTCTCCATTTAAGATTCAGGTAAGGATTTGTAGCAGTCTCTGAAAAAGTCATCATGGGGTTTATGTCAGGCTGGTCGCCACCATCCGTTCCTTTGTTCGCTTCCATACCCCGTATAGAGCCGAACACCCAGTTGCTGGCAGTTGTTTCCCAACCGGACATACCCATCTGATTAGAGAAACCGTCAATCATCGAATAAGCGCCAATCAGAAGGGCATCAAGCCCTTTAGTGGTTTGCAATAATCCCTGATCCAAACCACCTGTCGGAGCGACAGTAAGAAAATCATTCTTGCATGAACTCCATGTTCCGAGTACAACAAGGATAAAGATTAATATAATATACTTCTTTTTCATATTATAACATTATTATAAATTAAAAACTAAGGTTGAGTCCGAAAATGTACTGCCTTACAAGCGGATAGTTGCCAGTATCAGAACCATAAGCCCGGTCGTCACCACCAAGTTCTGGATCAAGTCCGGTGTATTTGGTAAACGTAAAAAGATTCACTCCCTGCACATATAATCTGAGAGATTTAACATTGATCTTACTCATAACGCTTTCAGGGATCGTATAACCTAACTGCAGGTTTTTCATCCTGAGATATGATCCGTCTTCAAGATAATAGCTGCAAATCTGTGTATTTGTTGAGAAATTGGACTTGCCCGATGCTTTTGGTACAGTTGTGTTTGTATTTGTAGTTGTCCAGCTCTTGTACAAAAGGTCCGTACTCTTCTGTCCCTGGAAGGATGGCCAGAAATCAACCCAATATCTGTTCCAGTTAAAGATATCATTTCCCTGCGCACCGTAGAGGAAGGCGGTCAGATCAAAATTCTTATAGGTAAATGCCAGGTTAAATCCATATGTAAATTTAGGGTTAGGATCTCCTATAAATTGCCTGTCAGCGGGAGTAATTGTACCATCACCATCGGTGTCAGCAAATTTGAAAAATCCTGGTTCAGCGCCGTCTTGCTTGGGAGAAGAGGTAACATCAGCTGCGCTCTGGAATAAACCAATTACCTTGTACCCAAAGAATGCAGACATCGGATGTCCTACCTGGTTCCTGTTACCCGCCCCTATCCTTGTGGTGGCACCTCCATAGTCAAAGAAGTTAACACCTTCGGCAACTTTATCTATATTATTTTTGACGGTAGTTAAAACGACACTTCCGTCAAAGCCAAGATCACCCCATTTATCCCTGAATGAAAATTCCATGTCGAATCCTGTATTGGACATAGCCGCAATATTAATGTATGGAGCAGAAGCTGCCCCTGCGGTTCCAGGTAATTCCGGAGCAAACAACAAATCCTTTGTTTTCTTGGAGTACCAGTCAAATTTGATACCGATTTTACTGTTCAACAGAGCAGCTTCAAACCCGATGTCGGTACTTTCGTTGGTTTCCCACTTGGCATTTGGATTACCAATACGTGTCGGACGGAATCCCTGGACTGATGAAGTAAATGTTCCGTTAATGTCATAAAAAGATGTTGAAGGTGAGCCTCCGTAGCTGTAGAACTGGTTTTGTGGAGAAACGGCAAGCTGGTTACCCATCAGACCCCAAGATCCCCTTATTTTCATGTCATTTATAAAACTGATTCCCTTAAAAAAATCTTCATCGCTGATACGCCAACCTGCAGAAAATGAAGGGAAAATACCATAACGGTTATCTACGCCAAACCTTGAAGAACCATCGCGTCGTACTGTGGCGCTTAACATGTATTTGTCCATCAGTTGATAATCAGCTCTCAGGAATTGTGATATCAGAGTGGTGGGGGTATTAAAAGAGGAATTCGCGCTTTGAATTAAGGCTCCATTACTTAATGTACGATAATTCGGATCATCAGTGAAGTAATTGCCACGGGCGGCATCCATACCACGTCCAATGCCATACTTTACAGCTTCATAACCGCCAACGGCAAGGATCTTATGCTGTCCGAATGTCTTATCGAAGGTGAGTAAGTTTGTCCATACCCAGTCACCACCATAGTATGAATTAAGTCCCAAACTATTAGTAAGCACGTTTTCTGAATTTTCATATGTAGCAAAGTTGTAGCCTTGGCCAAATCCATTGTAGAAAGTGCCTCCCACTGTGGATTTTAAGTTCAGACCCTGCAAAATCTTTATATCAATATACGTACTCCCGATCATACGGAAGTTCCAATATACATTGTCCTTAGCCCTTGTAAGGCTTGCTACCGGGTTGGTAGCATTACCCAACCTTGCAGCAATTCCTGTTCCACCCCAATCGCCAGCGATATATGTATGGGATAATCCGACAAAATTGGCGCCTGTCCATGTAACAGGAATTATGGGTTGTTGCCTGTAAACTCCCATCGAGATGGGGCTTCCTTCGCCCAGGTTAGCAACTCCAAGGCTCCTACCATAAGTCGCAGTGAAGTTCTCTCCCACTTTCACCCGGTCTTTTAAGAAACTGAATTCGGAATTGAATCTAATAGTATATTTATCAGCATTCGTGTGAATCACCATACCATCCTGCTTGCGAACACCTATCGCTGCAAAGAATTTAGCATAATCTGAACCTCCGGAAAGAGAAAGATCATGATTCATAATTGGAGCAGGAGAAGTGATTGCCTTGTACCAATTAGTATTTGCAGCCCAGCTGGGTAATGTAGGTGTAGCATTTGCAGTATTTCCGTAGATCGGATGAATTTCCGGTGCTAATGCGTCATTTTTGTTAACAAGCCACTGAAGGTTTGCATATTCCTGTGCATTTAACATATTATCAGGACCTTTACCAGGATCTTGAGTACCGTAGAACATGCTGTAGTTTACTTTTGTACCCTTACTACCTTTTCTGGTAGTAACGATGATAACACCATTTGATGCCCTGGACCCGTAAATTGAAGCAGCACCGGCATCTTTAAGAACGGAAATTGATTCAACGTCATTTGGGTTCATTGAAGCAATGTCCTGGGTTGGAACTCCATCAACAACATAAAGAGGATCATTGTTCTCAAATGAACTGAATCCTCTGATCCTTACTTTGGATGTAGACCCCGGCTGCCCGTTCCCTATAACTGTAACACCGGATGTACGTCCCTGCAACGCGTTACTCACGTTTCCTGTAGGTACAGCGGTTAGTTTGGCAGGTTCAACAGTTCCAACAGCACCGGTCAATTCCCTTCTCCGTTGAGAGGTGTAACCTGTGACCACCACTTCTTGAAGGGA
This sequence comes from Bacteroidia bacterium, assembly GCA_026391475.1. Taxonomy (GTDB): domain Bacteria; phylum Bacteroidota; class Bacteroidia; order Bacteroidales; family VadinHA17; genus LD21. Next base: position 8,047 of record JAPLED010000063.1, on the reverse strand, counting down.
AGTTACATCCGATTCAAGAATCATGTTGATCACGGACTGTGTACCGACTGCAGCCTGTTTGGTTGTATAACCAATAGATGAAAACAAAAGCACTGCTGCCGGACCCGGCACTCTGATTGAGTAGGCACCAGAAAGGTCGGTGATCTGTCCGATCGTCGTCCCCTGTACTATAACGTTTACACCAGGTAAAGGTCCCTCGCCTGCAGCAGAAACCTTCCCGGTAATGGTTCTTTCCTGAGCAAACATTATGCCCGAGGAAAGTACCATGCTGAGAAAAAACAGCGCAATGCGCCGTACATTGGTAAAAATTTGCATAGTCAGTAGTTTTTTAAACATGTTAGTTAGATAAAAGGATTAATTTTATAGAGCAAGCATACACTTGGTTCAAATAAAGGTAAACTGATGCGATGTTAAATATAGGTTAAGGTTAAGTTAATGCAATATTAAAATAAAAAAAACATAACTACAATAAAAAAAATGAATTTTTTATCATATATCCGCAAAAAGTTATCAATAATAATTGTCAAAGCATTGTATATAAGTGTTTTACACAATTCCTGACTGTTGAAAGATTTAATTATGATACCTGATTTGAGCCCAACCACGATGGGGACAACCGGGAACAATTATAGAATCTCTCTACATATAATAAGGTATATTGCAGATTCTCATCGGAAATGATTATTAATTGTTCTAAGATTATTTAATGGTAATATTTCTTATATTGCTGAATAGAGAATAAATTAGAAGGTATATATATATTTTTACAATTGAACTCAATGAAGATATTGATTGTCGAAGATGAACCGAAGGTAGCTTCATTTATAAAAAAGGGACTTGAAGAAAGCAATTATAATGCTGAAATAGCTTATGATGGATTGTCTGCAGAAAAACTTGCCCAACTTTATAAATATGACCTTTTCATACTTGATATTGTAATTCCCGGAATAAGCGGTCTGGATTTATGTAAGAAGCTTAAGAACCTGAATTCAAATGTACCGGTTTTGATGCTTACTGCCCTGGGCACAACTGATGATAAAATTATCGGATTTGATGCCGGAGCGGATGATTATCTTGTCAAACCATTTGAATTCAGGGAGCTGCTTGCCAGAGTTAAGGTTTTACTTAAGAAAGCTAATCAATCACATGACATAGTAAACAGGATTATTGTCGGTGACCTGGAACTTGATCTGGATAAGAAAGTTGCCACCAGAGGAAGTTCACATATTGATCTGACTGCCAAAGAATTTTCTTTACTTGAATACTTCATGAGGAATAGCGGACGTGTATTGTCACGAAATGATATTGCTGAAAAGGTTTGGGATGCCAGGTTTGATTTCGGTACAAATGTTGTAGATGTTTATGTTAACTTCTTACGAAAGAAAATTGATAAAGGATATGATAAAAAACTGATCCATACAAGGGTTGGTTTTGGCTATGTTTTTGGAGAATTTTAGAATGCAGATCAGGACCAGATTAGCACTACAGTTTCTCCTGTTAGGAGGAATAATTATGATAATTGCATCAGTTGCAATTTATTTTTCTTCAGCCAGTTTCCGGAAGGATGACTTTTATAACCGCCTCTGGAATAAAGCCAGGGGCACAGCTAATTTACTATTTAATGCATCTAAAGTTGATGCAAATCGTGTCCTGGGAATCGAAAAGAATAATCCTGTCAACCTGCAAAATGAAAAGATAATAATTATCAATTTTAATAATGATATTGTTTACAGTTCAGATGAAAACAAGGAGATAGAAATAAGTAATAATATCCTCGAAAGAGTAAGATTAGGTTATAAGGTATACTATAAGCAGTATCCGTTTGAAGTTATAGGTACATTATATTTTACGACTTATGACAGGTTTGTGATTATTGCTGCAGCCGTTGACACAGAGGGGTCCGCACGCCTGGAAAAATTAGAGATTATTTTAATAATTGTTTGTCTGATCAGTCTCTTATTGTTTTTTATTGCCGGATGGTTCTATTCGGGGAGAGCACTTAAACCTATATCAGATGTGGTAAAAAAGGTCGAAGATATTTCTATTACCAGCCTGAATTTAAGAGTTTTTGAAGGTAATGGAACTGATGAGATCGGCAGACTGGCAAAAACTTTTAATAAAATGCTTGAACGTCTTGAGACATCATTTGCCATGCAGAAGGATTTTATTGCGAACGCATCGCATGAACTAAGAACGCCGCTTACTTCTATAAATGGACAATTGGAGGTTTTGATGATGAAAGACCGGTCAACTACAGAATACAAGTCTGCACTTGGATCTGTACTTGATGACATTAAATCTTTGATTGACCTCTCAAACAGGTTACTTTTGATAGCCCGCACCAGCGCCGAGGGTCCTGTGAATTTAAACAATAAGATCAGGATTGATGAAATTCTCTGGCAGGCTCAGGAGGAGATGAAAAGGTTCAATAACGATTACCATATTAATATTTCTATAGATAATTCATTAACCGATTCTGACCAGATGATTGTAGTTGGAGATGAGTCTTTGCTAAAGGTTGCCGTTTCAAACATAATAGATAATGCTTGCAAATACTCCCCTGACCATACTGTTGATGTAAAGTTTCAGCATGTCGATAAATGGATTGAGGTAGTCTTTGAAGACAGAGGTATAGGTATTTCTGAGTGCCATTTCTATTTCGGGTAGTGGGATAGGACTTCCTCTTGTTAATCAGATAATTAAAAATCATAACGGGACAATAAAACTTTCCTCACAAATCGGTAAAGGTACGAGGGTTGTTGTTTTGCTTCCCACAATCTCATAAAAGTTTTGTGCTTCTGATAAAATCCATGAGAATAATCAGAGTCAAATGTACAAAGTCGGAAGCCGGAAGCCGGGAGTCCGAAGTCCGAAGTTAGTAGATAAAGACTGTTTTATGAACTTTTTAATCCTTTTTTAATCCTATTTTAATCCTTGTTTAATAGTCATGGATTAACATTGCCATAGTTAATTTATAGAGTCAGGGTTTAATATATTCCAGGTTAGTTTGCATAGTCAGGGTTTAATATTGCTCACGTGAGTTTGTTTAGTCGGAAATAAATGTTGCTCACGTGAGTTTTTTAATGAAAGTCTCTCTTAAAAAAATTTATTAATAATCATAGGTTTATAAAAAATGGCTCGCACAATGTTTATAAAAAAGAATTATTGCAGCAATTCAAATGAATACAGGTGCTTTGTTTACCTTTTCGTTTTTTTGCTGATCCTGTCCGGATGTCATTCCAATAATAAATCTTCATCTAAATCACAGAAACAATCGGTCGCAACCCTTCCCCAGGCAAATGATGATTATTTTCAGGAGATCGGGCAGGAGATCGGTTTGGATTTTATTCATTCCATCGGTGACGATGATTTGACCAATATTGTTGAATCAAGTGGCGCAGGTGCCGCTTTTCTCGATTATGATCAGGATGGATACATTGATTTATATATCACCAGTGGTACCTGGGTTGAAGGTTTAAGTGGTGGCGAAAAACCAGTTAAATTGCCTGAGAACCATCTTTATCGGAACCGTCATGATGGTACTTTTGAAGATGTTACTAAAAAAGCAGGTGTGGGCGGTCCGTGGTATAGCATGGGAGTAACAGTCGGCGATTACAATAATGATGGTTATCCCGATTTATACGTAAGTAATTACGGAGCAAATGTACTTTATAAAAATAACGGTAACGGGACTTTTACCGATGTTACTAAACGTGCTAAGGTTGGAGGAAGAGAAAATGAATTCAGCGTAGGAGCTGTCTGGCTGGATTATGATAATGATGGTTTTCTTGACCTTTATGTAGGGAATTACATCAATTTTGATTCTAATTATAAATACTATTATGCTCCGGATGGCTTTCCCGGCCCGATGGCTTATGATGCCCAGCCGGATATATTGTATCATAACATGGGTAATGGTACTTTTGAAGATGTAACTAAAAGTATGGGAATCAAAGACATTGATGGAAGAGCAATGGGTGTGGGGGCTGCTGACTATGATGATGATGGTTTCGTTGATATTTATGTATCCAATGATCATTCACTGAATTATCTCTGGCACAACGACGGGGGAAAGGGATTCACTGACAGGGGCACTATGTCCGGAACAGCATTCAGTCAGGCTGGAGAATCAACCGTAAGCATGTCAGTGGATTTTGCCGATTATAACGGTGACGGATTACTGGATCTTTTTGTTTCTGATGATAAGTATTGTTCTCTTTATGAAAACTTGGGAAACGGTATTTTCAGTGATAAATCATATCCTGCCGGTATTGCAATGCCGGCCGGGCAATTTGTTGGATGGTCCTCATCATTTATAGATTATGACAATGATGGCGATGTTGATATTTATAAAACAAACGGTGCATTAAAACACCTTTATGGGCAGGAAGATCAGTTATTTGAAAATATTGGCGATGGAAAATTCAAGGATGTTTCGACGGAACGTGGTAAATATTTTATGCAAAAACTGGTCGGACGCGGGGCTTGCTTTGGTGATTATGACAATGATGGTGATATTGATGGGTATATTGTGAATCTGAATAATCGAGGTGCATTTCTGCGAAACAATAAAGGGAATCAAAATAACTGGCTGATACTTAATCTGATAGGAACTACCAGCAACAAGGACGGAATCGGCTCCAGGGTAAAAGTAACTTCCGGAGGCAAGGTGCAGACAGCTCAGAAAAGAAGTACAACAGGTTACCTTTCCCAGAACGACCCGCGGATGCATTTTGGTCTTGCAAAGAATGAAATGATTGAAAGAATTGAGATTAAGTGGCCTTCAGGCAAATTACAGGTTCTGGAGAATATCAAAGCCAATCAGATTCTTACTGTCAAAGAACCCTAAATATCTTTTTAATGAATAGACTGAGAGCGACCATAATTCTTTCTGTCATAATGGCCTTTGGCTCTTCCGGAATCTTTTTTTCATCCTGCAGGAATAAGTCCATGGAGGGCATGATCATTTTTACACAGGTTAGCGGGAAGGGGCATGATAATAATAATGTATCCGGAGAGTCCTGGCGATATATCGCTAAGGCACGTATCGTTGCCATGAACCCTTATAAATCAGGTGGCTCGCTGAAGGTACTTACAGAAGATTACTATTCGGCTCAGTCTCCCGAAATTTCCTATGACGGCAAACATCTGTTGTTTTCTGCACAGCAAAAGCTAAACGATATATGGCAGATTTGGGAAATGAATTTAGAGGATTCAAAAATCAGGCAGATTACCTCTTCTTTGGAAAACTGTACCGATCCTTCATATTTGCCAGGTGGTCGTTTGGTATTTAGCAAATTAGCCATGGATGATTCGTTGAAAACAGGGCATTCACTTTACACTTGTAATCTCGATGGAACTAATATTCAACGTATTACTTTTAATCCTAATACATATTCTGCTTCAACAGTTTTGAAAGACGGACGTGTTTTAACAATCAGCAGACAACTTAATCCTGATCAGAGAGATGCGGTATTTATGGTTCTCCGACCGGATGGTACAAAGGCTGAGCTATTTTATAAAGGTTCAGAGGGTAGTAAATTGTCAGGCCGTGGATGGGAAACAATGAATGGTAAAATAGTATTTATAGAATCAGAAAAAGGCAGTCAGGAAGGAGGAAATGTAGTTTCCATAAATTATAACCGGCCTTTGCATACATGGGTTAATCTCACATCTGAAATAAAAGGTAATTTTCAGACTGTTTTCCCGCTGCAATCAGGCAGGCTGCTTGTCTCCTACCGTAAGTCTGAAGCTGACCGGTATGCTCTTTATGAGTTTGATCCGGAAAATAAGACCCTTGGCCAGACTATCTATAATAATAATGACTTTGATATAATAGAAGCAGTTGTTGTTGAAAAACATGACAATCCGAAAAAACTGCCAAGCGAGGTGGATATGGGTGTGAAAACCGGATTACTCCTTTGTCAGGATATCAATGTCATTGAAATGCAATCATCAGGTAATCCCTCCACCTTGACTAAAGCATCCAGAATTCAGGTAATTGGAAGAGACTCAACGCTTGGAGTGGTTCAGGTCGAGGAAGATGGTTCTTTTTATTTGAAGGTTATCGCTGATATACCTTTTCAAATACAGACCATTGATGAGAACGGTCGCGTTTTACAAGGTCCATGTGGCTGGATATGGCTGCGTCCTAATGAGCGGCGCGGATGCGTAGGTTGTCACGAAGACCCTGAGATGGTTCCTGGGAACAGAGTACCCATATCAGTAAAAAAACCCCCGGTTAATATACCGGTTCATATAAGTAAAGTCGTTGAAAAAAAGGTTTCACTGGAATAGTTATGAAGAGATCATATAAATTACTCTTGATATTCGGAGTTCTCATTTCGTTGGGATTGGTTGCACATTTTCCCGGACACAAACTGGCCAGGGCACATGTTAATTCCAAGACAGCTGTTGATGATCATCCGCTTCTATGTATCTCATGCCATCTTTATACATCAAAGAACAAACTGGTTTCCAAACTGGTAAATGCAGATTATTACTCACCATTTAATATGGCTGTTTCTAAAAATGGAAGCCTTTTGTATGTTGTAGCACAGGAGAGCAATGATTTACTTGTAGTAGATACCGAAAATCGTAAGGTATTAAATAAAATCAAGGTTGGACAGTACCCTCATAGCGTGGTTCTTGATGATGGAGGTAAAATGGCTTACGTCAGTAACCAATGGTCTGATAATGTATCTGTTATAGATTTAGCCGCGTCAAAAGTGGTTGACACTCTGAAAACAGGCAATGGTCCTGCCGGACTTTCTTTAAGTGCTGACGGCAGATTTCTGTATGTTGTCAATTCATTTTCATCAAATATTTCTGTCTTTGAACTCAGTACCGGAGAAGAACGAAAAAGGTTTAACGCAGGAAATAATCCTACCGGGACACAATTGTCTCCAGACGGAAAAACTTTATATGTGACCAGCAGACGTGCCCTTATTGCTCCTTATGGAGAAACAGTCAGGAGCGAACTCACAGTAGTGGATGAAAGCAGACAAAGAATCAGCGAACGACGTAACATAGAATCAGCCTATATGATGGAAAATGTTGCCTTTACTCCCACCGGAGATATGGCATTAGTGACGATGATCAGGCCCAAGAACCTGGTCCCATCCATTCAGGTTGAACAGGGTTGGATGATGACCTATGGAATCGGGATCATTGAGCAGAAGGAAAACGGCAGGGTTATTCAGCTGTTGCTCGATGAACCAAATGCATATTATTCCGATCCATTTGATATTGTAATCTCACCGGATGGGAAAAAAGCTTTTGTTTCAAATTCAGGTGTGAATTGCATTTCTGTGGTTGATATTGACTCTGTCAGGAGCCTGATTGCTGAATCTTCTCCTGAAATGCTAAGTTCCTATTCTAATCATCTGGGAATCAGCAGCCGTTATGTTATTAAGCGTATTTACACCGGGGCAGATCCAAAAGGATTAGCACTCTCCCCTGACGGAAAATTCCTGTATGTTGCCGAGCAACTGGAGGACAGGATTGCTGTAATAAATACTGAAAGTCTTGAGACAATCAATACTATTGACCTTGGCGGCCCCCGGAGGATTACAGTAGCCCGGCAGGGACGCAGGCTTTTCAACAATTCAGGACACACATTTCAGAATCAGTTCGACTGTTATACATGTCATCCAGACATGCATGAGGATGGCCTGGTATATAATATGGCATCAAAGGATATGGGACGTAATCTGACAAATACACAATCTTTACGTGATATCCGCGATACTCCGCCATTCAAATGGAATGGTAAAAACCAGACTGTATATAAGCAAGACGGGATGCGTTTTTCTACTGTTCTGACAAGGACTGAACAGTTTAGTTATAAGGATCTTGATGCAATTACTGCCTATATATTAACAGGAATTCAATATCCACCTAATCTTCAGTATAATCCAGACGGTGTACTGACCGAATCTCAACTTCGTGGTAAAGCTATTTTTGAGCGGACAAAAGATAACTTTGGGAATGAAATCCCCCCCAATAATCGTTGCATTACCTGTCATCCACCACCCTACTATACAAA
>JAPLED010000084.1 GCA_026391475.1 Bacteroidia bacterium | reverse complement strand
AAAGCATCTTCACAAGCCTGCTGTGGTGTGCGTCCTTCCTTCATTTTAAGCACAATATAATAGGAGGCACAGGACTTGATCACATCTTCACCTCGTCCTGTGGCACCGGCAGCGCCTACCTCGTTATCTACATAGAGACCTGCTCCTATTATGGGTGAGTCACCGACGCGACCATTCAGTTTAAAGCTAAGACCGCTGGTTGTAGTACAACCGGCAATGTCTCCATTAATATCAATAGCTATTACATTAGTCGTACCGTAATGGTGCTCAATGTCAGGGAAATCCTGCCAGTATGACACATTTTTACTGAGGCTCTGCAAATGCTCTGGAGAGCCCCAATCATCTGTGGGGCTCATTTCTTCTTTCCACCGGAGCCATATTTTACGAGCTTTTTCAGTAAGAAGATTTTCTTCGGGGAATCCCCATGCTTTTGCAAATTCTAATGCACCAGCCCCTACTAAAAGCACATGATCAGTATGCTGCATCACAAGCCTGGCAACTGATGACGGAGTTTTGATATTTTCGAGGCACCCTACGGCACCCGCTGAATAGGTCTTGCCATCCATGAATGAAGCATCAAGTTGTACCACACCTTGCTCATTGGGTAAGCCACCGTAACCAACACTGGTATCTTCGGGATCAACCTCAATAACATTAGCGGCTTTTTCTACCGCATCAACGGCGCTTCCACCATTCTTGAGTATTTCCCACCCTGCCTCCATGGCATTCTGTCCGGTTTCGTTGGTATGGCTTGTGATGATCAAGGGAGTAATACCCTTGACTTTGTTTTGGAAAGCAAAGCCCGATAGGGATGGAAGAACAAGTGCTCCAGCACCGACTCCTATGGTTTTGTAAAAGAAATTGCGACGGGAAATTGAATTTTTCATAGCTTGGATAAATAAGTGATTACTATTTTGGGTACTTAAAAATGAGCAACTACTTGAATGGTGTGCTCAATATATCAAAGATACAAAACAATCCAAAATATCTTCACACAAGAAAGAATTTAAAAGAAGACAATACTTGTTTGAAAGTGAAAGTCAAATGTCTGGAAGACGATGCGGACTGTGTTTACTGTCTGATTACAAAAGCTGGACGCCCTGACCACATTTGGCCGGGAAAATGTTTAAAAATCGGCTGTCCGACAAATTTTATTTCTGTATTTTTGCTCATGTTGTATTTAGTTTGTGCAAAAACCAAATTACAACTTTTGGGGGAAACCTCCGGGGAGTACCCCATCTTTTAAAAAATTAGTCGTTCACTAATGATACTAAATATTTAAATTAGTGTTTTTAACTAACTCCTTTTATTATGTCAACTATGAAAATGCTAACAATTACGTCTAAAAGTAAGTTTTTACATTTACTTTTTACAGGAATTTTTTTATGTCTCTTTACTATCCAGTCTTTTGGACAAAAGAGGGATTTCAAGGAAGCACAAATCTACGTCACTGCACAGGCCACACAACAACTTCTGGCTAATACAGGTTTCAAGGCATTTGAACCTCTTGAACAGCCTGATGAAAACTATCCGACTATCATAATTGATGTCGACAAAACCTTCCAGACCATTGAAGGTTTTGGCGGAGCATTTACTGACGCATCTGCTGTTACCTTCGCAAAGCTGCCAAAGGAATCCCAGGAAAAGATTCTGAAAGCGAACTTTGATCCAATTGAAGGTAATGGATACACATTGTGTCGTACAACCATTCATAGCTCAGATTATTCTGACGAGATGTATACCTATGATGATGTTGCCGGTGATAAAGACCTTAAAAATTTTAGTATTGCGCATGATGAAAAGTATCGAATTCCCTTTATTAAAGGAGCATTGGAAGTTGCAAAAGGAAACATCAAAATATTTGCTTCTCCATGGAGTCCTCCTGCCTGGATGAAGACGAACAATGAAATGCTGCATGGTGGGAAACTTAAACCGGAGTATTCACAGACCTGGGCCGATTACTTTGTCAGATACATCAAAGCCTATCAATCGGCTGGAATACCTATCTGGGGTCTGACAGTTCAAAACGAAGCCATGGCAACTCAAGTTTGGGAATCGTGCATTTATACAGCTAAAGAAGAAAAGGACTTTGTACGCGATTATCTTGGGCCAACTCTGAAAAAAAGCGGATTATCCGATACTAAAATAATGATCTGGGATCACAATCGTGGAATCATGTATCAAAGGGTTGAAGCAGCCTATGAAGACCCGGAAGCATCAAAATATATTTGGGGAACGGCATTCCATTGGTATGTAGGCGACCATTTTGATAATGTACGTATTGTCCATGATGCATTTCCGGATAAGAAGCTTCTGTACACTGAAGCCGGAATGGATGGATCGTGGAACTCTGCAATGCGTATCGCAAAGAATATGATTATTGATTTAAATAACTGGTGCAACGGATATACATTCTGGAATATGCTGCTCGATCAAAACGGAGGCCCCCGCCATGCAGGTGGCAACGGGCGTTTATCATTAAGATCGAATATTATTACTGCAGATTTAAATACAGGAGAAGTTACTTTCAATCCGCCACATTATACTTTTGGTCATTTTTCAAGGTTTATTAAACCTGGTGCAAAAAGGATTGCATGTACTTCATCAAGTGATAATTTTATCGCTACAGCATTTATTAACCCCGATGGGAAAATTGCCGTGGTTATTCTCAATCTGAAAAATAATGACAGCATACTTCAATTATGGGTGGATGGGAAAGCAGTGAAACTTAACTGTCCTGCTGAAGCTGTCGTCACAATGATTTTATAATATAGGATAATTTCGGGCACCTCTGGTAACTGATTGAAGAAAAGTAATAAAGTACTATACAAAAATACATTCTGGTTTTTCAGAAAGCAGCTTATTAATTTGATCGAATTGCTATAATTGAAGATCCTCGCAGCAAGCAGCGAGGAATCTTCGATCCCCAATAAGGAATTCTTAATTTTATGCTCGCTAACCCCGCTGCAAGCAACGGGGAATGCGCTCGCGGGGATTCAAATTTTGTAAAGAGATAATTATAAATTTTTTATTTAATTAATAAACACACTACAATGTTAAAACGTTTTTTTATAGTTATTGGTATTGTTGCCTTCATTGTAACTATTTCCAAAGCAGCAACTCCTGCCAGTAAATCTTTTTATTCACAAAAGCCGAATGATCCCGAAGCTGTATATTTTACACCTGAGAATTATAATATCAAAGCAGATGGTAAAATGGATGTTTCCGACGCCCTTCAGAAAGCAATTAATCAGGTAAAAACTGAAAAAAGCTTTGGAATACTTTTCATGCCTGAAGGCAAGTATCTGATAAGCAAGACTATATACATACCCGGATCGATACGGGTTATAGGTTACGGTACAAACCGCCCTGAAATTATCCTGGGCAAAAATACACCGGGATTCCAGATGCCGGATTCAGGCAGCAGATACCGGGAAAAATATATGGTTTTCTTTTCCGGGGGAATTGTCGCTGAAGGAAGACAAGCCGGGGATGCAGGAGCAGGCACTTTCTACAGCGCTCTTTCCAATATAGACTTCAGGATAGAAGATGGCAATCCGGTTGCTGTGGCCATGAGATGCCACTTTGCCCAGCACGGATTTATCAGTCATGTATTATTTAATATAGGCAAGGGCAAAGCAGGTATATCCGAGGTGGGAAACGAAATGGAGGATCTTATATTCCTGGGTGGTGATTACGGTATAATCAGCGGGCAAACTTCTCCAAGCTGGCCTATTCCGGTAGTTGACAGTTATTTTGAGGGACAACGGAAAGCAGCGATCCAGTGCTTCATGACAGGATATGTCCTTGTGCATATGCACGTAAAGAATGTCCCTGTTGCTGTTGAAATCCGGGAAAACAGTATTGACCGTCTCTACATGGAGAACTGTCTTTTTGATAATATTAAGGAAGCCGGTGTGATAATTAGCAGAGAAGGAGATGCCCAAACCCAGGTGAGCTTGCTTAATATCGATTGCAGAAATGTTCCGGTTCTGGCAAAATTCCGTCAGAGTGGTAAAAAGACAGAAACAACCCTCACGACTTATAAGGTTAAGGAATTCACTTACGGAGTGGTTATGGATAATATGGCTGCCAATTCAGAATTTAAAACCATAAGCAATATTGAGCCTCTGCAGCAATTCCCCCTTAAACTTGAAAAGGACATTCCATCCCTGCCATCAATGGATAGCTGGGTAAATATAAAGGAACTTGGTGCAAAAGGCGACGGAACAACAGATGATACCAAAGTCTTCCAGGATGCAATAGACAAATACACTGTCATTTATGTACCACAGGGTTGGTATCATTTTACACAGACTGTTAAGATGAGACCTGGGACGAAGCTTATAGGGCTTCACCCGATGGCCACACAGTTTATCCTTGCTGAGAGCGAACCTGCGTTCAGCGGCTTCGGAGGACCGAAACCGATTATTGAATCCTCAATGGGAGGTGACGATATCCTTAACGGTATAGGGTTATGTACAGGTGGTATTAATTATCGTGCAGTAGGATGTAAATGGATGGCAGGTGAAAAATCATATATGAATGATGTCAAGTTCGTAGGTGGCCACGGCACAATGCGCAGACCTTCTTCACAGCCTTCATCTCCAACCGGACAAGCTGGTGCTGCCGGACAAGGCCCCGTTGCAGGCAGAGGCGGCGGCGGTTTTGGCGGAGGAGCTGGGAGGTCTATAAGTTCTCCAACCGGTCCTGTAGCCGAACAAGGCCTTGACCAGGCTTGGGACAACCAGTACTGGAGTCTGTGGATCACGAATAACGGAGGAGGAACATTTAAAGATATCTGGACAGCCAATACTTATGCTACTGACGGACTTTATGTCAGCAACACATCCACACCAGGCAGGATGTATGCAATATCGCTTGAACATCATGTTCGTAGTGAAGCAAGATTTGATAATGTTTCAAACTGGAAGATATACGCATTCCAGATGGAAGAGGAAAGCCGCGAAGGAAAAGAATGTCAGATGGTGGACCTTTCAAATTGCAAAAATATGCTTTTCGGCAATCTCTGGTTTTACAGGGTGATAAGGGTAACTACACCCAAACGCTTTGGAATGAGGATATGGAATTGTGAAAATATTGAGTTCCATAATGTAAAGAATTACACACAAAAGCTGGTAGTTACTGAGTTTACTCTTTACGATGTAAATAAAGAATTGCCGGTATATCCATGGGAATATGCCAAGCAGATCATTACGGGTAAAGAAACTGGTGATCTGACCCTCACCAATCAGGTCGGCAAGGTTCAAAGACTGATATCAGGATTTGATTTTCTCACTGGCATAACAAGCGACAGCAAGGGTAATGTCTATTTCTGCGAATACCTGAAAAAAAGAATATACAAATGGTCGGCTGAAACAAACAGTGCTACACTGTTAGCTGATTACCCAAGGCAACCCTTCGTACTTGCAACCGACACAAAAGACAACCTTCTGGTTGTTACCAGGTATGACCCACAGCCAGGGTATATGGTTGGAGGCAGACAGGAATCAGTAAAAAGGCTACCAGACGATAACGCAAGTTTCAGCGCATTTGGGAACAGCGGCTGGGCTGCCTATCCCTATTCTATTGATCCGAATGATCCGGATGACACCTTTAAACCGATGCCAAGGGTTGCTACCCGTGATTTGAAAAATATCAGTAAATCATTTTACCCTTCAAGCAGGTACCACGCTAATTTTGACAGAGCTGTTGTAAATTATCCGGATTCAGCTTTTATGGCTCCCGATGGAGTCACAATTATTCCTGAAACTTATGATATCGGACGATGTGCAGCCCTTTCAGCTGCAATCATGGGACAGCCATTTTATGTTTCAGACGAAATACCGGAAAGAACTGTCCAGGTTGATGTGGGCGTCAACGGTAAACTTTCAAATGTGAGAGAAGTTCATTCACAGGGCGGATATAGCACAGCTGTCGATAAGGACGGTAACCTTTACATTGCTGCAGGTCAGATTTTCGTGTACGATAAAAGTGGTAAAGAGATCAACAGGATAAACATTCCGGAACGTCCTATATCCATAACTTTTGGAGGCAAGGATGGTAATACTCTCTTTGCAAGTACCCAAACATCATTATACAGCGTTAAGGTTAAATAGTTGATTCGGGTTGCTCTGTTAATCAGTTTGAATCTATTCCATCCATCTGAGTTAAATCTTGGGTGGATGATTTTAAATTTAAAGTTGCATTTTGTTTAAACAACTTGTAAATTTGGTAAAATACATATTCCGAATAAGTTAAACATAATATGATCCCTTATGAAAAATTTATTTAGAATTTCAGGAGTAATCCTATCAATCGTTTTAATTTATTCCTGTAAGAAGGATCCTACACCTCCTGTCATTTCAACAACAACTGTCACTGCAATTTCTTATACGACTGCTACTTCTGGAGGAGCGGTGACAAATGAAGGAGGAGCTTCTGTAACTGCCAGAGGTGTCTGTTGGAATACGTCTCTTGACCCAACAACAACAAATAATAAAACCACTGATGGAACAGGAACCGGAGGTTTTAATAGCTCGCTTACCGGACTGATTGCAGGAACTACATACTATGTCAGAGCCTATGCAACCAACATTGCCGGTACAGGTTATGGCAATCAGATAAGTTTTACTACAAGTACAGTTGCAACAGTAGTCCCAGCTCTTACCACCACAGCAGCATCCTCAATAACAAGTACTACTGCAACAAGTGGAGGTAACATAACGAGCGATGGTGGTGCAGCAGTAACAGCTCGAGGAGTTTGTTGGAGCACATCATTAGATCCAACAACTGCATTAAGTACAAAAACCAATGACGGAACAGGTAATGGAGCATTTACAAGTTATATTACCGGATTAACACCCGGTACAATCTATTATGTGAGGGCTTACGCTACCAACAGCGTTGGCACAGCTTATGGCACTCAGGTAACGTTTACTACCGGACAAACAACTACCCTGCCAACCGTAACTACCAACTCAATTACCAATATAACCCAAACCACAGCGAGCGGTGGAGGCGACGTAACATCCGATGGCAATGCAACAGTAACGGCACGTGGAGTATGCTGGAGCACATCAGCAAATCCGACAATTTCATTAAGCACTAGAACCACAGATGGCACAGGAACAGGTAGTTTTACAAGTTCCCTTACGAACTTAAGTGCTAGTACAACTTACTATGTTAGGGCATATGCAACCAACAGTGTAGGAACAGCATACGGAAGCAATCTTTCTTTTACAACGACAGCGGGTTCTGGCAGCACAATAACAGATGTCGATGGCAATACTTATTCAACAGTTACAATTGGCACACAGGTTTGGATGACTTCCAATTTAAAAACTACCAAATTCAATGATGGAACAGCCATCCCTTTGGTAACAGATAATAGCACCTGGACCTGGACGTCAACTCCTGGTTATAGCTGGTACAACAATGCAGCTGCTAATAAGAATACGTATGGTGCTTTGTACAATTGGTACACTGTTAGTACTTTAATATTATGCCCAACGGGTTGGCATGTCCCATCAGATGCCGAATGGACAACACTTACAACCTACCTGGGAGGCGAAAGTTTAGCCGGAGGAGAATTGAAAGAAACAGGCACAACCCATTGGTTAAGTCCTAACACAGGTGCTACCAATGCATCGGGTTTTACAGCCGTTCCGGGTGGCCTCCGTGACAATTATGGCTCATTCTTCTATGTTGGAATCGGAGGTTACTGGTGGACTTCTTCTGAGTATGGTAGTTACTCCTGGGGCAGGAGCATTCTCAATGATAAAAGCAATGTCAACAGAAACTACACCTATAGGCGTTATGGGTTCACTGTGCGTTGCTTAAAAGACTAAAGGTGTTCGGGTATGCTCTCTTTATACAATATAAACCGCAATCCTCACTATTGATTAATGCGAGCCTGCGGCATCCAATTTTAATCTGCACTCGTGGGTTTGCATAAAGCAATATCTCATGACACATCTATATACCCAGGTTAGTATATACATGAACACTTTTAGTAAACATAAAAACGACTAGACAATGCTAAAAAACCGTAAACCAATTAAATCACAGATATATGAAAAAAGCAATTTTTACAATCGGACTCTTTTATGGAGCTTTAACCAGTTATGCGCAAATTGACTCGGTTTCATTTTCAAAAAGTAGGAATGCTGAGATTAAAACAATAAATATTGAAGGAAAAACTATTAATAGGACTAGATCTAAAACTAGTGGAGAGTCAACACTATACCTTTCATTAAGTGAAAAGTGTAATTACATTCTACCTAAATACAGTCAATTAACAGATGGTGTTACTACTTTTAAGAAAGTAAAATCAAATGCACAAGCAAGTCTTTCAGCCTTAGGAAGTTCATTATCAGTAGAGCGTAAATCCGAATTTTATGTCTACTCCTTCAAAAGAACTAAAACATTCTCTTGCCTTGAAGACACATCTGAAATTAGAGTATCATATGGCGTAGGTGTGTATGTTATTTTAAAAATTAGTGATTTAAAGATAAAAATTGACATCAAAACACCATATGACATAGCTGCAGTGGGACAACTAGGACTTGCAAAGGTAGAGTTAGATGTTAGACATTTTGGAATGACACCAACATTAGCTACTGAATTTTTACCATCATCATTAGGAAAGATTGACATTGAAGCAGCAAAATATTTTGACAGACTATTGGAAAACACAAAGACCAAAATAAACGATATAAATACTATTCCGACTCTTCTTCCTGTTGAACTATAAAAGCACATGCCTATAACAACGGACACGACACAAGAATAAGCGACATTTCGGTTTAACACTTCTTGACAATCATTACCGACTATCCCTCTATAGTATTACACGCTACCAAAACGCAACAATACCTTAAAACGCTTATGGACAGGTGATTAGGGCATTTGTTGTAATTGCGCCATATCCTAACTGTTTATATATCAATATATTAATTATGTAACTGTACTCCTGGTGCTAATTGTAGTAATAGAATGTTCCGCCCAAAGGTCAATTGTCCTGACCATCAAGGAAATTAAAAGAAGGCGACACTTGTTTGAAAGTGAAAGTCAAATGTCTGGAAGACGATGCGGACTGTGTGTTTACTTCCATATGTGGAAAATTAAAAAAATAAAGCCACCCTGTTCACATAAACAAGGTGGCTACTGGTTATTAAAGTCTAATTAATTTTCACAGCTGGTTTAAGAACTGCTTCAACATAATCATTACCAAAGATCTTTTGAGCCATGGCCTGGATTTTCTTACCGTCAAGTTTATTATATATATCCGTTGAATTTTCAGGCAAAGGAGTATATACTCCATTATTGATATAGTTTTTCACCCTGTCCATTATGTAACTGTTGTTCTTAAGGTTCTCGGGCATTGTCTTTAAAAAATTCTCCTTTGTTTTCTTAACCTCGTCATCAGTTACGCCAATATTTTTTATGTTTGTCAGCTCATCAAGAAGCAACTTTTTGAGATAATCAGCTCTTTGTGGATCACATGTAAATGTCATTGTGATTTTGTAATTATTTGTGGGTCTGCTAGTAAGTGTACCATAGACACTTACACCATAGGTTCCTCCCTCTTTTTCACGTATAGACTCAACATATCTCATATTAAGAATATACTGAATGGCATTGACATATTCGACACTTTCAGGTGTACAAGGAATTTCGCCATGAAAATGAACATATACTGTGGCTTTTGGATCTTTCATCTCGGTATAAACTTCTCTGAAAACATGTCCGTCTGCTGGCCCTACTTTATTGTCTCTCCACATCTCTTTCCTCTCAATATCAGGTATTGAGCCGATATATTTCTCAATAAGAGGTTTCATCTTCTCAACATCCACATTTCCAATGAAAACGAAATTAAAATCACTTGCATCCCGGAAACGATCGTCAGTTATGGCATATGCCTTTTCAAAGTTCATCCTGTCAAAATATGCGGGAGAAATGATACTTACACGCGGACTGTAGTTGCTCATCACTTTGGTAAGAGTATCTGAGAAAACACTGTTTGGATCATTCTTTCGGTTTTCATATGATGCTTTCCACCTTTGGATCAGAGATTTCAAAGCCCCATCATCTCTTCTGGTCGGAAGGAACTGAAGATAAGTCAGTTGAAGCATTGTTTCCAAATCTTTTACCGATGAAGTACCGTTAATCATCTCTTCAATGTCCAAAATATTACTGGAAACACTTGCAACTTTGCCTGTAAGAACTTTTCTGAGATCAATTGCTGAGAATTCACCCACACCGCAGATTGATTTAATATTTGATGCAAGTGTGGCAGTTGGCATATCTTCCGGAGGGAGGTTTGAGGAACCTCCGTTACTAAAAGCCTGCATCCTTATTTCATCTTCCTTGTTATTTGTATATTTAAACCATACGGTTGCACCGTTACCCAGGGTTAACTTTGTGCCGTCAAAATCTTTAATATATTCCTGTTTAACTACAGGAGAGCCTTTTAATTCAGCTGATATAAGTTCTGAAGGAATTGATTTATCTGCGTATGGTTCAATTTTTGAGTTTATTACCTCAGTAATTGCACTTTTTATCTCCTGTTCAGTTGGAATTATTACACCTTCCTTTTCAGGACCCGTGACAGTAATTACCTGATTTTCAACTTTCATCCATTGTTTAACAAGACTATTTACTTGATCAACTGTAATAGTGGGCAGATATGATTTTGATAATTCATAATTGTAAACCGGACCAGGGGAAGGGTTTTCAGTTGTGAAATTGCTGAGATATCCTCCAACCAAAGCAGAAGAGAACTGTTTATCCTTTTCAATAAAAGCCCTTTCATAAGAGACAAGAAGCTGTTTTCTCGCACGTTCGAATTCTGTTGATGTGAATCCATATCGCTTTACTCTTTCAGTTTCTGTAAGAGCAGCCTTAAAGGATCTTATTGGGTCACTGTTCAGAGGACTCACTGAAGTAATGAAAGCATCCTGGTACTTTGTGAAGTTGCCGTAATATGCGTAAGCTGATACAAACGGGGGGTTCTCCTTTTGTGTCAATTCGCTTATTCTACCTGAAAACATCACAGAGAAAAGGCTTGTAAGCATTCTCATTTTGAGATAATCAAGATCCTTTTTTACCGGTCCGGGATGCTTGGTATAGCTGGTAATTGATATATTTGAAGCCTCTTTATCTGTTGCAATTGCAACAAGTGGTTCCTTATTATCAGTTACAAATGATTTGACATCAACCGGAGCATTTTTTCTTTTCGGGATGTCCCCGAATTTCTTTTCAATTATAGACTTTATTGCAGCCTTATCAATATCTCCCACTACTATTATCGCTTGTAGATCAGGACGATACCAATTTTTATAGAAACTCCGAAGCAGCTCCGGATTTGCATTATCTATTATGCTCACATCACCAATTACATTATGGTCAGCATATTTTGATCCCTGGAAAAGTACTTTATCGACCTTATCAGACATACGCTTATATGCACCTCCACCAGTTCTCCACTCCTCATGCAGAACTCCGCGCTCGAGATTAATCTCTTCCGTAGTATAAGAAACATTTGCTGCCCACTCCCTTAATATTATCAACGCCGAATCGATATAACCCTGCCTGTTGGTGGGGATATTATTAAGTGTATAACATGTTATGTCACTGTTGGTATAGGCATTAAGACCACCACCAAAAGATACACCGATGGACTCAAGATAGTTAAGCAGCCCTTTACCCGGAAAGTTTTTAGTGCCGTTGAATGCCATATGCTCACAGAAATGGGCAAGACCATTCTGATCTGCATTTTCATTAGCTGCGCCTGCATTTACAGCAAGGTAAAACATCGCGCGTTCTTTAGGAAGACTATTCTTCTGGATGTAATACGTGAGGCCGTTATCAAGCTTGCCGTATAATACATCAGGATTAAGAGGAACCATTTGCGCTGACAATGATGTCAGAACAAAAACAAAAAGTAAAACGAATACGGATTTTATAAACAATAATTTAGGGGGTTTAAACTTCAAAATTCATATCTATTTAAGTAAAAAGAGCAACATTTTTTAGACAGTACTGGATTTACAAATTATCTATTTTCTAATCAAATTATCTGTTAAAGAAGCCATTACAAATGAATAAACTTTAATTCAGCCGAAGAAATACGCAGTCCTGGTGCAATCCGGGTCAGAACTAAAAGTATTGTAGCCAAAGTGCTGAGATCTGTGTTTTTTGCATTTTAAGGATACAAGTTAGGGAAAATCCATAAATAATGATCCTTTTTTAAACAAATTCTGCAATTTTTTTTCTTCAATAATAAAATCTTCTCATAATTGCTTTTGTTCAAATTTGGTCCGGATTAGTCACCAGACGATAAGAAAGACTTTCAAGGAACACTTCACTTCCTCCAACCCCAAAAACCGTCCTCCGCTGCGCTGAGTCCTGTTTTTATTTTTATTTTCCTTATGCTGATAAATCTGCAGCGGGCTATAAAAATAAAAACCGGCCACTATCGTGACCGGTTTTTTGGTTGTGGGGGATGAGGGATTCGAACCCCCGACCCTCTGCTTGTAAGGCAGATGCTCTGAACCAGCTGAGCTAATCCCCCGAAAAGTGAGTGCAAATATAGATTACATTTTCTTTTCCGCAAAAAATATCGAAAAATAAATGTTTTCGCAGATTCAAACGGGTCTGTCATAGCAGCTTCAATATAATTTCAAAATAATTTATTATTGGCCCCGGCAAATTGTAACTTCGATAAGAAATTATGGTTTTTTCAGGAGAAGCAATTTCTCCTTTAATAATTATCAGGAAATATATGCCAAAAGGGATCATTACTGTAATAACCTGTACACTCGTACTGCTTACGATAATATTAAACAGAGGATATTCACAGGATGTCAGATTTCAATCAGTCCGACTGATGTTTTATAATGTTGAAAACCTGTTCGATATTGAAGATGATTCACTTAAAGATGATGATGATTTTCTCCCCGGAGGACTTATGAGATGGAATTCCGCGCGGTATAATAAAAAAATAAATTCGGTATATAAGACAATTATTGCAGCCGGTGAGTGGAACCCACCTGCAGTGGTTGCCTTTTGTGAAGTGGAAAACAGGAAAGTGCTTGAGGATCTTGTTTATGGTACCTTTTTGTCAAAATATAAATATGGAATTATCCATGAGGAATCTCCTGATCAGAGAGGCATTGATGTTTGCCTGATTTACAGAAAAGATTGTACCAATGTTATTGACTACCGGTACTGGATTCCATCGGATATTAAAAGGGAAGACTTTACCTCCAGAAGTATCCTTTATACTAAATTGGTGATTAATACAGATACCGTACATCTTATTGTAAATCATTGGCCTTCGAGAAGGGGAGGGGTTCTTGCCGGAGAGAGTCAAAGATTGAAAATTGCTGCCATGGTCAGAGAGAAGGCTGATTCAATAAATGCGAGAAGCTCTGCAGGGGCAAAAATTATTATTTTAGGAGATTTTAACTGTACCCCTGACGATCAGGTGATTAAGTCACTTATTAAACCTTCTGATTCATGCAATTTCCTGGTAAATCTGTCAGAAAGCATTGCAGGTAATGGCCTTGGAACATATCGTTATATGGGAACATGGGAAATGATTGACCAGGTAATAGTGTCAGATATTCTTTTATCCTCTGATACGGGTCTGTATACCGATGTAAAAATGTTAAGTATTTTCAAGCCTGATTTTCTTTTGAAGAAAGACCCTAAATATCCTGGATTCAGTCCTCTTTCAACGTATCGTGGATACAGGTACCAGGGAGGATATAGCGATCACCTTCCGGTTTTACTCGATCTTAAGTTCAGATAGTTGTATCAGCGGGAGTCAGGCCAATCTCTTTTCCCTTTTTCAGCATTAATTTTCTGGCAGATTTATGTTCGTTCGGGATTATCCCATCAAGTATTGCCTCTCTGATTGCATTTTTTATTATTCCAACCTCTTTTCCGGGTTTTATTCCAAAAGCCATTATAATCTCACTTCCATCAACCGGGGGTTGGAAATTTCTTATTTCATCCTTTTCTTCAATCTCTTTCATTTTATTCCTGACAATTCTGAAATTTTCAAGATGCTTTGTTTTTTTTGCTTCATTCTTTGACGTTATATCAGCTTCGCACAATATCATCAGATCGTCAATATCATCGCCTGCTTCAAATAATAATCTCCTTACTGCAGAATCGGTTACTAACTCTTGCGACAGTGCAATTGGCCTGAGATGAAGGTCAATTATTTTCTGAACATATTTCATCTTCTCATTCAGAGGAAGCTTGAGTTCCCTGAATATATCGGGAATCATTTTAGAACCTACATATTCATGTCCATGGAATGACCAGCCGGTATCAGACGAGTATTTCTTTGTAACTGGTTTGGCAATATCGTGAAGAAGAGCAGCCCATCTGAGCCAAACATTATCAGTGTTCTTACTTATATTGTCAAGCACTTTTATTGAATGATGAAAATTGTCCTTATGCGCCTTTCCTTCTTTTGTTTCCACTCCTTTCAGATTATCAAGCGCAGGGAAAATAATTTTAAGCAGACCTGCCTTTTCAAGAAGGATAAATCCTTTTGAAGGACGCTCGCACATTATTATTTTATTCAGTTCAGTGGCAATCCTTTCAGGTGAAACAATCCTGATCCTTTCAGCATTTTTATTTATTGAATTAAATGTATTCTCCTCAATTTTGAAATTAAGCTGGTTAGCAAACCTGATGGCTCTCATCATCCTTAAAGGATCATCTGAAAAAGTCTTGTCGGGGTCAAGAGGTGTCCTTATAATTTTCTTCTTAAGGTCATCAATACCCCCGAATGGATCAAGAAACTCCCCGAATGTCTCCTTATTGATGCTTATAGCCAGTGCATTGATGGTGAAATCTCTTCTTTTCTGATCATCCTCAAGTGTTCCATCTTCCACAACAGGTTTTCTTGAACCTCTGTCATACGACTCTTTACGTGCACCTACAAACTCAATGTTGTATTCTTCATTTTTGAACATTGCTGTTCCAAAATTTTTGAAGACACTGACTTTTATCCCGGGATTTATCTTTCTGGCCGCTTTACGGGCTATCTCAATGCCGCTTCCAATGATAACAATATCGATATCCTTATCGGGGTGATCCCTTTTGAGAATACAATCCCTTACCCAACCTCCAATAACATATGCTTTCACATTCTCAGATGTAACCACACCACTAAGTGTATCAAAAATTTTGTCATTAAGACATATGTTCATATATAGATATGACAATTTATTAAATATTCATGACAAAGTTACAATTAATACTCAATTTTTTGTAACTTATGATTCTTACGATTTATTGGCATAAAGGTTGACAGGGATTTAAACAAACTGAAGTTCCGTATGTTTAATAAATAAAAATAAAATGGTAGAGTATCTTACAAAAGAGACGTTTTTGAATAAAGTATTCAACTTCGAAAAAAACAAAGAATGGAAATTTGAAGGCGAAAAGCCTTGTATAATTGATTTTTATGCTGATTGGTGCGGACCATGTAAGATGGTAGCTCCGGTACTTGAAGAGTTGGCTAAAGATTTTGATGGTAAGATTGATGTTTTTAAGGTTAATACGGAGGAAGAGCAGGAACTTGCATCAGCTTTTGGTGTAAGAAGTATACCTTCCTTTTTATTTGTTCCCTCTGAGGGTCAGCCACAAATGGCAATGGGAGCGCTACCTAAAGAAACATTTATTAAAGCATTCAGGGATGTACTTGGTGTAGAAAAATAAGCCGTTCGTCAAAAAAACCGTTCTTGTTTAAAAAAATATTTTTTTATAAATGAAACATTTCGTATATTCGAACGTTTAAATATATCAGAAGGTAGTAACATCATGTTACAAGAGTTTTTTCATGGATTTAGGTTTAGGGTAGTAAATTAGTAAATCAGGACTCCGGTCCTGATTTATTTTTTATACCATATCCTTAAATATGCTGTTGATTTCCTCCTCAGTTGATCTTAGCTTTTTCTGACACTGTTTAATCAGTTCAGAAGCTCGTTTTACCTCAACAGATAACTTATCAATATCAAGATCGCCGCTTTCGATGTTCCTGAGGATATCCTCGATCTCAATTACCGCTTCATTAAATGAAAATTCCTTTTTTGCCATATCATATATTCTTAAGAAAACAATTACATATCTTATATTTTTTTTAAAAAAGTCACATATCAATAATTTTTTGTCTTTAATTGACCACCCACCCCAAGCCCCTCCCAGGAGGGGATCTTTCTAAATAAATTTCTCCCATTCTCCCCTTCACCCATTCTTTTCTACAACTCTGCTTCTCACTACTCCGTCACTGAATTGTGTATCAATAAGATCATCTGTTTTTACCTGATCTCTCTTTTTTAATATCCTGCCTATGAACGAGGTTATTGTATACCCTCGCTTAAGTACATTTTCAGGTTTTAGAATACTCAGGGTGTTCCCTAATCCTGCTACTCTGATATTATTTCTGTCCAGAGCATTGGTTGTGAAGTCAGTAAGGTTTTGAATTGTTCTTTCAAGCACCGATTTTTTGCCTGACGAAAAAGATTTTACTGCTGAAACCAGTCTTGATTCCTGATTTGCCGGAGCAAGACCTGCTCTTATTATATGCTCTTTTCCAATATTTATGATTTCTATTATATTGCCGGAAAGTCTGTCTTTTATCTCCGAAATCATTATGCGGGAAAGAGGTATCAGTCTTATTCCGGATGTTTCAATACGGTTTCTGTTCTTTTCGATGATTATCCTTGAAATATCAGTAATTTCAGAACTCACCTCAATAAGGTGGTTTTCTGCCCCGGTTACACAATCGATAAGAAAATCGGCCACTGCAGTTGGTGTCTTTAGTGCCCTGTTTGCTACCATATCGGTGACAGACATATCCTTATCATGGCCTATGCCGGTTATAACAGGTAAAGGGAACTGGGTAACATGATAGGCAATGTTGTAACTGTCGAACCAGCTGAGATCAGACTGGGAGCCTCCACCTCTTATAATTACTACAAGATCGAATAAATCGGAATTTAATGCAATCTTATCAAGAGCACTTATTACCCCTTGTTCGGTTTCTGTCCCCTGCATTGCGGTTTCGATCAATGCAGTATAAAAAATATATCCGGAACTATTTCCGGTCAGTTGATTGATAAAATCAGAATATCCTGCTGCATTCTTTGAAGAAATAATCGCAATTCTTTGAGGAACAGCAGGAAAGTCAATTTCCTTATTCATTGAAAATACCCCTTCCTCCTCAAGCTTTTTTATAACCAACTGACGTTTCATTGCCATTTCACCGATTGTAAATGCAGGATCGATATCGGTGATTACCAGGCTCAATCCATATAACTCATGATATTCAACCTTTGTTTTAACCAGTATCTTAAGCCCCTCCATTAGTGATTCTCCGGTAATATTTTCAAAAAATGACTTAAGGAATCTGTAACGGTTGCTCCAGATTATTGCTTTTGCCCGTGCCCTGACATTCTTCTCTTCGGGATGTTTTTCAATTAGTTCAAGGTAACAATGGCCGGCATTGTTTTCCTTAATCTCTGAGATTTCAGCAATTACCCAATACATATCAGGTAAAGCCAGATATAAAGAATCTCTTATGATCAACTGTAATTCCGTTAAAGACAGTTTTTCAGTCATGATCAATTCCTTTCAGGTTAAAAGATTGAAAGCCTTCATTACCTTATAACTCCGGTTTTTTCCGGATCGGCAATTTTTCCCTTGTTTTTCTCAAGGAAGTCCAAATAGTCAGATTCATCAATATCCAACTGGCGGTCTTTTGTAACTCCTGCCAGGTATTCTAACTTATATTTCAGGATTCCGTCATTATTATAGATATGCCAGAGTCCATCCCTTGCATCATTTTTATATTGTCCTGAAAATTCAATCTGCCCATTTACAAACCAGACCTCAAACCTGCCATTAATTTTGCCGTTCAGATAATTTGATTTCAGGCAGATGGCACCATTGGGATAGTATTGGATCCATTCCCCCTGTTTGATATCATTTATATAAGTGAGTTTTTCAGAAACTGTACTGTCGGGATAGAATTTCATTGAAGGACCGTTTTTGAGATTCCCGGAGTAATGTTCCTCACAGATAAGGTACCCGTTAATGGATAGGGAAAAGAATTGCCATTTCCCCTCTTTCATCTGGTTGACGTATTTGCCTTTTGAGGAGATATAGCCATTCGGGTGATAAATACTTGCTACTGCCTCAGTGCCATTATCATTATATATCAGTAAGGACTTTAAAGTATTATTCTCATAATATCTTCTGAGCTCACCAACAGGATGATCGTCCTTAAAAACCCCATCATACATAACAGATTTATTGGGATATTTTTTAATCCAATGTCCCTGTTTCCTTCCCTGCTGATCAGTTTTATTAATTTCTGTTTCAGTCTGGCATGTAGCCGTAGCTGAAATGGCTAACAGAGAGGCTATTGTAATTATTTTCAGATTCATATTAAGGAAACGCGAAATTTTATATAAAAGTACAAAAAATTATCCTGCAAATCATAAAAAACTGTAATACAGGATCAGAATAAAACGTAAAAAAAAGGCTGAAATATCTTCAGCCTCTCTTTATTAAAATCTTGTACTAAGTTTTATATTATTTTACCTCTTCAAAGTCAACATCGGTTACCTCTTCACTACCCGACTTGGTGTTGTTATCCCCGGGTTGTTCAGAACCGGGTTGTGATGTAGGCTGACCGGTGTTCTGTGCAGTTTTGTACATCTCTTCCGAAGCAACCTGCCATACTGAATTCAATTCAGCCAGAGCTTTGTCGATCGCCTCAATATCCTGCGATTTGTGAGCTTCCTTAAGCTTTGCGAGAGCATCTTCAATAGCCGGCTTTTTATCTGCAGGAAGTTTGTCGCCGAATTCTTTAAGCTGTTTTTCGGTTGTAAAGATCATGCTGTCGGCAGTATTGATCTTCTCGACTTTTTCTCTCGCCTTATTGTCGGCTTCAGCGTTGATCTTGGCTTCTTCTCTCATTCTTCTTATCTCATCATCACTTAATCCGGAAGATGCTTCAATCCTTATTCTTTGTTCTTTACCGGTACCTCTGTCTTTTGCTGAAGCATGTAAAATACCGTTTGCATCGATATCAAAGCTTACTTCAATCTGGGGAACACCTCTCGGAGCCGGAGGAAGACCATCGAGATGGAATCGTCCGATAGTTTTATTACCAGTTGCCATCGGTCTTTCTCCCTGGAGAACATGGATCTCAACAGAAGGCTGGCTATCGGCAGCCGTAGTAAACACCTCTGTTTTCTTGGTAGGAATGGTAGTATTTGACTCAATAAGTTTAGTCATAACTCCACCCATTGTTTCGATACCCAGTGACAATGGTGTAACATCAAGAAGAAGAACATCTTTCACCTCTCCGGTAAGTACACCTCCCTGTATTGCTGCACCGACTGCCACAACTTCGTCGGGGTTAACTCCTTTTGAAGGCACCCGTCCAAAGAATTTTTCAACAAGCTGTTGTATCGCAGGTGTACGAGTAGAACCGCCAACAAGCAGAACCTCATCGATTTCAGACACAGAAAGACCTGAATCCTTAAGAGCGATCCTGCACGGCTCGATACAAGCCTGGATCAGTTTATCACAAATCTTTTCAAAATTGGCACGTGTAAGTGTTTTTACAAGATGCTTTGGAATTCCATCAACAGGCATAATGTAAGGGAGATTAATCTCCGTGGTTGTTGCACTGGAAAGTTCAATTTTGGCTTTTTCGGCAGCTTCTTTCAGGCGCTGTAATGCCATCGGATCTTTTCTAAGGTCTACGCCTTCTTCTTTAAGAAACTCTTCAGCCATCCAGTCAATGATCATATGATCAAAATCGTCGCCTCCAAGATGGGTGTCCCCGTTAGTGGATTTAACTTCAAAGACACCATCTCCAAGTTCAAGAATCGAAATATCGAATGTTCCGCCACCAAGGTCAAATACAGCTATTTTAAGGTCCTTTGACTTTTTATCGAGACCATAAGCCAGGGCAGCAGCAGTAGGCTCATTAATGATCCTTTTAACATTCAACCCTGCAATCTCACCTGCCTCTTTTGTTGCCTGACGCTGTGAATCGCTGAAATATGCCGGAACTGTTATAACTGCATCAGTAACCTCCTGTCCCAGATAATCTTCGGCAGTCTTCTTCATCTTCTGAAGAATCATTGCAGAGATCTCCTGAGGAGAATACATGCGGTTATCAATTTTCACCCTCGGAGTATTATTATCACCTTTAACAACGGTATAGGTTACCCTTTTTATCTCTTTTGTAACCTTATCATAAGTCTCCCCCATAAATCTTTTAATCGAGTAAATGGTTTTCTTTGCGTTGATAATTGCCTGTCGTTTGGCAGGGTCGCCTACTTTACGTTCTCCATTCTCCACAAAAGCAACTATGGAAGGGGTGGTTCTTTTACCCTCACTGTTAGGGATCACAACAGGCTCATTGCCTTCCATTACTGCAACGCATGAATTTGTAGTTCCCAGATCGATACCAATTATTTTTCCCATTTTATATTAATTTAAAAAATTTCAATTTGATATTATGATTAAGCAATGATTATGCCATTAAAATTATTTCTTGTTTTTATGTAAATATGGCACCATGGAAGATATGCTATTTGAGTTTCAAGAGGGTCCTTAACAGGCTTTTCTATCAGGAGTTTTACCCCCCTGCCCCCCTGAAGGGGGGTTATAACTAACATATAGTTAATTAGTTATTGGCAAGTCACCTTGAGGGAACTCAGGGGTTTTAACGAAACATGCAGAAAATTAACTCCCTTTAAGACTCCGATGTGACAAAACGACAGGGAGAGTGATAAGTGCTGCCAAATTAAAAAGATGTAATTATCAGGATGCATCATCCGATACAAATCTGTAACTTTGGCAACTGTAATTAACACATTTATAATTATGTCGATACATAAATCTGTTAAAAGGGTTACTACTCATGTTTTGAATGAGATGAAGCTCAAAGGTGAGAAGATTGCAATGCTGACTGCTTACGACTATTCCATTGCAAAGATTCTTGATGAAGCAGAAATAGATGTTATTCTGGTAGGAGACTCTGCCTCAAACGTAATGGCAGGCTACGATACTACACTGCCGATTACACTTGATAATATGATTTATCATGCTGCTTCTGTTGTAAGAGCTGTTAAGAGAGCCCTTGTTGTGGTGGATCTTCCTTTTGGAACATATCAGGGCAACTCAAAAGAAGCTCTGGCTTCATCGATAAGGATCATGAAAGAGACAGGGGCGCATGCTGTTAAGCTTGAAGGTGGATTTCAGGTAGTTGAATCTATTGAAAGGATATTATCAGCCGGAATTCCAGTAATGGGACATCTTGGTCTGACACCTCAGGCTATTCATAAGTTCGGAACTTATGTAGTCAGGGCCAGGGAAGAAGAGGAGGCCCGCCGGCTAATGGAGGATGCCAGATTACTTGAAGAGACCGGTTGTTTTGCGATAGTACTCGAAAAAATACCGGCTAAGCTGGCGGAAGAGGTAACAAATAGTCTGAAAATACCATTAATAGGTATTGGTGCAGGAGGAAAGACTGATGGACAGGTGTTGGTTCTTCATGATATGCTGGGTATTACACAAGAATTTTCTCCGCGATTCCTTCGAAGGTATCATAATCTTCATGCAGAGATTAAAGGTGCTGTACAGGCTTATATTACCGATGTAAGATCACAGAACTTCCCGAACGAAAAGGAGCAGTACTGATTGAATCTGAAATGGCTGAAATACTTTACGAAGACAATCATATTATCGCTGTTTATAAAAGATCTTCTGATCTGGCGCAGGGTGATAAAACAGGAGATATCTCCCTGGATACTGAAGTAAAAAAATACCTTGGAGAGAAGTATAAAAAACCCGGTGAAGTTTTTCTGGGAGTTATTCACAGGCTCGACCGTCCGGTAAGCGGGGTCATTTTGTATGCACGTACATCAAAAGCCCTTGAAAGGCTTAATGAGATGTTCAGAATGAAGCAGGTTAAAAAGACATATCTCGCTATTGTAAAGGAGAGACCTCCTGAAGATGAGGCTACAATTACCCACTTTCTTAAAAAAAATGAGGCGCAAAACAAAAGTTATGTTTATGATACTGAGGTTAAAGGGTCAAAAGAGGCGAGTTTAACCTATAGATTGAAAGGAAGATCTGAAAGGTTCTATCTGCTTGAAATTGAGCTTCATTCCGGCAGACACCACCAGATACGGGCACAACTGGCAAAAATCGGATGTCCCATAAAAGGAGACCTGAAATATGGTTTTCCCCGGTCAAACGAAGATGGAGGCATAAGCCTTTTAGCACGCAGGCTGGAGTTTATTCATCCTGTCAAAAAAGAACCGGTTTCGATTACTGCCCATTTTCCTGAAGGCGATATCTGGTCGGTTTTTATGGATTCTATTGCATAAAAAAAATGAGCCGGAAAACCTGATAAAAAGTTCAAAATTACTTTAACGCCAACAACTTGCAGTTAATATTAGGTTAATTAGAGTTAATGAAAAGTTAAATACTGCCTCAGTGACGACTTAATAATATAATTTTGTATAATGAACAGGATGAAATTTACCGGCCTAATCATTATGATGCTGTTATCTATTATCGGCATTATCTGGGTTCAGACCGTGTGGATTCGGAACGCAGTAGGCATAAGGAATGAAAATTTCAACAACGCAGTAATTGTCAGTCTTAATAATGCCGCAAATGCCATTGAGTCTTCGAGGAAGATGAATTTCTTTAACAATTTTATGCTTACCGATCCACTGTCATTCAATGACTCATCAAACGATATTTCCGGCTACCTGAGTATCGGAAATTACTCTTCTGTCCCCGGAAATAAAATAAGTTTAAGGGTTACCAATCAAACGATTACTGGTAATTTTGACTCAGGAAAAGTAACAACCGTAAACAAATCTTATACATTTAATGGGGATACTTCAGTTGTTTCAGACTCCATATCTTTTATCATCGCTGCCCCGGATGAATCTGGTAAAATGAAAATTGTGAAGAGAGGAGAGGATGTGAATAAAAACTCAAAAGCAGTATATATCCGGCAGAACGAATTTCTCGACTGGGTGAAAAAAAGATCAAGCGAATTTCAGAACATGAGCGACCAGATGATATCGGAGATTTACCAGTGGGAAAAGACTCTTGAGCTTGATAATAAGGAGATTGAATATACACTTAAGCGATCGCTGGCATTTGCAGGAGTACAGACTCCATATGAATATGCAATAATCAAAGACGGAATAGTTCAGGATGGGACAATAAAAAAATCGCAAAAAAATGATTTTCTGAAGAGCAATTATATGGTCAGGTTATTTCCCGATAATATTATAAGACAGGACCTTATTCTGTCAGTAATTTTTCCTGAGCGCGCCAATTATGTGCTCGGATCAATGGCCTGGATTCTTGGAGGCTCGATGCTCTTCTCATTATTCATTCTGGCGACTTTTGCACTTAGTCTGTATTTTATTATCAGGCAAAAGAAGATTTCGGAGATGAAATCAGATTTCATTAACAACATGACGCACGAGTTTAAGACCCCGATTGCCACAATTTCGCTTGCTGCAGATACTATAACCAATCCTAAAGTTATTAAAGATGAGGTCAGTATCAGGCATTTCATCAGCATGATCAAAAAAGAGAACAGCCGGATGAATAAAAAAGTTGAAACAATCCTGCAGATAGCTTCACTCGATAAAAAGGAGATTGAATTCAGATTTGAAAATGTCTCAATGCATTCAATTATTGAACATGCAATTGATACCATTGATATACAGGTTCAGCAACGAAACGGAAAAATCAATCTTAATTTGGAAGCCTCTGAACCTGTGGTTTATGGCGATAGTGAGCACCTGACAAATCTTGTTAATAACCTT
Organism: Bacteroidia bacterium; assembly: GCA_026391475.1. Taxonomy (GTDB): domain Bacteria; phylum Bacteroidota; class Bacteroidia; order Bacteroidales; family VadinHA17; genus LD21. The sequence continues at coordinate 8,602 of JAPLED010000084.1, read as the reverse complement.
CTTGACAACTCAATAAAATATTCACCTGAATCACCGGAAATAACAATTAAAACAAAAAACAGCGAAAAAGGATTAATTTTATCTGTTGAGGATAAAGGTATTGGGATGACAAAAGCAGTTCAGAGCAAAATATTTGAAAGGTTCTACCGGCAGAGCTCCGGTAACATACATGATGTTAAGGGATTTGGCCTCGGCTTAAATTATGCACGGGCTATTATTGATGCCCATAGAGGCAATATTACTGTTTTCAGCGAACCCGGTAAGGGAAGCCGGTTCGATATATTTTTACCATTTAACTGGGAGAACTAAAAATGAGCAATAAATCCGTTAAGATTTTTCTTGTTGAGGATGACCTGAGCTTTGGATCGGTTCTGAAGTCATACCTCGAAATAAACGACTACTCTGTTGAGTGGGTTGACGATGGCAAATATGCTCTTGATCATTTCAGAAAAGGGCTCTTTAATATCTGCATTCTCGACATTATGCTTCCGCATGTTGACGGATTTACAATTGCGAATGAGATAAGGCAGATAAACAATGAGGTCCCGATCATTTTCCTTACTGCAAAAAAACTGAAAGAAGATGTTCTTAAAGGCTATGGAGTAGGAGGGGATGACTATATTACTAAACCATTTGATACTGATATACTTCTGGCAAAGATAAAAGCAATACTTTCCAGACGCGATTTTCAAACCGGTACAAAAGATATCTATGAGATCGGAAAGTTTGTTTTCAACTCCAAACTGAGGACACTTACTTTTGGAGATGATGAAAAGAAACTCTCACCGAAAGAGGCACAGTTGCTTGAATTACTTGCAATTAATCCGAATGCATTGATCAGCAGGGAGATGGCTCTGAAAAAGATATGGGGAACTGATGATTATTTTACGGCCAGGAGCATGGATGTTTATATTACGAAATTAAGAAAGTTTTTATCGGACGATCCGGCTTTGAATATTAAAAATATCCATGGAGCAGGCTTCCAGCTGATTGTCAGGGAAGACTGACCTTCATATTCTTTTTATTGAATTGCAACGGAAGAAGGCTGCTTATGCTGTCAATAATCATTGTTTTGTTTTTCCCCGAGAGAATTATCCTTATCTGATTTCCGGTTCTTGACTCCTCTTCAGCAATTACCTGGCGGCAATTTCCGCATGGAGGAACCGGTTCGTCGGTCAGACCATCTTCTGTCATGGCCGCAATAGCAATCGCTACGGGTTTATCATTATGGTGATTTGATATGAAGTTGGAAAGGGCGCTTCTCTCCGCGCATATACCTGAAGGGAATGCAGCATTTTCAACATTTGCTCCACGGACTATTGTACCACTCTCCAATCTGATCGCTGCTCCGACTCTGAATTTTGAATAGGGAGCATAAGCATTTAAGGCTGTTTCTCTTGCAGCGAAAACAAGTTTCAGATCATCAGTATTTAACTCTTCAGGTTTTTCAAATTCTTTGTATGAAAATGAAATATTATTTGTTCTTATCATAACACTCTTATTCAGTAAGGGTTACAAATGTAGTAATTATTGTTTATAAATAGGTTAAGTTATAATGATTAGTAACTTTTTGGCAATAAGTGTATTAAAGTTGGGAGTGCCTAAAGTGCTTAAAATGCCTAAAGTTATGAAGACAAAAAACTTTAAGTTCTCCTAACTTTAGGCACTCTAAGTACTTTAGGCACTCTAGGCACTTATTTTTTCCTATTTTTGTCATAAACATAATTGAAATGTCCAACAAGTTACTTTTGATTCTTCAACTGGCTTTAATTTCAGGTCTGTTTTCATGCACAGCATATAAACCGGTTGCTTCAACATCTGTTGCAGGACTATCGGCGGAGGATTATATTTACCTATATAAAGATATTGCTGTAAGCGAGATGAAGAGAACCGGGATTCCTGCCAGTATTACACTTGCCCAGGGCATGATTGAATCTGACTTCGGACGCAGTACTCTTGCTCTCAAGGCAAATAACCACTTTGGTATCAAATGTCACGATGACTGGACCGGTCCAACAATACGTCATAATGATGACAAAAGAAAGGAGTGCTTCAGGAAGTACCGCAAGCCCGAGGAGTCATTTTATGATCATTCCGAATTTTTGAAAACCGGATCACGGTATAGGTTTCTTTTTGATATTGATCCTACAGATTATAAAGCATGGGCCCGGGGACTGAAGAAAGCCGGGTATGCCACAAACCCCGATTATGCAAATATGCTGATCAGAAAAATCGAGGAGAATAGCCTCTGGAATTTAGATCTCGGGTACAAATCCACTAATCTGCCCCCACAAACAACAGTTCCTGTGCAAGAGTCTGTTCCTGTTCAGAATACGAATAGTAATGAGAAGCCTGTGACTCTTACAAATGGGAACATTGCAGTTCGGGCACGTGTTCCGAGAGTTATGGAAAATAACAGGATACAATATATAATTGTCAAAGACGGAGATACCAGAGAGAAACTTGAAAAGGAGTTCCAGCTGCTGAAATGGGAACTGCCAAAATATAATGATCTCAACAGTGATTTTCAACTCGTCCCGGGACAGATACTATATCTTAAACATAAAAAGGAAAAGGCCGAATCAGGTAATGAATACCATAATAGTGTAGAAGGAGATACAATGTACTTGATTTCACAGCGTTATGGGATAAAACTGAAAAGTCTTTATGAGATGAACAGGATGTCAGAGGGTACCGAGCCTGAAGCCGGCAGAAAGATCTGGTTAAGAAGTATTAAACCTGTGTACCAGCCGGAATAGCAAAATCAGTTATTCTGAATCCTCTGAGGAATTCGACAGTATTCATCCTGGTCTTTCCTTCAAGTTGCAGACTGGTGATACTTATAAATCCATCCCTACAGGCAACCCTTATAAAATGTTTCCCATCAGAGATTATCAGTCCGGGTTTAAACATGTGTTTCTCAATTTCCGGTTGGCTTTCGAAGACTTTAAATAAATGAGTTGTCAAATCGTTTTTGAAGAATGATCTAGCGCATGGGTAGGGGGCAAGACCCCTGATGAAGTTGTGAATTTTTACAGGGTCATTATTCCAGTCTATAATACAGTCATTCGGGTGGATCCTGGGAGCCTGCTTCGGCGATTCTCCTGGTTTCAAAAGAACTGTCTGAGGTATAGGTCTGATCTTGTTTTCAGCAATATCAGCAAGTGTTTTAATAACAAGCCTGGCTCCATGTTTCATAAGACGGTCGTGAAGATCTCCGGCATTTTCAAAAGGAAATATATGTACCTCTTCCCTGTCCAGAATGTTTCCGGTATCTATTTTTTCATCAATGAAAAATGTTGTCACTCCTGTCATGGTCTCTCCGTTGATAATAGCATGGTTTATAGGAGCAGCTCCACGGTAGTTTGGCAGTAGTGATGCATGAAGATTAATTGTACCGATTGCAGGTAGTTTCCATACAACTTCAGGGAGCATTCTGAAGGCGACAACAATAAACAGGTCGGCATTAAGCTTTTTCAGTTCGGAAATAAATTCTGCATCTTTCAGGTTGTCTGGTTGCAAGATAGGCAGGCAACTGAATTCAGCAAATTCTTTAACAGGGGATTTACTTATTTTTCTGCCTCTTCCTGATGGTTTGTCGGGGGCAGTTACAACACCGATGACATTAAAACCATTCATAAGCAATGAGCCAAGTGTTTCCACAGCAAATTCAGGTGTCCCCATAAATACTATCCTGAGATTCTTCATAAATGGTATATTATCATATAAACCTGATAAAAATATCAATCCTTAACAATATTTTTATAGCATGTAAGGTTATGCCCCATTTTATTTGCCTTAGTCTCGAGATAAAATTTATTATAGGGATTTGGTTTAATTACAAGAGGGATTGTTTCAACAATTTTAATCCCGTAACCTTCCAATCCTGCTCTTTTGACAGGGTTATTGGAAATCAGACGCACTTTCCCAAGGCCAAGTTCCCGCATAATGCTGGCGCCTACCCCATAATCTCTTTCATCTTCACCGAATCCAAGTTTCAGGTTAGCCTGCACTGTGTCCATCCCTTCATCCTGAAGCCTGTAGGCTCTTATCTTGTTCAGAAGACCAATTCCTCTTCCTTCCTGGCTTAGATAAATGACCACCCCTTTTCCCTCAGCTTCAACCATCTCCATAGCTTTTTGTAACTGAGAACCACAGTCGCATCTCATTGAACCGAAAATATCACCTGTGAAGCAGGAGGAATGAAGTCTGACCAGAACCGGTTCGTCCTTTGTCCATGCACCTTTTACGAGTGCTGCATGCTCGAGGCCATTACTTGTCTGACGGAAAGGAATAAACTCAAAATCGCCTTTACTGGTTGGTAGTTTGACCCTTACTCCCTTCTCTATAATAGAATCTCTTTCAAGAGTATATGTGATAAGGTCTTTAATAGCAACTATCTTGATTCCAAATTTTTTACTGATCTTTTCCAGATCCTCTAACCTTGCCATTGACCCATCATCATTCATTATCTCAACGAGGGCGCCTCCTGACCGGAGACCGGCAAAACGTGTGAGATCAACAACAGCCTCAGTATGGCCAGCCCTTCTAAGTACCCCTTTTGCTTTTGCTTTCAGGGGAAATATATGTCCGGGTCGTCCCAGGTCAGATGGCTTTGTTGCCGGATCAACAAGTGCCTTAATTGTGAGGGACCTGTCTTTGGCTGATACTCCTGTAGTCGTTTCTTCGTTCAGTAAATCGACGGAGACAGTAAACTGTGTTTCGTGCAGTGAGGTATTTGTCCCTACCATAAGATCCAGATCAAGCTCTTCGCATCTCTCTTCCGGCAGAGCAGCACAGATAAGTCCTCGGCCATGTTTGGCCATGAAATTAACGATTTCGGGAGTAATAAGCTCAGCAGAGCAGATGAAATCACCTTCATTCTCACGATCTTCATCATCAACAACAATTAAAAGTTTTCCCCTCTTAATATCTTCAATAGCCTCGTCGATAGTATTCAGTTTAATATCATTCATTTTAACAAAATAATTAGTCCGATACAGAATCCCTGCGTTTATCGTTTATGCTAATCCTGTATAAATAGTCCCAGATCTTTCTGAAGAACGAAAGATATGTGTCAATGTTCATTATCACAGAATCTGTAGTAGCTTTATATGTAAGATAAATACCGATTGGTAATAAAATATATGAGGCTGCCCACATTCCTGCAAATGTACCCACAACATCCTCTTCCACCAGTTTTTGTCCCGAAATGGAAATGACATAATAGATAACAAAGAAAAAGATCGAAATAACAGCCGGGGTGCCAAGCCCTCCTTTTCTGATGATGGCACCAAGAGGGGCTCCTATGAAGAAGAAAACAAGACATGCAAAAGACATAGTCAGTTTCTTGTTCCATTCCACTTCATACGTTTTGATACCCTTGACTTCATAATGGAGCGATTCATTTTTCTCGGCCAGGAAACTGTTTCCATCTTTAAGGTTTTCAATAGCTTTTGCCAGCACTGTTCTTTTTTCAAATATTGTAAGAGAATCAAACAGGACTTTCGTGTTAAATTCCTTAAATTTTTTTAAAGTGTCAGAGTTGCCGTCCTGGATCGCAAAATTTGGCATGTAGTTTCGTTCGTAATAAATTTTTGTGTTATTGAATTCTTTGAATTGATTAATGATTTTTTCATTATACTTTTTATTAAGGGAATCTATGTAAAGGGTTAATTGTGAAATATTTAATATAGATGCACCAAATTTAATAAGACCATCTTCACTTCGTTCCAGATCAAATCCGGTAAGCGGGATCACTATGGTCTGCTCTTTAAAATAGTCTTTTCTCGATGGATACTTTCTGGAAGCGGCGCTCACATTTTTCTCTTCTATCTCATTGAAAGAATAGCCGTTATAAAGAATCATAATCAGGCCGGTTCCGTCAGGAGTTGTTTTCATATAGCCTGAGTCAGCTAAAATCACTGAGGTATTGCCCCTTCTGTCGCGATGATCGTAGATTATAAGATTGTTGAGGCGGTTGGTCACCGGATCTTTGGTAGTTATTTTAATGCTGAAATCAGGCACTCCGTTATAGAATGTACCGGCCTGAATATTAATATCAGGTTTCTTACGGCGAATATCCAAGAGAAGAGTTCTTGCTTTTTCAGTTGCGTACGGGAGGACATTATTTGAAAAAAAGAAAGACATAACAACAACGAAACCGATGAGGACAATTAATGGTCGCATTATTCTCTGAAGTGGTATCCCTGAAGACTTCAAGGCAGAGAGTTCACTGAATTCCCCCATATTTCCGAATGTCATAAGGGAGGCAAGGAGAATTGCCAGGGGAAGTGCCATTGGTACGAAGGTTAGCGAAAAATAGTATATTAGCTCAGCAAGTATTTTAAAATTAAGGCCTTTTCCGGCAAGCTCATCGACATACATCCATAGGAACTGTAAAATGAGGATGATAAGCACAATGAAAAATGTGAATATGAGGGGGCCTATAAATGATTTTAATACAAAACTGTCAACTTTCTTCACTATCTGATTGCATTTGTAGTGCAAAACTACTTGATTTTTTTATTTTGTCCTTTCTTTTTACGCAAAAAGAAAGGACGAAAGAAAAGGCGCCGTTGCCTGCGCACGGACATTTATGAAATTCAGTATTATCATGAATATTTTTGGATTTCAAACGGCCTCAGAGAATTTTGGGAAGAAGCGACTGTTTTGAAGATTGCTGAGAGGGCTTGTTGTAAGCAATACTGTTTGAGGAGGACGAAGGACGACGAGTTGTATTGCGTGGGCAAACTGAAAAACAGGAACCCCAAAATTATCTGCAGCCTTGTCCCGATAGCTATCGGGATTCTTTGGTTACTTTCTTTGTTTTAAGACAAAGAAAGTAACAGGGATTTCAGGCGAGCAAAAAATGAACAGTAAAAAAATCAGATACCTAATAATCTCTTCAGATCAGCAATCTGTGAATCCCAAAGGTAGATTGAATCTTCCTTTTCATCTGCTTCTGCAAAATCGGATATAATCAGTGCGAGATCGCCGGTTAGTTCATCTATATTTATTCTGAACTCAAAGTAGTTCTCTTCTTCATTTTCCAGGTTTAACCATTCGAATCTGACCAGTTTATTTTCCTTAAGGGCAGATAACCGGGCTATCGATTCGGAACCATTCCAGAAAAATGTAAAGAGATCACCATCCACATTTACATTCTCTGCGAACCACTCACCTAATCCCTCTGGTGTGCTGAGCCGTGAAAAGAGCACTTTTGATGAACAGTTCAGAGTGTATTCCAATTCGAACTTCAATCTCATTATTAAAATTTATCTTTATACTTTACTATTTCTGCAATATAGAAAAAATATTGAAACTAAAAAACCTTATTGTTAATTTGTAACAAACTGATTACATTTGCACCCGCAAAAGGGATAGTAATAAAAATATTTGTTGGCGATATAGCTCATCCCGATAGCTATCGGGAGGTTAGAGCGCAATTGGCGAGATAGCTCAGTTGGTTAGAGCGCATGATTCATAATCATGAGGTCCGGGGATCATTCCCCCGTCTCGCTACCACAAACAATCAAACACTTACACATTCAATTGTGTAGGTGTTTTTTGTTTTATGCTAGGTTTACGCTAGGTTTTGGTGGATTTATGATGAATCTTAGACGGATTTAAGATGATTTTTTTTCCAGAAAGGTATGTCCAGACGTGAAAGACGTAATCTTGTATGTACCTGATATTTAATTATATAAAAATTAAGGGGGTAAAATTAGGTTTTTCGAAAACCAAACAGTATATTTGTTTTATACAACAGCATCAAAAAATAGTTTTTAGAGGAGCCTTTTAATAATTTTGATTAATGAAGTGTTGGTGTTCGAATTAATATCGAACCTGATCTGAAAAATAATATAGCAATCATGGAAAAGGAAAATATTCACCCCCACAACCCTAATAATTTTCCTGACAATACTGCCATCCTTAATTCGGGAAAGGGATATTTTTCGTTCAAAGGCAATCTGAGAATAACCGGGATATTTTCGGGTAATCTTATTGTAAGCGGAACTTTGACATTAGGTGTGGATTCCCGATTAACAGGTGAAGTCGTTGTGGATGATTTAATTGTATTTGGACAAATGATAGGGACTGCCAGGGTAAGTAACCTGACTGTCTTTCACAATTCCTCGGCATTTTCAGGAACATTGTCAACAAAGGTAGCAGAGGTTTACGAGGGAAGCAGTATCAGCGGGGAGCGCATTATTGGCCGGCTTATCGAAAAAGATTCTCCTAAAACTTACAAGAACAGCAAATTTAACATTGAGGCCCCGTTATCAATACCCGACGAAATGGCTCAGCCTTTTTCCCCATTATGATAAAAAGAATATTAACCTGATTAATTCATAAACTTAAAATTAAACATAAAAATTGACTTTTGAGCTTGTCATTATTTTGCCGGGACTCGTGATTTAGTTTTTGAGATGAGATTTTTTTATTTTTGTCTGGATTTTACCCTGATATTTTCATAACAGAGTTTACTTTTAGCTCAGAATCTTCTATTTGGGCATACCTTTCCTCAGAATGTAATTGATTGTCAGACTATATATTTGGAATACTGTTATTTAACATTCCTACGTTCGAAGTGCTATCA